>DATHUV010000141.1:0-15792 GCA_035461905.1 Acidimicrobiia bacterium | reverse complement strand
CGCGTCCTCGAACACGAACATGTCGAAACCGACGGCCTCGGCTGTCGTGGCGAGTGCCTCGATCGACCGCCAGGAAGGGTTGAGTTCCGATCCGGGCCGACCATGGAGCTGCGCGATGAGTCCGATCTGCATGCCCCGAATGTAGCAAGGCAGTCAGTAGGCGGCCGCCACGAGAGACGGGACGGTGCTCGCTCCGCTCGCGGGTCGCAGGATGTGGTCGTTCGCGTTTCTCCCCGTTGGTTCCGCATTTCGCGATTGTGCGACACCTTGAAAGGGGGACGAGGGGGACGAGGGGGACCCGCGTGGTGAGCAACGTTCTCCCCCTGTGGCGGTGTGCGGAGCCTGCGCATCCCGTAGATTGCTCCCACGCCGGGAGGACGGGGGAGCGTGCTCAAGACGTTCGGACGGATACTCGAGTTCTGGAAGCCGCACAAGGCGCTCGGCTTCGGGCTCGTCGTGACGATGATGCTGCGTGCCGTGTTCACCCTCGTGTTCGCGCTCGCCATTGGATTCGTGATCGATCTGGTGATCGAGCCAGATCCCGGGGTCACGATCGAGTTCGTGGTCGGTGTTCTCCTGGTCGGCTTCACCGTGTCCGTGCTTGCGGGCTTCACTGCAGCGCGGCTCTCGGCGAAGGCGACCTCGAGGATCATGGCCGATGTGCGCACGTCCGTGTTCGTGCACCTCCAATGGCTTCCCCTTCGATTCCACGATCGCGCGATGACCGGGAACCTCATCTCCCACTTCTCGACCGACCTCGCGGAACTGTCGAAAGGGGTCATCAAGAACCCGCTCGTCGGCCTGAGGTCACTGACGGCAATGGCCCTCTATCTGCCCGTCATGTTCCTGCTCGATGTCCGCCTCGCGCTCATCTCAGTAGTCGTCCTCCCGATCATCGTCTACCTCGTGTATCGATTCGCTCCGGACTCCGAGGCTGCGTTGGACGAGGAGAAACAACGTATCGCCGATGTCCTCGAGGAGGTCTCGGGGAACCTCCGGGCCCAGAAGATCATTCGCGCCTATTCGCTTCGAGATCGCTCGATCCGTCGCTTCTCGCTCAAGGTGGAGACGCTCAGGGGTGCGTCGGAGAAGGCCGAGGGCAGGATCGGCGTGGAGATGGTCATCTCGGAGTACGCGGTCGAGTTCGCACGGCTGGCGATCATTGGCGTCGGTGCCTCGTTCGCCCTCTCGGGCTCGCTCGACCCTGGGGCCTTCGCGGCGTTTGCAGCGATTCTCACCGAGTTCGCCTGGGAGTCGGGCGTCTTCGGCATCGAGGTCCTTCCGAGCATCAAGCAGTCCGAGGCCGGGATCCGGAGGATCGACGCCCTCCTCGCGGTGCCGATGGCGGAGGATCGTCAGGACGGCCAGGCGCCTCCCGATATGGACTCCGTCATCACGTTCTCGAACGTCGTCTTCCGTTACCGCAGCGATCGGGAACCACAGCTCAAAGGGGTCTCGGTCGAGATCCCCGCCCGCAGCTATGTGGCGATCGTCGGGCCGAACGGCTCCGGGAAGAGCAGCATGTTGAGCGTCTTGCTCGACCTCTACGACCTCGAGGAGGGCGCGGTACTCGTCGATGGGCTCGACCTCGCCACCGTCGATGGTGATCAGATGCGCCGCATGGTCGGTGTCGCATTCCAGGACACCTACCTGTTCGACGGGACGCTCGAGGCGAACGTGACCCTCGGCGACGAGGAGTGTTCGCCCGAGTCCGTAGGTCGCGCCCTCGTCGATTCGGGTCTCGCATCGGTGATTGCCAGCCTTCCCGACGGGGCGCAAACGACGCTCGATAGTGGCGAAACGCTCCTGTCGACCGGCGAGACGCAGCGCGTCGGCATCGCGCGTGCCCTCGCGAGGGAGCCGAGGCTCCTCCTCCTCGACGAGGTCGCGTCGGGCCTTGACCCCGAGGCCGAAGCCGACCTGATCGGGGCGATCGAGCGTCTTCGGGAGGGCAGGACCGTGATCAGCGTCACGCACCGCCTCGAGTCGGTGAAGACGGCCGACCTCATCGTCGTGCTCGACGGTGGAGTCGTGGTCGAGACGGGGACGTTCGAGGCGCTGCTGGGATCGGGTGGCCCGTTCAGCACCATGTGGACGAAGCAGCACGGGTTCGATGTCAGCGCCAACGGGCTCTCGGCTCGTGTCCGACCCGAACGGCTCCGCAAGATCCCGCTCTTCGCCGACCTCGACCTTCCGGTGCTCGAGGACATCTCGAGCGCTTTCGAGACCCGACTGGTGGACGACGGCGAGATCGTCTTCCGTCAGGGAGGGCTCGGCGACTCCTTCTACGTGATCGCTCGGGGCGTCGTCGAGGTCGTGCGCGATATCGGCGATCCGTCCGAGGAAGTCATCGCCTGGCTCGAGGATGGCGACTTCTTTGGGGAGATGGCGCTGCTTGGTCGGCAACGGCGCAATGCCAGTGTCAGGGCGCGCGGGATCACGACCCTCCTCGTGCTCGACAAGCGCCAGTTCGACCAGCTGATGGCAACGGTTCCGGAGGCCCGAACCGCGATCGAGGCGGCCGCGGCCGAGCGCGAGCGCATCAACAGTGATTCGGCGGGGTCCCCGAATCCCTTCTGACCTCCACCTTGTCGTGTCAGGGATTCTCCCCCGATTCGCTCGGCACGCATCAGGGGGTCGCGACTAGCGTGACGGGTCGGCACGAAAGGAGGATCGGTGGTCGAGGGGAACCGGGGGTGGTCGATCGCTGACATCGTCCGGCACCTGAGTTCGACGTCCGTGTTCCGGCGCCTCGACGAGGCGATGCTCACCTCCATCGCCCGAACCGCCGAGGTGGTGCTGGTTCCCGCAGGCGAGTCGGTGGTCGACGAGGGCGAGGAAGGGGATGAGGCGTTCGTCGTGGTCGCAGGACACCTCGACGTGATCATCACAACTCCGGAGGGTGCATCCGAGACGGTGGGCACGCTCGGCCCAGGCGATGTCGTCGGCGAGATGGCACTCATCACGAACGAGCCGAGGTCGGCGACGGTCACCGCACGACGCGACTCGGCACTGATGCGCATCCCTGCAGGGGACTTCCGCTCCCTCGTCTTCGCTCATCCCGACGTCCTCCTTGACGTGACCCGTACCGTCATGGGCCGCCTGAACCGGTCGATCCACGGCGAGAGGCCCGACTCCGCCACGAACGTGGTCGCGGTGGTACCCGCGGGATCGTCACCGCTCCACCTCGAGTTCGCGGAAGCCTTCTTGGACGCTGCCGGTGATGCGAGGATCGCCGTCGTGACGGCAGCGGATGCCCGCGATCGTCTCGGCGACGAGCCGTCGAGGGCTCGTGTCGCCGAGTACCTCCACCGCCTCGAGGACGAGAACGACCTCCTGGTGCTGATCGGTGACCCGTCCGACATCGAGTGGACGCGTCTGTGCAGACGTCAGTGTGATGTGATGCTGTCGATCGGTGGCGTGGAGGGCCTTGGTCAACATGCGCCGTATGAGGAGCCTTCCCCAAGGGAATCGGCGGAAGCCGGTGCAAGCCAACACCTGGTCCTCGTCCATCCTGTCGGGGCACAGCCGACCGGTACCGACGCGATCCTCGACCTGCGGTCACCGGCCAGGCACCACCACATCCGAAGGGGTTCCAGCGACGACGTCGAGCGTGTGGCGAGGATCGTGCTCGATCGCAGCGTCGGCGTCGTCTTCGGTGGGGGAGGTGCAAGGGGGTTCGCTCACCTCGGTGTCATCAAGGCCATGCTCGACGCGGGCATTCCGATCGATCACGTGGGTGGTGCGAGCATGGGTGCATCGATCGGCGCCTCGTTTGCGATGGGCTGGGAGTGGGACCGTATCGTCGAGCTCGTCCGCCACGTCACGTTCGAACGCGGCAAGCTCGTCGACACGACACTTCCAGTGGTCTCGGCGGGGCGTGGTCGACGCCTCACGTCCGGGATGCGTGACGCATACGGCGACACGGACATCCGCGACCTGTGGACGGACTTCTATTGCGTGAGCACGGACCTCACCGAGGGAGTCGTCCACGAACACACGGACGCCGCCGTGTGGTCGGCCGTTCGTGCGAGCGTCTCGATCCCCGGTGTCTTCCCTCCGATGGTGTCGCCGGAGGGGCACGTCCTCGTCGACGGCGGCGTCCTCGACAACGTGCCGACGGCCACGATGCGACGGATCTTCGACCCGCGCACGATCATCGCCATCGATCTCAGGGCGCCGAGCTCCCTGCCGATCGCCGACCTTCCCCCCGACGGCGATCTCTCCGGCTGGAGCGTGGCATGGCAACGCCTCGTTCCGGGACGGGACCGCCTGGAGGTTCCCCGACTCCTCGAGACGCTGATCGCGTCGTCGACGGTCAGCGGGCAGCCCGGAGCCGGAGACGCGGACCTCGTCCTGCGCCCCGACGTGGGGCGGTTCGGCATCATGGACTTCACGGCATGGGAGACGATCATCGATGTGGGCTACGAGGCCGCCAAGGAATCCCTGGCTGACTTCGTCGTGAAGGCCTGACCCGCTCCCGCAAATCCCGGCGGCCCCACCGACTCGCCGACCCACTGATCCGGCGACCGGTAGTGTCGCGTCCACGGCTTGGTTTACGGAGGGTGAGTGGCGGCGTCGTCTGGCATCGATCGATATGTTCCCGCAAACGTGCTGGCGCGCGTCGGCAGCGACGGTGGAGGCTGGGCGACCCTCGAAGGGACGCTGTGCTTCGCAGACATCTCCGGTTTCACGGCACTCTCCGAGAAGCTCGCCGCCCGTGGCAGAGTAGGTGCAGAGGAGCTGACCGAGGTCCTCAACCGCGTGTTCGGTGAGATGCTCAGCCTCGCATGGGACCGCGGCGGCACCCTCCTCAAGTACGGCGGCGACGCCCTCCTTCTCCTCTTCGAGGGCCCCGACCACGCGACACAGGCGGCGAGTGCAGCTGTGGAGATGCGCGCTGCGCTCCGACGGGCTGTCGACGTCCCCACGTCAGTGGGCAGGGTGATGCTCCGCATGTCGGTCGGCCTCCACTCCGGTCCCGTCCATCTGTTCATGCCGACCGGAACGCACCGTGAACTCATCGTCGCAGGACCCACCGCCTCGCAGGTGAACGAGATGGAGGGAACGGCCGTCGCCGGCGAGATCGTGGTGAGCGACGACACCCGCGATCTCCTGCCACCGAACGCGGCCACGAAGCGCAAGGGCGACGGGTGGCTTCTCCGCTGGCGGACGGCTCGCACACCGCCGAGCGGGCCGCCCCCGGGGTCCGACCGATCCGACGACGCACCCAGCGAGTATCTCTCCACCGCGCTTCGGTCGGTCCTCACAACCGGCGCGATCGATTCGGAGCACCGACTGGCGACCGTCGTGTTCACCAAGGTCCTCGGCATCGACGACCACATTGCCACGGTCGGTGCCGAGGCGACCGCTCGGGAGATCGGCGAGTTGGTCGAGAACGTGACCCGCATCGCGGACGCAGAGGAGGTGACGTTCCTTGCGACGGACGTGGATGCGAATGCGTTCAAGATCATCCTGGTCGCCGGCGTCCCGTCCACGTCGATGGACGAGGATGGGAAGGCGCTGAGGGCAGCGAGGCGGATCGCGGACATCCCGACGCCCCTCGGTGTGAAGATCGGCGTGAACAGGGGACACGTGTTCGCCGGAGAGGTCGGATCGGAGCTGCGGTCCACCTACACGATCATGGGTGACACGGTCAACCTCGCGGCGCGGCTCATGGCCGCCGCCCCGGTCGGTACGGTGTACGCGGCGCCACAGGTCGTGGACGGCTCGACCACGCTGTTCTCCTCCGATCCGGTCGAGCCCTTCTTCGTGAAGGGAAAGACCCAACCGGTCAGAGCGTTGGCGCTCGGCGAGGAAACGGGCACGAGGACCGCACGCGAGGCGACCACGGTGCCGTTCGTCGGGAGGGCCCACGAACTCGGCCTCCTCCGTGACGCCGTCGCCAGCGTCTCCGAGGGAATGGGTGGCGCCTTCGCGGTCACAGGTCCGACGGGCATCGGCAAGACCAGGACCGTCGAGGAGGCCGTCTCGGGATCCAGGGTCCCTGCCATCGAGTTGCGCGCAGAGCCGTACGGTGCGGCCAACCCGTACCGGCCGTTCCGCGATCCGGTCCGAGAGTTGCTCGGAATCGAACGGGCCTCGAACGACGAGATGGCGAAGACCCTCCTGGCCACCGTCGAACGCATGGCACCGGAGCTGCTTCCGATGGCCCCTCTTCTGGGCGACATCACGCAGGTCGACGTTCCGGACACCCCGGAGTCGGCAGCGATTGATCCCCGCTTCCGACAGAACCGGACGATCGACGTCTTCGTGGAGATCCTCGCCGCCGTGCATCCCGACCCCTTGATCATGGTCGGGGAGGACATGCACTGGGCAGACGCGGCGAGCGAAGCCCTCATCGCACACCTCGCCATCGAGGCGCACAGCCATCCGTGGCTCGTGATCCAGACATGCCGGAACCGGATCCAGCAGGACGCGGTCACGACGCTCACCCTCGAACCGTTGGACGAAGCGGAGACGGTCGCGCTCGTCCATGCGACCTCGGAGGCGGCGCCGCTGCTCCCCGACGTGGTCAGGGCGGTCGCGGACCGCTCAGGCGGTAACCCGCTCTTCATCGTGGAGCTGGTCAGAGTTGCGCGGGATACGGGTGATGTCGGCTCGCTTCCCACCTCCCTCGATGGTGTCGTCGGGAGCCAGATCGACAACCTCGAGCCGCTTTCGCGAAGGGTGCTGCTCTATCTCTCGGTGCTCGGCCGCAGCTTCCGCATCGCCGACGCCAGGACGCTCCTCGCCTCCCAGGGCGTCACCCTCGACCAGGCGACACGGGAGCGCCTCAACCAGTTCCTCGAGGAGGACGGGCCGAACCGCCTCCAGTTCCGGCACGCCATGGTGCGCGACACCGCCTACGAGGCGTTGTCCTTCCGGCGGCGCCGGGAACTCCACTCTCGTGCTGGCCAGATCGTCCTCGACGCCAACGCCGGCAAGACCGACGCCGTGGCGGACATCCTCGGACTCCACTTCTTCCTCGCCGGGGACGCCGAGCGCGCCTGGGAGTTCTGCCGGATCGCCGGTGACCGCAACATGGAGCGGTATGCGAACTCTGAGGCCGCCGTCCAGTTCAAGCGGGCGATCGAGGCAGGCCGCGGCATCGATGTCGCGACCGAACACGAGCGTCGTGACGTGTGGGTGAAGCTCGGCGACGTTCGTGAGCGCCTTGGAGAGTTCGACGCATCCCTCCAGGCATACCGACGAGCCTCGGAACTCACGCGTGGCGACCCGGCCCAGCGCGCCCGTGTGCTCCTGAAGCGTGCTCGTGCCAAGGAGCGCGCAGGTCGCTATGCAGCTGCCCTCGCGGAGACGACCAGGGTGCGCAGGCTCGCGGAAGAGGCGAAGGCGGAGGAGCTCACAGCGGTCCGTGTGCAGGCGATCGGGCAGGCAGCGGTCATTCGTCAGGCGCAACAGAAGCCCCTCGAGGCGATGCGCGAGGCCCGAGCCGCGATCGACGCCGCCCAGGAAATCGGTGATGATGTTGCCCTGGCGCGCGCACTGAGCGTCCTCGACTATGCGCTCGTCATGCTCGGTGATCTCGACGCCGCCGTGAACTCCGAGCGGTCACTCGAGATCTATCGCAGACACGCGATGCTGGAGGAGGAGGCGCTGATTGCACAGAACCTCGGCGTGTATGAGTACTGGCGCGGTAACTGGGAAACCGCCCTCGAGCGGTATCAGGAGGGCCGCGAGACGGTCACCAGGCTCGGCAACGCAGTGGAGGCCGCACATGCCGCGGCGAACATCGGTGAGGTACTCGTGAATCAAGGTCGTTTCGACGAGGCGGAGGAACCCCTGGTGGCGGCACGACGGACGTACGTGGCATCGGGGTTCGATGAGGGCATCGCATTCGTCGACGTTCTCCTCGGCAGGATGTATGGCCTTCGCGGGGATCTCGGCCGGTCGAAGGAGCTTCTGGAGTCGGCGATAGAGGCATCCAAGAGACTCGGCCTCGACGGTTACGGGCTCGAGGCGTCGATCCACCTCGCCGATGCGACGTGCAGGGCCGGATCACCGCCTGAGGGTCTCAGGATCCTTGACGATGCCATGCGGCGGTCTCCTTCCGAGTACCTCGACTTCTACTCCCCGTTGTTCGCCAGGATCCACGGCTCGATTCTCGACGCCGCAGGCGATACGGAGAGCGCGATCAACGCGCTCGAGGCCGGTCTCGCTGCCGCGACCGGGCGCGGGGACGCGTACGAGTCGGCGCTCCTCACCCTGACCATCGATCGGGTTGGCGGCGGCCGCTTAGACGTCGACCAGCGGGTCGAAGCGCGAGAAACGCTCCGCACGTTGGGTGTACGGAGCGTTCCCGGTTTGCTCGTCAGCGACTGATGCCCATCACCTCGGCCGGCTGAGGATCGGATCGTTGAAGATGTAGAACACCTCGGTGGTCTGGACGAGGCCGGTCCCGACGACGGGTGTCGTCGACTGGAGCACGAGACACGTATCGCCTCCAGCTGTCGCGGCATCGTATATCCCGTCTACGGGATCGAGCTGGTAGTACCACTCGTCGGTGACCAGCTTGATTCCCACAACCTCGGCACACCATGGGACTATTGCCGAGGAGTCGTCGTTGAACACCTGCTTGGTACGAGGGACGGCGTCAAGCGTTGCTACCTCGGCGTCCCATTGGATCGTCACCAAGCCGGTCACGCCATACCAAGTGAATCCCTCGGCCGGTTCCACGCGGACGAGCTGATCAGTCTCATTGCTCTCGGTCGAGATGCTGATCGGGATCGCGCAGGTGCCGTCCTCCTTCGAGGGCTCGCCTGCCCAGAACGCCGAGTAGGGATCATCCGTGAGCTGTGGTCCGCCGGTCGTGGTTGGCTCACCGCACTCCAAACCGACGAGATAGCTTGGTGTCGTTGCGGCGGTGACAGGCGCCCCCTCGGGATCCGAACCTGTGGCGGTGAAGGTTCTCGTGACCACCTCTCCGTCGATCACGCCCGTTTCGTCCGCCGGCGTGCAGGATCCCTCAGCGGCCGGTGCCAGGCTTCCTATCGAGCAGATCGTCGTCGTGCCCTCCTTGACGTTGACACCGGTCAATGGCAGGCCACCCGTGTTCTTCACGGTGAAGGTCCACGTGAGCGGGTTGGTTACCACGGGGGTCGGAGCCGCCGGAACATCGATGTCGTTGAGCGTGGCTTCAATGGAGAGACTGGCCGTCTCGGCGAAACACAGCACGACCTTCTTGTCGTTCCCGGAGTCCCGAGGCGGTGGCTCGAGGCGACCTCCGCTGACAGCCGGGTCGTAGTCGTACCACGCGCCCTGGTCCTGGTCGACACGATTGAACAGAACCGCACCGTTCACTAACCCGTTCGTGATCGTGAAGTCGACGAACTTCCTGTTTGGAGGGGAATTGAGTGAAACGCTGACACCGTCGCCGAGGTCGAACGTGGCGCTGTAGCGACCTCCGCTGGCGGGGATCACGAACTCCTCGGCATCAATGCCATATCCGAGTTCTTGGCATGCATCGCCTTCGATACCTTCCACGATCTCTACCGTTGCTGCCGCCGTGGCGTTTGACACGAGTAGGGAGGTGAGGAGAATCAGCGCCGCCGCGGCGGCGATGACGATGAAGAGAATGCGCCTGGATACTGGCGACTGCCAGCGCGGCGTTGTCACGTGTGCCATGGGATTGCCTTCCTTCGGGCCTATGTATTGGGGCCGATGCAGTATCGGTCTGAAGCTTGCGAGCCACACTACACGGTCGAGGACCGCCGCGTAACAAAAAATGTTTCAGCCCGCCACGCAGCGTATCCGACCGACTCAGGAGAGCAGGCTGACGGCTCCCCAAGTAGCGATCAGCATCCCGACCCCCAGGAGCCAGTACGCCCGTCCGGGACGGAACTCGCCCTCCTCGTCCTTGGGTTTGTCGCCCTTACGGTTCTTGTAGATGGCGTATCCGTTCCCGAGCACCATCGCAAGCCCGAGCGCGAGCGCCAGCTGCTTGATCAGCAGATCCAAGGCGAAGATGTCCTGAACATCGGTCGAGACCTGCAGCACCGTCAGCACCCCGCAACGCTACCCAACCGGAGGAGCGAGCGAACCCCAAGGGACTGAGAGGAGCGAGCGGAGCTCGACAACCTTCCCTCTGAGGATGGAGCGAGCGAAGCTCGCGCCACTTCTTATGTCTCTCCCCGCGGGAGAGACGCGGAGCGAGGCGACGCAGAGAGGGCCGTAGGTCACCGACTCACGCCCGGCGTGGGAAACACATCATTGCGACGCAGAGAGGGCCGTGGGTCAAGGACTCACGTAGGGCGCGGGATTGCTCGCGCGCTTAAGGTGGGGGCCGTCACGAGTCGGGGGAGGCGCATGGGTTCGTTGGTACTCGAGGTCGAAGGCCTGCGGAAGGCGTTCGGCGACCTGCTCGCTGTCGACGGTGTCGGGTTCTGGATCGAGCAGAGTGAGACGTACGGGCTCCTCGGACCGAACGGCGCCGGCAAGACCACCTCGATCTCGATGATCGCCGGGCTTCTCGAGGCTGACGCAGGGTCCGTGCGCATCGCCGGTGAGACGATGACGACGACGAGCATCGCCACGAAGAACCTCATCGGGCTCGTTCCCCAGGAACTCGCGATCTACCCGGACCTCACCGGCCGGGAGAACCTCTGGTTCTTCGGCAGGCTCTACGGGTTGGGCGGCAGCGACCTCACAGCCCGAGTGGATGAGGTACTCGAGGTCATCGGGTTGTCGGACCGGGCGGGCGACCGCGCCAAGGAGTACTCGGGGGGCATGCAGCGCCGCCTCAACATCGGCATCGGGCTGCTGCACCGGCCTCGTCTGCTCATCCTCGACGAGCCGACGGTCGGTGTGGATCCCCAGTCACGTAACGCCATCCTGTCGAGCGTGGAGAACCTCGCTGTCGAGGGCCTGGCGGTCCTCTACACGACCCACTACATGGAAGAGGCCGAGCGGCTGTGTGACCGGGTCGGGATCATCGACGAGGGCCGCATCAAGGCCGAGGGCACCCGACGCGAACTCACCGCCCTCGTCGGGGGTCGCGACATCATCCGGCTCGGTGCCTCCGGGACCCTCGACGGTGCCGTCGATGCGATCGGTCGCCTCGACGTCGTCCAGGCCGTGACACCATCCGACGGGGGAATCGACGTTGTCTCTTCAGACGGCAGCGGTGCCCTCCCGGCGATCCTCGGTGCGGCCGCCGGAGCCGGTGCGTACATCACCTCGGTCGAGATCACCGAACCGGACCTCGAGTCGGTGTTCCTCCACCTGACCGGCAAGGCGCTGCGCGACTGATGGGGGCGGCAGGGCTCATCGCGGCGAAGGACCTTCGGCTCCGTATCCGGGACCGTTCGGCGTTCATTCTCGGCGTCATCGCCCCGCTCGGCCTCGCGTTCATCTTCAACGCAGTCCTCGGGGACGTCGCCGAGGGTGCGTTCGTACCCGTGTTCGCGGTGACCGATCAGGACAATGGTGCCGTCTCCTCGGGGTTCGTCGGAGTCCTCGACCAGCTCGATACCGAGGGGATCATCGAGGTCGCGCAGCGCCCCGCATCACTTGAAGAAGCGCGGACGCTCGCGGAGGGCAACGACGTGGCCGCCTCGATCGTCATCCCGCCCGGGTTCTCCGACGCTGTCGTCGCGGGACGGGACGCGAGCGTGATGATCATCGCGAGCCCGGACAATCCCACCTCGGTCGAGATCGCCAGGGCCATCACCGAGGGCTTTGCCTCGGAGGTGCGCACGTCCCAGCTCGCCGTGACGACGGCGATCGCCGCTTCGGGCGGGTCGCCGTCCCCGGAGCTCGTTGCCGAGCTCTCCGAGCGTGTGGCTGCCGGGCTCCCGCAGGCGATCACCGTGGGCGCCGTCGAGACAGCGGTCCGTCAGCTCGACCTCGCGACGTTCTTCGCCGCATCGATGTCGGTGTTCTTCCTCTTCTTCACGGTCTCGTTCGGGGTCAACGGCCTCTTGGAGGAGACCCAGCAGGGGACGATCAGGCGGCTCCTCGCCGCCCCGATCCGGATGCTGAGCATCGTCGTCGGAAAGGCCATCGTCAGCTTCGTCCTCGGGCTCGTGTCGATGACCTTGCTTGTCGTGGCGTCGTCGGTCCTGATCGGCGCGTCGTGGGGGAACCCGGTCGGGGTCGCGCTCCTCATCGTGATGGGCGTGGCTTCGGCGACCGGGATCATGATGGTCGTTGCCGCCTTTGCGAAGACGCCGGAACAGGCAGGCAACCTCATGTCCATCATCGCCGTGGGTCTTGGAATGATCGGTGGTGTCTTCTTCCCGTCGGACCTCGGGAGCGGCGTCCTCGCGTACCTGTCGTATCTCAGTCCGCACCGGTGGTTCCTGTTGGGTCTGTCCGACCTCGCAGGCGGGGGAGGCCTGTCGATGATCGTGCCGTCGATGGCTGGCCTTGCAGTCTTCACGGTTGTCACCTGGGCCCTCGCGATGGCCCGGTTCTCCCGGAAGGGGCTCGCGACGTGAAGGCCCTGACGATCGCGTGGGTGGCCATGGTGCGCCTCGTGAGGGAGCGCTCCAACATCTTCTTCGTCTTCATCCTGCCAATTGGGATCATCGTCATCATCGGCGCCCAATTCGGCGGCTCGTTTGTGCCTGGACTCGGGATCGTCGTGGAGAGCGGTGCGGGCGACCTCGGAGAGTCCCTCGCTCTGTCGTTCGATGATCGCGACGACATCGAGATCGTCCGGTACGAGGACTCCGACGATGCCGTGGCTGCGGTGGAGCGCGGGACGGTTCAGGCAGCCGTCGTCATCCCGGCCGGCTACGACGAACTCCTACGCGACGGTGGCACGGCAGAGGTCGGGTTTCTCGCTCGGCCCGATGCCGCGGTGTTCCAAACGATCGTCGGATCGGAGGTGACCGATCAGGCCACGGTGATCCGCGCGGCCCGGTTCGCATCGGCCGAGACGGATGTGCCATTCGACGACTCCCTCGCCCTGGCAGGGACCCTCCACCCGACCGTCACCGGGGTCGTGGTGAGCGTCGAGACGGTCGGTGAGGCGATCTTCCCGTCCTCCCTCGGCCAGTTCGATCTCGGGGCCTCGTCTTCGCTCGTCCTGTTCATGTTCCTCACCGGCCTCACAGGGTCGGCGGCCATCATCGAGACGCGCCGGCTCGGCGTGGCGAGCCGCATGCTGTCGACTCCCACCTCTGCGGGCACCGTGGTGACCGGGGAGGGCCTCGGACGGTTCAGTGTCGTGATGGTGCAGGGCCTCTACATCTTGTTCGCCACGCTCCTCCTGTTCCAGGTCAACTGGGGCGACCCGCTCGGTGCTGCCGCCGTGATGATCCTCTTCGGCGCCGTGGCAGCGGGCGCGGCGATGCTCATGGGCACGGTCTTCAAGAACGACCAGCAGGCGGGAGGCGTGGGGGTCATGCTCGGGCTCGGTCTCGCAGCCCTTGGCGGATGCATGATCCCGATCGAGCTCTTCTCCGACACGATGCAGCGGGTCGCGCATCTCACTCCCCACGCCTGGGCCATGGACGCGTTCGCGGTCCTCGTACGCCAGGACGGGACGATCGTCGACATCCTCCCCGAACTCGGGGTACTCGCTGCGTACGCGGCCGTTCTGCTCACCGTTGCAGGGTTCCGCCTCCGACGGTCGATGCGTACCGCCTGATCGACCGCCCACCGGATCGGTCGTGGCCGCCGGGTGGGAGAATCCCTCGATGCAGAACATCTCGAGACGCCCCGCCGACCTCGCTGGCGGAGCTGCGGCAGTCGTGTCGCTCTGGCTGCTGATTACGAACTGGGGTCCGATCACCGCCGGACACCCCTCCTACGGAGTGTTCTACGTCGGCCTCATCGTGGCGGGTGTGGCGACCGTCGTGTGGGCCCTCAGGCACCCCGACCGGCCGTACAAGCGTTGGCTGTCGATCCTCGGAGCGGTCGTGTTCGTCGTGTTCACGATCGTCGCGTTCTGGCTGAAGCCGTTCGGTGCGACCGACATCGCCCTCGACGCCATGGAGGGGTCCGCAACGGTCTCCGTCACGCAGAACTGGTCCCGGATCCTCATGGAGCCCATCGGCTCGGACCCGTCGGCGGGCTTCATCTTCTATCCGGGCGCACGGGTCGACGCACGGGCGTACGCACACATCCTCACACCGATCGTCGAGGCGGGATACCGGGTTGTCATCGTGAAACCCCCACTCGGCATCGCGTTCTTCTCGACCAGCTACGCCGCCAATTGGGTCAATGACGACACGGAACTCGACCGGTGGGCCGTGGGCGGCCACTCCCTCGGGGGTGTCGTCGCCTCCTCGAGTGAGGACAACTACGGCGAGATCGTCGGCCTCGTCCTGTACGCGTCATTTCCCTCGTCCGATGTCTCCGATCGCTCCGGCCTCGCCGTGTCGTCGATCTACGGCACGAACGACGGGCTCGCCGAGCCGGACCGGATCCTCGCCTCAGCCTCAGACCTGCCACCGAACGCGGTCTTCGTACCCATCGAGGGCGCCGTCCACTCGGACTTCGGCGACTACGGCCTCCAACCCGGCGACGGCCAACCCGGCATCACCCGCACCGAAGCCCAATCCCAGATCATCGAAGCCACCCTCACCCTGATGTCGAGGATCACCGAAACGCCGTAGGTCCAACGGTACGACCACATCGTCCCTCCCTTCAGGGGGGACGGCAGAGGAGCGCAGCGACGATGCAGGGGGGATAGAGTGCGACTCACCCCTGGTCGCTTTCCACGTTCGTGCTCGCAGGCTCGCATGCCCCCCTGGCTCACTACGTTCGCCCGTCCCCCCTGAGGGAGGACCCTTGTCGTTTGAGGCGTCGATCCCCAGCTCGCAGGCAGAAGGCTGCCGAGTACGGAGTGGTCGGTCTCCGGTCCTGATGGGAGACGATTGGCGGCCGAAATCTCCGAGCCGTGGAACATCTCGCCGGCGTCTCAACCTCGCTGGGTGTCAGCTCCGGGTGAGGAGGAAGCAGGCGGAGCGCCATTGCGGGTTGGCTGAGAATGGTTCGACGACCCAGGAGTCCCCGAACAACTCTTCGAGCTCACCTGGTGCGATGTGGCTCATCCTCGACGTACCTCGGAAGCTGAACCGGGGGAGCTGCTCCGTCTCCCCGTAGAAGCACCATTCGAGGAAGCGAGCCCCAGGGCGCGCAAGAGCAGTGGCAAGCCCTGCCATCGCCGCGCGGTCGTTCCCGCGCAGGTCGTCGAGGGTGCCGAAGTCGACCAGGAAGTCGAAGGAGCCCTCAAGGCCGGGCAATGAGCCACCGGTCAGGTCACCGACGATCAGGTCGACGTCGACCCCAGCATCGACCGCTCGCTTCCGGGCCTTGTCCACCGCGACGCGCGAGTAGTCGACGCCGTGCGACTCGAACCCCTGCTCGGCCAGGTAGACCACGTTGGCTCCGGTCCCGCAGCCGAGATCGATCGAGCGCGGGTAGCGATCGGGGTCGACCAGACCACTCGTGATCAGATCGATGAGGTCCCCGCGGACCCCGACCCGGTCCCACGGGGCGCCGAACCGGTAGATCGTGTCGTAGATCCAGGCCTTCACGGGGTGACTCCCACCGGAATCGACCCCCGCCGGGTCGGGTCGATTCGGTCTGCGCTTCCGATGGTGGTCACCGATCGCCGCTGAGGTCGTTCCGAAGCGACAGCGTCCAGATCACGAAGCCGAAGAAGGACAGCATCGCGGCCAGGGCAACGACGATGCTCTCAGGTCCGAGGGGAAGGGCGAGGACACCCACAGCAAATCCGACTCCGGCGACATGAGCCGACCATACGGTGCGCCGGCTGAACCTCGTCGTGGGCGCAGCGGAACGTGCCGATCCGAC
>DATHUV010000140.1:0-55786 GCA_035461905.1 Acidimicrobiia bacterium | reverse complement strand
ACCTGGTCTCGGCGGCGGCGTCACCGGGGTTGTTG
This sequence comes from Acidimicrobiia bacterium, assembly GCA_035461905.1. GTDB lineage: Bacteria > Actinomycetota > Acidimicrobiia > Spongiisociales > UBA5794 > SZUA-442. The sequence continues at coordinate 55,751 of DATHUV010000140.1, read as the reverse complement.
TCGGGGTGGAACTGGCGAGCGAGTTTGCGGTACGCCTTCTTGATCTCCGTCGCGGAGGCGTCCTTCCTCACGCCGAGCTCGGCGTAGTAATCCTTCTCGAGCCATTCCTTACGCATGTCCGACGATCACGAGACTTGGGCGGATGACCCTTCCTCGCATCACGTATCCCCTTCTGAGTTCCCGTTCGACGATCTGGTCCCCCTCACCCGCGCTCACCTGCACGGCCTCGTGCAGCGCAGGGTCGAAAGCCTCACCGAGGGCCTCGATCCGTTCGCAACCCTCCGCCTTGAGAGCCTCGAGGAGAAGCGCTTCTGTGCCACGCATCCCATCGAGCATCCTGGCCTCAGCCTCCGTCGTTGCCTCGATCGAGAGTGCGGCCTCGAGGCTGTCGAGGGTCGGCAGCACCGACTCGATGACTCGCTGGCTTGCGCGCTTGACGTTCTCGATCTGATCCCGCTCGGTTCGCTTCCGGTAGTTGTCGAACTCAGCGGCGACACGTTGGAGGTTGACGAGGAGCTCGCCGGCCTCCTGGCGGGCCTCGGCGAGCTCCAGGAGCAGGATGTCGTTCGCCTCGCGGGGATCCTCTGGGAGGCTCAGCCCCATGTGCTCCGCGAGGTCGACAGGTGGCATCTCGTCTGCCGTGACCGCTGGATCGACTGTGCGTTCCGCGGTCGCTGCCTCCTCGTCCCCAGCGGGGGAGGAGGAGACAGGACCGGTGTCGTGTGCGTCGTTCATGCGTGGATCTCCGTCGTGGCCCGTCACCGGGCTCAGGACGCGTCGTCCTCGTCCACGACCTCGGCCTCGACGACGTCGTCGCCGGACGAGGCCTGACCTCCACCTTCACCCTCGGATGCCGCAGCTTCGGCCTGGGCCGCCTCGTACATCTTCTGTCCGATCACCTGAGCGCTCTGGAGCAGTCCGGTGGTGGCAGATGTGAGTGTCTCCGTCGACGTGCTCATGTCCTCGAGCAGTGCCTTGAGCTCGTCGAGCTTGGACTGGATCGGTTCCTTCTCGCTTTCATCGAGCTTGTCCCCGTGCTCGGCGAGCTGGGATCCGACGGTGTGCACTGCGTGGTCGGCAGCGTTCCTTGCTTCGGCCGCCGCCTTCCGCTCCGCGTCCTGGGCGGCGTGCGCCTCTGCATCCTTGATCATCTGGTCGATCTCGCTCGAGTCGAGCGCGGTGCCACCGGTGATGGTGACCTGCTGTGTTTTGCCTGTACCGAGGTCCTTGGCCGAGACCGACACGATGCCATTCGCGTCGATGTCGAACGTCACCTCGATCTGGGGAACACCCCGACGCGCCGGCGGGAGACCCTCGAGCTTGAAGCGTCCGAGGCTCATGTTGTCTGCTGCCATGGCACGCTCACCCTGCATCACGTGGACCTCGACCTCGGGCTGGTTGTCGGCTGCTGTCGTGAAGATCTCGGACCGTCGGGTCGGGATCGTCGTGTTGCGTTCGATCATCTTGGTGAACACACCACCCTCGGTCTCGACACCGAGCGTGAGCGGCGTGACGTCGAGGAGGAGGATGCCGGATACGTCCCCGGTGAGTACGCCGGCTTGGATGGCGGCACCGAGGGCGACGACCTCGTCAGGATTGACGGTTCGGTTCGGCTCCTTGCCCGCGAGCTCCTCGACGAGGCGCTGCACGGACGGGATCCTGGTGGATCCGCCGACGAGGATCACATGGTCGATGGTCGAGACGTCCACGCCTGCGTCCTTGATCGCACGCTCGAACGGTGCGCGGGTACGTTCGACGAGATCGGTCGTCATACGCTCGAACTCCGCCCGTGAGAGCGTCTTGAGCAGGTGGATGGGACCGTCGGCGTTCGCCGTGATGAATGGAAGGTTGATCTCCGTCGATTGGACCGATGACAGCTCGATCTTCGCCTTCTCGGCAGCCTCCTTGAGGCGCGTGAGGGCCATTGCGTCCTTCGACAGGTCGATGCCGTTCTCGGCCTTGAACTCACTCACGAGCCAGTCCATGACCTTCTGGTCCCAGTCGTCGCCTCCGAGGTTCGTGTCGCCCGATGTCGACTTCACCTCGAACACGCCTTCGCCGATCTCGAGCACGGACACGTCGAACGTACCGCCACCGAGGTCGTAGACGAGGATCAACTCGTCGTTGTTCTTGTCGAGCCCGTATGCGAGCGAAGCCGCCGTGGGCTCGTTGACGATGCGCTCGACCTCGAGACCTGCGATCTGCCCCGCCTCCTTGGTCGCCTGGCGTTGGGCGTCACCGAAGTACGCCGGAACCGTGATGACGGCCTTCGTGATCGGCTCTCCGAGGAAGTCCTCTGCGTCCTTCTTCAGCTTCTGGAGGATGCGCGCGGAGATCTCCTGGGCCGTGTAGGTCTTGCCGTCGATGACCGTGGTCCAATCGGTGCCCATGTGACGCTTCACGGAACGGATCGTGCGATCTGGGTTCGTGATGGCCTGCCGCTTCGCCTGGTCACCGACGAGGACCTCGCCATTCTTTGCGAATGCGACGACGGACGGCGTCGTACGATGCCCCTCCGCATTCGCGATGACCTTCGGCTCCCCGCCCTCGAGGACGGAGATCACCGAGTTCGTCGTTCCGAGGTCGATGCCGACCGCTCGAGCCATTGTCATACTCCCTTGTTTCCACCCCTGCCGTGAAACGCAGGCGGTATTAGTCAGATTCAACAGTATAACTTGAGTCGGGTCGTATCAATTCCCGCTTTCGCGAGAGCGCAGAGCACGACGATCACGGCCGGCGGAGCGTTCGTTCTTGGGCCCACAATGACGAACACCGGTGGGTCAACCCCACCGGTGCGTCATCTCCGCCCGCTCCGAGAGTCGCGTCAGCTGGACTTCCTTGCGAGCTTCACTCGCTCGGACAGCGGGACACCGGTCGTTCTTTGGTAGTACGTCGGCTGAGCCGGCCGATCGTCCCCAGCTGGCTCCTGCGCATGGTCGTCCGTGAGATCGAGCTCTGGACGGTCGTCCTCCGTGAGATCGAGCTCGGCGCGACCGTCTGTGAGTTCGAGTTCCGCGTTGTCGTCCGTGAGGCTGAGCTCGGCCGTCGCCTCGGCAACGGTGAGCAGTCGCGGACCGTCGCCGAACACGAGTGCGACGGGATCGTCGTCCTCCACTTCGTCCTCGCGGTCATGCCTCCTCGAGTCCAACGGGACCGTGTTCGCGGGCGGAGCCTGGGCGGTCGCCATGTCCAGATCTGCGGTCTCGAGTGCCTCGATCTCGCTGAGGTCGATGACGGCGGCCTTTGTTGCCGTCATCGCTGCGAGGCTCGCCGCGGACGCCTCGAGGGTCGCTATCGCCGATCGCAGCTGCTCTGCTCGTTCGATGAGGGCGGCGCTCTCTCGTTCGGAGTCGGTCACCACGAGGATCGCCTGTTCTTCGGCACGAGCGATGACACGTTCGCTCTCGAGGAGCGCCTCGCGAAGCGTCCACGCCGCTGCCGTTGCGGCGACTCGCGCTGCGAGCTCGGAACGGCGGCGAAGCTCTGCACCCTCGGCCGTGGCCGCGGCCATCTCTGCGTGCGCGAAGGCCACGGACGTGACGGTACGCTCGGCCGCGGCTGCTTCGGCCTCTTCCATGATCCCGTCCGCGGTTGCCTCTGCGGATTCGAGGAGGCGAGTGCGGGTCGCGGCGATCTCCAGGTCGAGGCGTTCAGCGAGCTCACCGAGGGCAGCAGCCTCCCGCTGTGCCCGTTCGGTCATCTCGGAGGCTTCTTCGCGAGCGAGGTTCACGACGTCCTCGGCCTCGCGACGCGCTGTGTCCGTGATCGATGACGCGTGCTCGCGGGCACCGTCGAGGATCTCGTCCCTGGTCTTCTCGGCTGCGATGAATGTGCGCCTTATGGCATCGGCGGATGCGTCAGCCTCGGCGAGACGCTCCTCGAGCATGGCGGTGCGTTCCTCGTACGTCCCGAGCGTCGCCACGAGGCGTGACACCACGGCATCGACCTCGGCAGGGTCGTAACCGTTCCGTTTGACGCGTCCGAAGCGATGCGCGCTGGCGGCTGATGCGCTGATCATGTATTCAACCTTCCCGATCATCCGCCCGCCATGGCACCTTTGTCACAAGCATACGACCCAGATGCGTTCGACCACGAGGTCGTCGTCCCAGCAAACTGACCATACGATCGGCCGGTCCGGTGCGCAAGGGGTTTCGCGAACCCGTAGAAACGTCCACGACCGAAGCCTACGCTGGAGGGCATGGATGACGTACGGGTCGATATCGACAAACCGTGGCTGAGCGTTGCCGACATCTGCGAGTACATGGATGTCTCGACGTTCGTTGTCACCTCCGTGCTCCGCTCTGGTGAACTTCCCGCCGTGAAGTTCGGGAGGGAGTGGAGAGTCTCGAGGGATGACTTCGAGGTGTGGATCAACGAACAACGCAGGACTCGCGGCGTCGATCGCGAGGATGCATCTGATCGCCATTGACGACCGTTGAGGCTCCTGTCGTCCAGCCGGAGTCCGACACGACCGTTGACCACGCGTCCCCGTGGGTTGTGATCGTTTGGGATGACCCGGTGAACCTCATGGACTACGTGGTCTTCGTCTTCCAGGAGCTCTTCGGCTTTTCCGCTCGCAAGGCCAGGCGTCTCATGCTCCAGGTCCACAACGAGGGCAGGGCTGCGGTGTTCAACGGGACGAGGGACGAAGCCGAACTCAACGTCCAGCGACTCCACGCCTATGGGCTGTGGGCAACGATGGAGCAGTGAGGAGCGTGTTCTCCGTGCGCTCGGGCCGCATCGTCGTGGAGCTCTCGGTGATGGACCGCGGCGTCTTGGCCGGCATTCCCGATCTCCTCGCATCGGTCGGGGACGCCGCTGGGGACGAGATGTCCGACCCGGCATTCGATGTCCTCCATCGCGCTGCGTATACCGACGACCCTGACGCCTCACTGGCCTTTGATCGACTGGTATCGGGTGAACGCGCAGTTGCACGCCGTGTCGACGGTCGTGTCGTCGAAGACGTCGCGGCAGGAGCCCAGGAGTTGACACGCAATGAGGCGCTCGCGTTGGTTCGCGTCCTGAACGAGGCGAGGCTCGTCCTCGCGGCACGGGCCGGTGCCTTCGACGAAGGCCCATCCTGGGAGCACCGCATTGCGACGGACCCCGCCCTCGCCGCCGTTGCGTGGCTGTCCCACGTCCAGGACATGCTCGTCAGGGCGATCCGAAACCTGCGGTGAGTAGCCTTCGTCGCCATGTCCATCCTCGTCGCCATCCTCGCTGCCGATCGCAGTGAGGGCTTCCCGTCGTCGAAGTACCTCGCAGACGTGCGTGGTACGAAGCTGGTCGATCTGGTGGTCGCCGACGCGATGTCCTGGCCCGTCGACGAGGTGGTCGTGGTGCTCGGAGCCGACGGCGCCGAGCTCGAACGCGAGTCGAGCCTGTCCGACGTATCCGTCGTGGTCGACCCCTCGTGGGAGGAGGGCTCGGCCTCACCGATTCGAGCCGTGCTGGACATGGCCTCTCGAGATCGGTCGGTGACGCACTGCATCCTCGCACGTGGTGATCAACCCGGGGTGGATCCAGGGATCGTCGCCGCTCTCGTCGAACGGGCGAGGGCGACCGAGGCTGACGTCACGCTCCCGAAGTACCGATACACCCGTGGCTGGCCCGTCGTACTCGCACGATCGGTGTGGGACGTGTTCCTGGGTCAGGAGGGATCGATCGACGTCCATGACGTCGTGGCGACCCATGCCAGGGCGGTCGAGGAAGTCCACGTGGACCACCTCGCACCTCGAATCATCGAACGGTTCGAGGACCTTCCCGCTTCACGCAGGTGAGTCGATATGCAACGGTCCGATCCACATGAGTAGTCTCGGCGTTCACTGAGCGCTGGTCAGAAGGAGTTGAGCCGATGGCGTCGATTGCGGCGATTCGGGCGATCGATCACCGGGACGCGACCAAGCTTCGCAAGGCTCGCGTCCGTACGACGGAGGCATTGCTCCAGCAGGCCGGTACCCGCACGCAGCGATCAAACCTCTCGGAACGGACCGGCATCCCAACCAGTGAGCTCCTTCACTGGGCGCATCAGGCCGACCTCATGCGCATCAATGGGATCGGTTCGGAGTACGCGGATCTCCTCGGTTCGGCGGGAGTCGACACCGTCAAGGCGCTTCGACGTAGGAATGCCGCAAACCTCATGACGATGATGACCCAGGTGAACACGAAGCGGCGCACCGTGCAGCGCCTCCCCACGATCGAGATGGTCCAGGGCTGGGTGGACGCGGCGGTCGCCCTGGACTCGACAGTGGTCTCCTGATCGTTCTGTAACGCGGAGGGCCCGCACACTCGGTGCGGGCCCTCCTCCTGCGACAGAGAAGTCGACTATGCGGTCGTCTTCGTTGTTGACGCCTTGGTCGTCGCCTTCTTGGCGGCGGGCTTCTTTGCCGCAGTCGCCTTGGTGGTCGCCTTCTTCGGTGCGGGCTTTGTGGCCGTAGTCGCCTTTGCGGCGGGCTTCTTTGCCGCAGTCGCCTTGGTGGTCGACGCCTTGGTGGTCGCCTTCTTCGGTGCGGGCTTCGTGGCCGTAGTCGCCTTTGCGACGGGCTTCCTGGCGGCGGGCTTCTTGGCGGCGGGCTTCTTTGCCGCAGTCGCCCTGGTGGCCGTTGTCGCCTTCGCTGCGGGCTTCGTGGCGGCGGGCTTCTTCACTGCGGGCCTCGCTGCTGCCTTCGGAGCCGTCGCGGGGCGGAACGTGTCCTTCCACGTGCTCAGGACACCTTCCATCTGGTGACGGAGCTTTGCGACCTGATCCTGGATCTGATCGACATCGATCTTCTCGGAAACGGTCTCGACGGTTGCCTGGGCCCGTTCGCCGACCTTCTTGTCCCCGACCTGGAACTCCTTCACGCGGACGAAGCCCTTCTGTGCGAGGACCCTTCCCTGGTCGATGATCTCCGTTGCGGTCTCGGCGATCGTGGCGACGGCAGCCGTGCCGTACTCGCTTGCGCGAGAGGTGGCGGTGTCCGTTGCCTCCTTGACCGAGTCGCTGGCAGCGGTCGAATAGTCGACGAATCGACCGGCTGCGACCTCGGTGTATTCCTTTGCCTTGGTCGTTGCTGTCGTCGTGGTCTCGGCGACGGTCCCTGTGACCGTCTTCACGGCCTTCGTGGCCGTCTCCTTCGAGGTATCGAGGTTCATTGTTCCTCCTTGTCGTGTGCGATGAAGGTCGTGTAGATCTCCATCAGTGCTCTCTTCTGGTTCGCCGTCAGCCCGGGGTCTGCTTCGATCGCCTCGGTCACTCCGGGAGGCTCGTCCCGGTCGAGCAGCCCAGCCCGCTCGTAGAGGGTCTCCGTCCGGATGGACAGTGCCTCGCCGATGGACCTGAGGATCTCCGCCGATGGTGTTCGAACCCCACGTTCGATCTGGCTCAGATAGGGGTTCGAGACCCCGGTCAGATCGGCGAGTTTGCGGATCGACAGTGCGCTGCGCTCCCGCTGTTCTCGGATGAACGAGCCGACGTCCCCAAGCTGTGGTGTTTTCATGGTTGTTTGCATTGTACAGCACTCTGCTTGCAATTGCAAGCAGAGTGCGCAGAGACTGCTGGAGGAGACCTCAGAACGACGTGCGACGGGAGGCGAGCATGTCGTCGAGTGCCTCCTGGATCGATCGGCGGATGTCCTCGGATCGTTGGAGGAGGTCAAGCGCATCGAGTGGCCGATCCGCAGGTATGGGCTCGAGGAAGCGGATCCTCCACCGGATCGGGAGGGGGATCGGATTGAGTGCAATGGCGATCTCCTCGACCCGCTGCTCGGGGAAGACAAGCCTCACCAGGCGGGCCAGGAGCTTCGAGGTCATCACGGCGGGATGCACCTCCTCGGAGCCGATGATCGCCACGGGGACGATCGCCGCGCCGGCGTCCTGGGCGATCTCGACGAACCCGCCACGTCCCAGGCGCCCTACGCGGTATGCCTCCCACACCGGCTTCATGAAGCCGCGCTCGCCTTCGGGGAAGACACCGAGGAGGTGACCGCGTTTGAGGATCTCGGCAGCATCCTCCCGCGTCGCATGTGCCGCACCGACCTTCCGGTACAGGTGCGATACGAAGGGAAGCATGTTGAAGATCTCCGTCCCGATGACGCGTACCCGTCGCGGGACCTCTGCTTCGTTCATGACGGCGAGCGACAGCATCGCGGCGTCGTAGGGGAGTGCCGCGCCACCGTGGTTCGCGACGAGCACGGCAGGTCCGTCCAAGGGGATGTTCTCGATCCCGTCGACCTCCACGCGGAAGTAGTCGTAGTACAGGCCATTGAGCACATGCCACACCATCTCGGCAACGACGGGATCGAGACCGAAGGCGTCCACATCGTACGTGGCGAGCATCAGGTGGCGCCAGAGCGCTGGCCATGCGCTGAACCCGAGGATGCCGGTCAGCGGGAATGCCCGATCGGCGATCGAGCCATCGCCGTGGAGTCCGCACCGGGATGTGCCGACCGATACGGGAAGCCCGCAGGGATGGCCCTCTATGCTCCGCCACGGGCAGTGTGTCGCTGTGTCCACGAAGGCACCCAACCGGTAGTTCAGGGCCGCACGTCGCTGGCGAGCCTCGGCGCGGTCCTCCGCCGAGATTCCAGGCAGGGACAATGCTCCGAGCCCCTCGGGGATCTCGATCGTTGTGTCCCCGACCCGGTCGGCCGCCGTCTCTGGTGTCGCAGTCTCCTCGAGGGCGGTGAGGAGCTCGGCCTTCGTCATCGAGGACCTGCCTTGCAGGTTGATCGCCCGTGCATGTTGGAGGAGCTCGGCCTTGGTCAGCGATCGGAAGTCCCGGGTCATGACGAGATTTCCGGGTGGTAGGCGTTCATCACCGTCATTCGACAGGTGTAGCGGGGAATGAATCCGAGCTCGGTACGCATCGCTGTCGCATCTGCGACGCGGCCATGCTTCAGAAGGCCCGAGAGGTGGTCAGGGACGACGAGCCCGGTCCTGCGAAGGGTCCGAAGCGCAGTGTCGAACACGCGTCCCGGCAGCGGCTGGGGAGCCCGCCTTCCGAGACGCAGTACCCGCGAGAGGTACATCTGGCCGTCGCCGGCAACGTTGAACGTTCCAGCCACCGGATTGTCGAGCGAGTGCTCGAGGACGGCGACGGCATCACGTTCATCCGTGAACTGGAGGCGAGGATCAAAGCCCAGGAGCGTGGGGACCACCGGCAGGGTGAGGTATCGGCTGATTGGATTCGCAATTCGGGGACCGAAGATGGGTGCGAAACGGAGCGTGGTGATCACGACGTCGGGCAAGCGGTCGGAGAGACCGGTGACGAAGCGCTCCATCTCGGCGAGGTCCCTCTGGAATCGGCTCGAGCGGCCCTTGGGGCGTGTCGACTCGTCAACGACCGAGGGACTCCTGGGGTTCGATCCGTAGATGGCCGTATCGGACTTGACGATCACCGAGGAGACGGATTGGACCCGCTCGATCGCCCCGAACAACGCCAGGGCACCGATGATCCGATCCTCGGCTCCCGTCGTGCGGCCCTCCTCGGTCCTGCGATGAACCGACTGCAGGTGCACGACTACGTCGGGCTCGATCTCGAGGACGTACCGGGCGAGCGCGAGGCGGTCGAGGTCCAGCAACTTGAACTCGGCGTCGAACGGCACACGTGGCGGTTCGTCGTCGACAGCGAAGACCTCGACGTCCCGTCGGGCGGCAAGCGTCCTGACCAGCTGGCCACCCGTCCAACTCGAGGCACCGGTGACGAAGACCCGCTTCATCTGACCGAGGGTAGGAGGAATTCCGTGGCCAAGCTCAGGCTCGGCTGAGCCCGTCGGTCACGACGGATCGTCCAGCGAGGACGCGACCTCGCACCTGGGGACTATGGGACGCGTGACCAGATCTGGATCGTCCCGGTGGACGAGAAGCGAATTTCGAGCGTCTCCCCGCCGTCAGCCACGGTGATGACGCCGGTGACCCTTGACGCCGTCCCGGTGCCGGACTCGCGGCTGAGGTCGAAGATTCGGAAGCGGTCTCCGGACACCGCCGTGATGGAGGCCCACTTCACGTCACCGACTCGGAACTGGAAGGGGTTTCTCGGGACCTCGGTGATCGTGCCCTCGGATGCGGCCTCGTCGACTTCGACGATCATGCCCTGCAGGACCGAGTAGTTCCCTCCGGTGCGTTCCCATGATCCCACCAGTGGTGATGCCGCGGGTGCGGCCGTCGTCGTTGTGGTCGTGTCCTGCGTGGACGTGCTGGTTTCGCTCGCCGAACCGCATCCGGTGATGACGCCCAGCATCACCGCTGCGACGGCCAAGACGCGGATCGGCGTCGTCGGTCCCGTTCCGCGGATCCGAGGTTCATCCGTGGGCATCGCGTCCTCCGCGCTCGCGTCCTCGCTCGATGGCGATCGCCTTGCGCCTGCCCGCATCGTGGGAGGCGGTGGGCAGCCATTATCGCCACCACCTTGGTTCGTCGGCAGTGGTGTGCACGAAGTGGAGGGATTCAAGGCGTTCATCGGTGAGGTTCCGGAATCGCACCTGGTGTCCGGTCGCACCTAGCCTCCCGCGTGATCACCCTACCCAGGCACATGAGGAGCGTCCGTTGGTGGTGAGGAGAGCAGCGGTCATCGGCGTAGGCCTCATTGGCGGATCGATCGCTGCTGGACTCCGTGCGATGGAGTGGCAGGTCGTCGGACACGACGCCGACCCCGACATAGGGGCTCGATCGATCCAACTCGGCCTCATCGACTCCCACGATGACTCGATCGCCTCGGCGATCGATGGCGCACACCTCGTGGTCGTCGCAGCACCCCCAAAGGCGACCATCGAGATCGTGGCGAACCTGGCGACGGACGCCGTGGTGATGGACGTTTCGGGCGTCAAGGAAGCTGTGGTGGCCGTGTCGGGTCACCTGCCACGATTCGTCGGAACCCACCCGATGGCGGGTCGAGAGACGTCGGGGCCCGAGGCAGCAAGCCCCGCGCTGTTCAGTGGTGCTTCATGGGTCGTCGTGGATGGAGCGCCCGAGGATGCACGCACCGTGGTGCTCGAAGTCATCGAGGGCCTCGGTGCCAGGCCGATCCTCATGGGAGCGGGACAGCACGATCGAGCCGTTGCCCTCATCAGCCACCTCCCCCAGGTCGTCGCAAGCGCCCTCCTCACAGCCGCAGCAGCCGATGACGCCTCCCTCGATCTCGCTGCAGGCAGCTTTCGGGACCTGACGAGGGTCGGCGCATCCGAGCCGCTCGGGTGGGTCGAGATCCTCAAGACGAACGACGAGGCGGTTCTCCACGCCATCGGGGCGCTGCGCGAACGTCTCTCCGCGATCGAGGCAGCGATCGTGAGCAGGGACGACTCCCTCCTCACCATGCTGACGATGGCTCGTGACATCCGTCGCGCGTTGGGATCGCCCGTCGCCAACGTGCGAGTCGCCCTTGCGGACCGCCCCGGCGAGCTTGCAAAGGTAGGGCACGCGTTCGAGGCATCCGGGGTGGACATTCGCGACATCCAGATGCGTCATGCTCCCTACGGCGGCGGTGGCGTTCTCACGCTGTCCGTGAGGCCGGGCGAGGAAGGGTCGCTGCGGCTCGCTCTCGAATCCGAAGGCCTCCTCGTCGTTCCGTGATGCCCGGTTCGATGGTCTAGCCTGTCATGCGGAGGTCGACGTGATTCCCGAGCGCCCGAGCCTGACGATCGGTGTCGAGGAGGAGTACTTCGTCGTCGACCGGTCGACCCGTGACCTCGTGGCGGACCTTCCGGAAGCCGTCCTCGCCCAGCTCGAGTCCCCACCCGTCGGCATGACCAGTCCCGAGTTCCTCCGCTCCCAGATCGAGATCGGTACCCCGGTCAGCGCAAACGTGTCGGAACTCGCCGAATACCTCGCCACCATGCGCAGGTTCGTCTCGGACACCGTCGAGGAGCACGGCATGGCCATCATCTCGGCTTCCACGCACCCGTTCGCGATCTGGGGTGATCAACAGTTCACGGACAAGGCGAGGTACCGACTCCTCGCTGATGCGCTCCAGGGGGTGGTGCGCAGGCTGCTCATCTGCGGGATGCACGTGCATGTGGAGATCGCTGACAAGGACCTGCGAATCGACCTCATGAACCAGGTGTCGTACTTCCTGCCTCACATCCTTGCGCTTTCGGGGTCGAGCCCTTTCTGGCACGGCAACGACACGGGGCTCAAGAGCTACCGTCCCGCCGTGTTCCGAGCCCTTCCCCGCACGGGCATCCCCGACGACTTCAGCGACTGGTCGGACTATCAGCGCCACGTCGACGTCCTGGTGACGACAGGCGTGATCGAGGATTCCACGAAGCTGTGGTGGGACATCCGCCCGTCGGCGCGGTACCCGACCCTGGAGATGCGGTCGTCGGACATCTGCACCCGGTACGAGGACGCCATCTCGATCGCGGCGCTCTACCAGGCATTGCTCGCCATGCTGTACGAACGCCGTCTGCACAACCAGCGGTGGCGGGTCTACTCGAGAATGCTCATCGCCGAGAACAGCTGGCGAGCCCAGCGCTACGGCGTCGAGGAGTCCCTGATCGACTTCGGCCGTGGAGAGCTGGTCCCCATGGCTGACCTCGCCGAGGAGCTCATCGAACTCGTCGGGAATGCCGCAGCCTCCCTCGGATCCCTCGACTCGGTGGTGCGGATTCGGGAGATCACGGCACAGGGCACGAGCTCGGACCGCCAGCTGCGCGCCTACAACACTGCGCTCGAGGGCGGGGCGTCCAAGCAGGAGGCCCTGCGTGCCGTCGTCGACCACCTCATCGTCGAGACGATGGAGGGCTTGTGACGCGCACCCTGCGGGTTGCCGGAGCGCAGCTCGACTTCGTGGTGGGCGACATCTCGGCGAACGAGTCCCGGATCCTCGATGCGATGGCCTGGGCCGAGGACAGGGATGCCGACGTGCTCGTCCTTCCCGAGCTCGCGATCTCGGGATACCCGCCCGAGGATCTGGTCCTGCGAGACGGCTTCGTCGAGCAGAACCTCGCCGCCCTCGAGCGGATCGCGACAGCATCGGGCGAGACCGCGGTCGTCGTGGGTTTCGTCGATCGCCTCGAGTCCGCACGCAAGGATGACGACTCCCTGGGGCGGCGTGTGGCGAACGCAGCTGCGATCGTCTCGTCGGGTCGCATCGTCGACGTCTACCACAAGGTCCTGCTCCCGAACTACGGCGTGTTCGACGAGGCCAGATACTTCGTCGAGGGTCGGACGCCGATGAGGCTCCACGCCATCGGATCGGCTCTGTGCGGCGTCTCGATCTGTGAGGACATCTGGGACGAGGACGGCCCTCCGACGGGCCAGGCGGTCGGCGGTGCGGAGGTCCTGCTGAACATCAACGGTTCGCCGTATCACGTCTTCAAACGCACGGAGCGCCTCTCGATGCTGCGGGATCGCGCGACTGCGGGCGGCTGCGCGGTCGTTTACGTGAACGCCGTAGGGGGTCAGGACGAGCTGGTCTTCGACGGTGGTTCGGTGGTCATCGCTCCTGACGGCGAGATCCTTGCGAGGTCGCCCGAGTTCCGGGAGGATCTCTTTGTCGTCGATGTGACGCTCGAGGGTCATCCGGCGCCCCTTCTCCCCGTGATCGAGGTCGGATCCGCCCGTTCGCACTCGACCCCGATCGACTCGCCGGCGATCGCCGAGGAGCTCGAGGATCTCGAGGAGGTGTACCTCGCCCTGTGCACGGGCCTTCACGGGTACGTCACGAAGAACGGGTTCTCCGAGGTCATCATCGGTCTCAGCGGGGGCATCGACTCCGCGCTCACGGCGGCGATCGCCGTCGATGCCCTCGGACCGGACGGGGTGCGCGGTATCACCATGCCATCGCGGTACTCGTCACAGGGGTCGGTGGACGACTCAATCGACCTTGCCGAGCGCCTCGGCATCCGGATCGACACCATCCCCATCGACGAGATCTTCGCCGACTTCCTCGTCGCCCTCGAGGAGGTCTTCGGTGACGCTCCTCCGAACGTCGCCGAGGAGAACCTCCAGTCCCGGATCCGGGGAACGGTCCTCATGGCGGTGTCCAACAAGCATGGTGGCATGGTCGTCGCGACCGGCAACAAGTCCGAGATGGCCGTCGGCTACGCGACGCTCTATGGCGACATGAACGGTGGCTTCGCCGTGCTCAAGGACGTGTACAAGACAATGGTGTACGACCTCGCACGTTGGCGGAACACCCGCGGCGAGGTGATCCCCCCCGCGATCATCGAGAAGGAACCGTCGGCCGAGCTCCGGCCCGACCAGCGCGACGTCGACTCCCTACCGCCGTACGAGGTCCTCGACGACATCCTGTTCCGGTACATCGAGCTCGACATGACCGCAGCGGAGATCTCACGAGCAGGCATCGACGCGGACATCGTGAAGGAGATCGCAACGATGGTCGATCGCAATGAGTACAAACGGAGACAGTCCGCACCTGGGGTCAAGATCACCCTCAAGGCGTTCGGCCGCGATCGGCGCCTTCCCCTCACCAACGGCTTCCGCCCGTGACCCACCGAGTGCTCGGTCCGGTACTGATCAACGGAGTCGAAGTCGATCCCGAGGCAGCGCGTGTGAGCGTCTTCGACATCGGTTTCCAGCGCGGGTACGGGTGCTTCGAGGCCATGCGGTGCTACCACGGAGTCCCGTTCAGGTTGGGTGGCCATCTCGATCGACTCGAGCGCAGCGCCGCGAACCTGCTGATCCCGTTACCGCCGAGGGAGCGTCTCGAGGACTGGTGCACTGCGGTCGCCTCACCAGGTGATGGTGTTCTGCGGATGTATGTCACAGGCGGCGTCGATGCGAAGCACCCCGGTACCGACAACGTCGTCGTCGCATTCCTGGAACCGTTGCCCGACATCCCGGCATCGGTCCGTCTCGACCTCCTGGATGCTCCATGGCACGCCGATGGGCGCTCGTCGGAGCTCACCGGTGCCAAGACGCTGTCGTACGGACCGAACCTCGCGGCCACGATCAAGGCGAGATCCAACGGATTCGACGATGCCGCCCTCGTGGGGGACGGTGACGTCGTGCTCGAAGGCCCGACCTTCTCGATCGGATGGATCACCGACGGCGCCTTCTGCACACCGGCACTCGACAGCCACATCCTCGCCTCCATAACCCGTGAGGCCGCCATCGAGGTCGCAATCGCCCAAGGCGTCCCCGTGCGTGAGGACCGCTTCTTTCGGAGCGATCTGATCGGCGCCGACGAGGTCTTCGTGATGTCGACGGTTCGCCAGGTCCTCCCCGTCACCGCCGTCGGGACAGCAGTGTTCCGAGAGGGGCCCGTTGTGAGGCGCCTCGCCGAGGGGTTCCGCGAGCTCGTGGAACGGGAGACCGGGTGAGTGTGATCATCGACGCCGTCGACGCCCTCTACGAAGGGTGCTCGATGGAGCCCGAGAGGTGGAACGAGCAAGCCTTCGTCGACTGGTCGGAGTCCGTGGCCGTCGACAGCCCGATCGACAAGGAACTCGCACGGCATGTGAGACGATGCCTCATGGCAGGGCGACGGCTCGCCGCGTTCTGGGTCGATCGGGGATCCGATGGGGCACCTGAGGACTGGAAAGCGAGGGTCGACATGGCGCTGGGAGTCAAGGCA
The DNA here is from genome assembly GCA_035461905.1 of Acidimicrobiia bacterium. GTDB lineage: Bacteria > Actinomycetota > Acidimicrobiia > Spongiisociales > UBA5794 > SZUA-442. The sequence continues at coordinate 40,237 of DATHUV010000140.1, read as the reverse complement.
TGGCGTCCCCAGCTCGACCTCGCGTTCGTGCTCCTCGCCAGGTCAGGAGATGAGTCTACGTTCGAGCGTGTCAGCGCCCTCTTCCCCGTTGTGAACAACCTGCCCTACCTCGATGGTGTCGACTACGAGACCTGGCGGCAAGACCGCCTCGAGGGATCATCCGGAGGTAGCATCGCCCCATGATTCGATGGCAGCCCTTCGCTGTGGGCCTCGCCGCACTCGCGCTCCTCGCCTCAGGGTGTTCGTCGAGCGGTGGTCCTGAGACGACGATCGCCACCGACCCGATCACCACGCTCACTCCTTCGACGACGGTCGCGCCCACGACCGAGGCCACGACGACCACCCTTCCACCCGTCAACGAGCTGTCGGCACCCGTGTACCGCATCTTCGCCCGAACGCCAACCGACGGTCTCGGCGACGAGGTCACGGTCCTTCTCGATCCCTCGTCGTACGACAGCCTCACGGACATCGACCTGTACGACGTCATCTTCGAAGTCGTGGAGTTCTTCCCGCCCGTCACGACATTGCACGTCGTCGACAGCACTGCGGCGGCCGTCGTGGTCTCGAATCCCGACGCATCCGAGGAGGACGTGGAAGGTGTCGACGCGAACTACCTCGCGAGGCTCGATGACGGGTTCCGGATCACGTACCTCGGCCCCTTCGCATCGAGCGGATCGACCGTGCTCGGGAGCTGATCGTCAGCTCAGGAGCAGCGTCGAGATGATCAGGAAGCCTCCGAAGCCGACCATGTCGGTGGTCATCGTGAGAAAGATGTTCGATGCGACCGCGGGGTCCTGACCGACCTTGCGAAGTGCGACGGGGATTCCGGCTCCGACGAGGCCCGCAACGATGAACGCGACCCATACCGCCACGAAGATGATCACTGCGAGCTCGATGGCCGCCACAGAGTCGCCGCCTGAATCCTGGAACAAGTGCAACGTCAGTGCAGCGGTGAACGCCGCGATGACCGCGATGATGAGACCGTCGATGAGGCCCACAGCGACTTCCCTCCGGATGGCGCGCCACGCACGTCCCCGGGGAATGTCCCCGACGGCCATCGAACGAATGATGACTGCGAGCGACTGTGCGCCTGAGTTGCCGGACAGCAGGGCGACGAGGGGCATGTAGGCGGCAAGGACCGCGTAGGTCGTCAGCGTCGCCTCGAACTGCGAGATCACCGCCGCCACGAGGATGCCGACGAAGAGGTTGAATGTGATCCATGGGATCCGGCGCCTCACCGACCGGGTCACGGGGGTGAAGACCGTCTCCTCGACGCCTGCACCGACCATCACCGCGATGTCCTCACCTGCTTCGGCCTGGATCGCCTCGATGGCCTCTGCCACCTTCACCATTCCGACCAACCGCTCCTCGCCGTCGACGACCGGGATGGCGATGAGGCGATATCGCTGGACGAGCTCGGCAACCTGCTCGCGGTCGGTGTCGGTCGACACCTTGACGACGTGAGGCTCCATGACCTCCTCGAGCGCCGAACCGGGTCTTGCGAACACGAGATCGCGGAACGAAACGACGCCGAGGAGCCGTTCGTCGTCGTCGACGACATACACGTAGAGCAGGTTCGAACCGAGCTCGTCGTGGAGTCGTCTGAGGGCCTCGATCGCTTCCCCTGCCGACAGGCCTGCGGGGAGTGCGGCGATGTCGGTCGTCATCATGCCGCCCGCGGTGTCGGCAGCGAACATGAGGAGGCGTTCGACCTCGGCAGCCGTACCGCGATCGAGGTGGAACAGCACCGCCGTCCGGTCCTCCGCGTCGAGTGCGCCGATCACGTCGGCTGCCTGGTCGGGTTCCATCTGGGAAACCAGCTCGGCCGCCCGCTCCGGCTGCATCTCCTGGAGGACGTCTGCGGCCGCCTCAGGGCGCATCTCGTCGAGCACGTCACCCGCGTCAGCCAGATCGAGGTCACGCAGGAGGTCGGCGGCTCCCTCCTCATCGATGGCCTCGAGGATGTCAGCGGCGTCGTGGGGGTTGCGCTCGGCGAGATCCTCCCACGCGTCCTGATGGGTGTCGAGGTATGCCTCAGCCTCTTCGGGGTCGCGACGTGCGAGATCCCGAAGCATCGAGCCGAACTGGCGCGGGCGTGGGATGCGGATCCTCATTTCGTCGCCAGCCTATCGCCCCGGTCGATGCTCGGACCTGACCTCGGGCGACCGGTGGGTCCCCACCGGAGCGGGGACCCACCGTCGCTACGCCGGAACCTCCAGGGGGGACGAGAGGGTCCGGCAGACGTGTCCGGAAGCGGCCAATACGCCAACGGTACCTATCCGAAGAGGGTCGTGGCAGACAATTCTCGGACCCGTCAACGCGTTGGGAACAGGTGGCCCGAGGTAGCTGCGACAGCGTGGTTCAGGCGAGCAGAATCTGGCCCGAGGGGCCATGGGCGAACGTCCTGGCCACCATGGAACCAATGCGCCACGCCGATGCTCCTTCGTCCTCGATGGCCTGCTCGAAGGCGCTGTTCATCGCCGCGTCGACAGCGACGAGGAGACCTCCGGACGTCTGGGCGTCGGCGAGGAGGATGCGATCGACCTCGTCGGAACCCCCCGGATCGAGCATTGCGGAGACGGACTCGAGGTTCCGCCTGGTCCCTCCCGGAATCATTCCCTCCTGTGCGAGGACGCGGGCACCCTCGAGGAGTGGAACCGTGGCCACCTCCACGACCGCGCTCGTCCCCGAGGCCCTGACCATCTCGGCGAGGTGTCCGAGGAGCCCGAATCCTGTCACGTCCGTGGCTGACCGTGCGCCGATCCGTCGGACTGCGCGCGCGGGTGCGGCATTGAGCGTCGTCATGACGGCAACGAGCCCGGCCACCGCGGCGCTGTCGAGACGGCCGTTCTTGAGGGCGGTGGAGAGGATTCCGGTCCCGATCGGCTTCGTGAGATAGAGCGACTGGCCTGCGCTCGCCGAACTGTTCGTGGTGATGTCGCCCGGTGGTGCCACGCCGGTCACCGCGAACCCGTACGTGGGCTCCCTGTCATCGATCGAGTGGCCGCCGACGATGACACATCCGGCGGCGGCCATGACATCGGCACCGCCGCGGATGACGGATCCGAGCAGCTCCATCGGGAGGCCGTCCCTCGGCCATCCCACGAGTTGCAGTGCGGTCAGCGGGTCGGCACCCATCGCATAGATGTCCGAGAGGGCGTTCGCGGCAGCGATCCGTCCCCAGTCGTACGGGTCGTCCACGATCGGCGTGAAGAAGTCCACCGTCTGGACGAGTGCTCGTTCGGCGTCGATGCGAATGACCCCGGCGTCGTCCGACCCGGCGAAACCCACGAGAAGGTCCGGGTGGCGCGTGGCTGGGTGATCGTGCAAGGGACGCAGAACCTGCGTCAGCTCGTCAGGTCCGAGCTTGCACGCTCAACCGGCGCCGTGCGAGTACGCGGTGAGGCGAATGTCGTCCATGGAGAGGACGCTAGTGCCGAGACGACCACCCGACACCGGATCGCGACAGGTGGGACTCCGGTAGCGTTCGGGTGTGGCCCGGTTGATTTCACGTACCGTCGCCGGCGTCGGCGCGTCCTGGCTCGCGTGGCGGCTGTTCGGCCCTGATCCTGTTCCTCGGACGAACGGCGAGCAGAGGCGTCCGATGATGGTCCCCGGTAGGAGCGTGTTCGTCGGTCGCCACGAGTTCTTCGTGCGCGAGTTGGGGGATCCCGACGCGCCACCCATCCTCCTGATCCACGGATGGAACTTCGACGGCGAGATGGTGTTCCACAAGGTCATGCCGATCCTCGCACGGCGGTACAGGGTGATCGTGCCGGACCTCCGCAACCACGGGAAGTCCGATCGGATCCGCGGGAGGTTCGAGATCGCGGACGTGGCAGACGAGGTTGCAGCGATCATCACGGAGCTCGGTGTCTCGACTCCCATCCCCGTCCTTGGATACTCGATGGGAGGGATGGTCGCCCAGGAGCTGGTGCTGCGCCATCCGGGGATCGCAAGTGTCCTCGTCCTCGGGGCGACTGCGGCACGACCGATCGATCGACTGCGGCCGCTGAGCTTCGGGCTCTTCGGTGTGACCAGGGCACTCGCACGGATATCGAGGGCGGAGGCGGTGTGGGCCTCGTTCCTCGTGCTGAGGAGTCGCGGCCTGATCGGTGTCGAGGATGAGGCATGGATGTGGGACTCCCTCCTTGCGCGCGACGCCAACCTGTACCACGAGGCCGCCTATGCGATCTGGAGATTCGACTCGCGCGATCGAGCTGACGGGATCACGATTCCGACCCTCGTCATCATTCCCGAACGAGATTCGGTGGTCCGTGTGGCGACCCAGGAGGAACTCGCCTCCCTCATCCCGAATGCGAGAGTCGTCAGGCTGCCGGGCCTCGGCCACGAGGCGATCCTCGCGGATCCCGGTGCGATCGCCGACGCTGTGGCAGGATTCTTGGATTCGAGTCCCCCGGATCGCGGTCACGTGGGTCTCGAGGAACAGGGGACTCTCGAGAGGGGGAACGGATGAGTGTCGGGGTCATCGGTGGCGGGACGATGGGCGTCGGCATCGCTCACCGGTTCGCTGCGCACGGATACGACGTGCATCTCGTCGATGTGGACCTCGCCACCGCCAAGGGAGCGGTGGATCGTGTCGCTGCGACACTGCACACCGCCGTTGACAGGGCGAAGCTGACGGTCACCGAGGGAGAGGCGGCGATCTCCAGGTTGGTTGCCCACGGGTCCATCGACGACATGCCGGAGGGCCTCGAGTTGATCATCGAAGCGGTCATCGAGGACGCCGAGTTGAAGGGCACCATCCTGGGCGCGGCACAGCTGAGGAATCCCACCACCCTGGCTTCGAACACCTCGAGCATCTCGATCGACCAGCTCGCTGCCTCGCTCGGCGATCCGGCCTCGTTCGCAGGGATGCACTTCTTCAACCCGGTGTGGGCAATGCACCTGGTCGAAGTGGTGCGCGGAAGCGCGACCTCGGACGACACGATCGGGAGGATCGTCGCCACCGTTCAACGGCTGGGCATGGAGCACGCGGTCATCAACGATGCCCCAGGATTCGCCACCAGTCGTCTCGGCGTCCTCGTCGGCCTCGAGGCGATCCGGATGGTCGAAGCAGGTGTGGCCTCGCCTGTCGACATCGACACGGCGATGCGCCTCGGTTACGGACACCCGATGGGTCCGCTCATGCTCGGTGACCTGGTCGGGCTCGACGTCCGCCTCGGGATCGCCGAGCACCTCGCATCCGTGTACGGATCGCGATTCGAGCCGCCTGACCTGCTCAGGACGATGGTTGCGACAGGTCGTCTGGGAAAGAAGGCCGGGCTCGGCTTCTATGACTGGTCCTCTGGGTCAGCCGAGCCGGTCGAGGAACCCTGATATCGCGGCGGTGAGGAGGTCCGGCGTGTCGAGCAGAGGGTTGTGGCGCGCCCCTTCGAGCACCTCGACGGTCGCGTCAGGGAGCCTCCGTGCCATCGCTTCGGCATGGGCGGTGTAGACAGGGTCCTCGCTCCCCGTGATCAGGACGACGGGCACCGTGATCGACGCCAACGAGTCCCACAGGGAAGGCTGCGCGCCCTGGCCGTAGCCCTCGACTGCCGCCGCGAGTCCGGCAGCCGTGTTCTCCATGCGGATGTCGAGGTCAGCCTGACGGGCACCCGCCTCGAGATGTGTCGTCGAGGTGATGCCAGACCTGGTCCACCCGTCGAGAAACCCCTCGATGCCTGCCTCGACGATGTGCGATGCGAGCTTGCGATCGGCCTGCGCACGTGCTGCCCGCGCTACCGGATCTGCGATTCCGGCGGTCGTGGAAATGAGCGCAAGGCCGGACACGAGGTCGGGTCTGGCGTCGGCGACGAGCAGCGCCACGCGTCCGCCCTGGCTGTATCCGACGATCGGCACGGCTCCGGTGTGGACGGCGACGAGGGTCTCTGCGACCTGTGCGACAACCGAGGGCAAGGTCGAGGGAGCGTCCTTGCTGTGACCGTGGCCGGGTAGATCGGGGGCGATGACGGTGCGGCCGATGCCCGATGCGAGACCGTCGAACTGGGCTCCGGTGTGCGTGAACCCGTGGAGTGCGACGACGGTCGGGCCGGCGCCGGAGCGGCGGAATGCCAGCACTCGTCAGGACTCGCTGATCGGAACCTCGGTCGTCAGGACCTTGTAGATGACGGCCCCGACGGCGATTGCGAGGACGAGGAGGATGATCTTCTTCATGCTCGGATGGTACCGGTGGCGGCTGGCCAGTGGTCGCGACCCTCGCGTGCGGGCGTGGTTGCGCTGCGGCCGGATGAGCCCACCCGCAGGTACCCTTGCCCGATGGCGGAACTCTCACCGAGGCGTCTCCGAGCCTTCTCGATCGCAGCCTGGGCAACCCTTGCATTCAGCGTGCTGGTCATCCTCGGTGGAACCATCGTGAGGGCGACTGGCTCGGGTGCCGGATGCGGCGACTCATGGCCCAAGTGCGGTGATCAGTTCATTCCTCCAAACCCCACCGTCGAGACCATCATCGAGTTCAGTCACCGCGTGACCTCGTTCCTTGCAGGGCTCGGCGTCCTCCTCGTGGTGATCCTCGCCTTCCGGTTCTTCGAGAAGGGGCACATCGTGCGCAAGGCGGCGGTCGTGTCAGGCATCATCCTCATCGTCGAGGCCCTGCTCGGTGCTGCCCTCGTCCTCTACGGATGGGTCGACGACGATGTCTCGCTCGGTCGAGTCATCGTTGTTCCCCTCCACCTGGCGAACACGTTCCTCCTTCTCGGCTCGCTGACGGTCACTGCCTGGTGGGGCTCGGGAAGGCGACGTCCGGTGCGTCCGTGGCGATCCTCGAGCTTCGCATGGGTCCTCGGAGGTGCGATCGTCCTCATTGTCCTCGGGGCCACCGGCGCGCTCAACGCACTCGCAGACACCGTCTTTCCGTCGGAGACCGTGACGGGTGACCTCTCCGACAAGTTCGGGCCGACTGCCCCAGCCCTCAGCCGCCTGCGGATCGTCCACCCCATCGTTGCGGTGATTGGCGGCTTGTTCGTGGCGTGGCTTGCGACGTCGCTGTCACGAACGGCGTCCTCGTTGACCCGGACCGCGGCAGCGGGAGTCACCTGGATCGTCCTGTCCCAGATGTTCATCGGAATCGCCAACATCTTCTTCCTGACGCCGCTCATCCTCCAGGTCGTGCATCTGATGGTCGCGGACCTGCTGTGGATCGTCTACGTGGTGTTCGGGGCGTCACTCATGGGCGATCCGGCACGAGTCGACAGCCGCCCAACGGTCCCGGTATGAGCGACAGCAGGGGTTCGGGCGCTTCTGCGACGGTGCGTGCCTACGTCGAGATGACCAAGCCCCGGATCATCGAGCTGCTACTCATCACGACCGTCCCCGCTATGGCGGTTGCCGCCGGTGGATGGCCCGGCATAGACCTCGTCCTCTTCGCCCTCGTCGGCGGCGGATTGTCGGCGGGCGGAGCGAATGTCATCAATCAGGTCTACGACGATGACATCGACCGGATCATGGCCCGAACGTCGAGGCGACCCCTCCCGACCGACCGCATCGACAAGCGCGCCGCGGCAACCTTCGGGATAGCGCTCGGCGCCCTCGGGTTCGTCGTTCTCGCCGTCGGCACGACGCTCCTCGCGGCCATCCTCTCGGTCGTTGCCTACCTCTTCTACGTCTTCGTGTACACGATGGCCCTCAAGCGGACGACGACGCAGAACATCGTGATCGGCGGTGCGGCTGGCGCGGTCCCAACCCTCATCGGGTGGGCGGCGGTCACCGGGGACCTGTCCCTTGCAGCGTGGATCATGTTCGCCATCGTCTTCTTCTGGACGCCGCCACACTTCTGGGCCCTGTCCCTCAAGTACGAGGACGACTACCGAGCCGCCCGCATCCCGATGATGCCGGTCATCGCAGGTGAGCTTGCGACGTTCGAACTGATCCTCTGGTACTCGGTCGTGACGGTCGGCATGTCGTTCCTCGTGATCCCCATCGCGGATCTCGGCTGGATCTACGCGCTCGCTGCGTGTGGTCTGTCGATCGGAATGATCGGGTACGCAAACGCGCTCAGGTCGGACCGCTCCCGTGCGATGCGGTATTTCGGGTTCACCAACGTGTATCTCGCCGCCCTGTTCCTCGCCATGATGGTCGACCGCGTCGTGCTCGACTCGTCCCTTCGGGGCTCGGCTGGCTGGATCGTGGCGGGAACTGTGGCGACCATGTTCGGCATGGCGATGGTCATCACGGTCGAGCGGGGTCCGGGCATGCGTGCCCCCTCGGTTCCTGTCGCCCGTCACGCCCTCGAGGTCGGGGCGACCGCGACCTTCGCCCTCGTGATCGCAGTGGCAGCCCTCATCATGTCCTGAGCATGTTGCCGGACTGCGATTGTCGAGGAAGATGAAAGACCAAACCACTCCAGACGTTGTGATCGTTGGTGGGTGCGCCGCCGGTTCGTCCGCAGCCCAATCCGCGGAAGGCGGCCCGACTCGACGTGCTCCGAGAGTGATCTCAAACGAGTGAATGTGAGTAGGTGACGTCGTCGTGTGAAAACGTCACCTACTCACGCCCAGCCCAGCCTCGCCGACCTGGGACAGTCAGGAGACCAGGGCCAGCTCCGGTTCGTCGGGCTGATGGATAGCCGGTGCGCCGTCGATGTCGATCGTGGGGAGGAGACGATCGAGCCATGCCGGCAGCCACCAGTTGGCATCGCCCATCAGCTTCATCGTCGCCGGGACCAGGACCATGCGAACCACGGTGGCGTCGATGAGGATTGCGGTCGCCAGACCGAGACCCATCATCTTGATCGCCGGGTCGTCGCCGAGGACGAACCCGAGAAACACCGAGATCATGATCAGCGCCGCAGATGTGATCACCCGGGCGGTGCTCGCGATCCCCCTGATAACAGCACCCTCGTTGTCACCCGTTGCCAGGTACTCCTCGCGCACCCGTGACAACAGGAACACCTCGTAGTCCATCGACAGACCGAAGAGCACGGCGAACATGAACATGGGGATGAACGAGATGACAGGGACCGTCGCCTCGAGTCCGATCAGGTCCTTGCCCCAGCCCCACTGGAACACCATCACCAGCACCCCGTAGGCGGAACCGATGCTCAGCAGGTTGAGGATCGCCGCCTTCAGCGGCACCAGAATCGAGCGGAACAAGACCACCAGCAGGAGGAACGACAGAGCGATCACCGCGGCGATGAACAGCGGGAGCCGGTCCTTTACCTGGTTGCCCATGTCCGAAAAACTGGCGGTGGCCCCGCCGATATGCGCAGTCGCTGAGGTCCCCTCCAGGACCGTCGGGAACACCTCGGTGCGGAGACGCTCGATGGTCTCGACGGTCGCAGTGTCCTGAGGAGACGACGTGGGGAAGGCAACCAAGGTCGCCACACCGGCCACGGAGTCAACGCTCGCAGGCGCGACTGCGGCGATGCCCTCATCTCTGGCGACCGCGTCTACCAGCGGCTCGACTACCGAGACGTTCTCGGAGATGTCGACGGCGATCAGCAGTGGCCCGTTGATTCCGGGGCCGAAACCCTCGGCAACCAGGTCGTAGGCGCGCCGCTCGGTACGGGTCTCGGGCAGCGTCCCCTCGTCGGGAAAGCCGAGCTGGAGGCTCAACACGGGTGCGGTCAGAGCAAGAAGCAACAGCGTCACCCCGATGGCGTAGGCCCAGGCATTCCGGGACACGTGCTCCCCCCAGCGTCTCCAACCGGAGCCCAATGTCGCCGATGGTGTCTTGCCGCGGAAGCCGTTTATCCGGTGACCGGCGAGGCCGAGGAGTGCAGGAAGCAAAGTGACCGACCCGACGACCATGATCCCGACGACAACGGAGGTAGCGACACCCGCTGCGGTCATGAAGGGCAATCCAGCCACGGCCAGGCCCAGGATGGCGATGACCACCGTCCCGCCGGCAAAGATCACTGCCTTGCCCGCGGTGGCCACGGCACGGCCCGCCGATTCTGCGACATCCCGTCCCTCAGCCAGAAACTCACGGTGTCTGGTGAGCAGGAACAGGGCGTAGTCGATCCCGACTCCGAGACCGATCATGGTGGCCATCTGTGGGGCCCAACTCGGGATGTCGATCAGATACGTGACCAGTCCCATCGAGGTGATGCCCAGTGCCAGACCGACCAGCGCCATCCCGATGGGCAATCCCATAGCGATGACCGACCCGAAAGCGACCAAGAGGACGACTACCGCGGCAATCAGGCCGATCATCTCCCCGACGCCCGTCGTCGCCTCTTCGAAGGAGAAGAAGAGGTCACCCCCCAACTCGATCTGGAGTACCGAGCCCGCAGAGGCCTCCTCGCCAAGAGCCTTCAGGTTCTCCAGGTCGATGACGCTGAGCTCTTCGAGCACCGGGTATTGCACCCGGATCAGAGCCACCTGTTCGTCGGGTGAGAAGGCGGGGTCAGGGGCATTGGTCACGTTGGGCAGAGCGGCCAACGCGGCCTGGAGATCGGCCAGGGCCTGCCGAGCCGGAGCCGACTCGGTGAAGGTCAGACCATCCATCGGCGTCACCACCACCTGGGCGGTCAGCCCTGCCGAGTCCGACCCGGCAGCCGACAACAAGTCCACCGCAGCCTGCGAGTCGAGACCGGGAACCTCCATCGAGTCCTCCAGATCCCTGCCGAAGGCCGAGGCCGCAGCGATGACCACCAAGGCGACCGCCACCCATGTGGCGATGACCACCCAGGGACGCCGTGCTGCGAAGTGGCCGAGCCTGTAGAGACCGTTTGACATGATTTTCTCCAATCGATTTGAGGGATGTCTCAATGGGCATCGTGTCGGACACGTCGATTGGGCACATCAGCTGATGGGTCGAACTTGCCTTGGCCCTTGGTGGGGTTCCGAAATTAGACTTTCGGCTGATTCGCCAGGAGAGGGCCTCACGTAACGTGGACGGCTGATGACAAACGCATTGCGCTCGCTCTGGGCGGAACCAAGAGCACCGGGCAACCCCGGCATCCTTTGGTGGGATCGCTGGCTGGTGGCGGGCGTCGTTGCCACCGCAATCGTCGAGGGGGTCGTGCGCTGGGACTCGCTGCTTTGGCCCCCGCTGGCGATCCTCCTGGCCGTGGCCCTCGCCGTCACGCTGCCGTGGCGCCGAACGCGACCCCTGACGGTGGTGGTGATTGTCTTCGCCGCCATCACCGTGATGAACGTGGTGGCGCTCATCACCTCCGACCCCGATGTCGGTCTCTACACGATGGCCTTCATCCTCATCATTCCCTATGCCCTGCTTCGCTGGGGCTCAGGCCGGGAGATCATCATCGGGCTTGGCTTGGTCCTGCTCGGGTTCGGCACCGGCCTCGCCGCTGACTTCACCGACGTTGGAGAAGCCGTCGCCGGGTTCATATTCGCGATGAGCCCTGCCCTGATCGGAGCCACCGTGCGCTACCGTTCGTTCGCCCGCGATCGCGACCGTGACCGGGCGGTGCTCCAGGAGAGGGCGGAGCTGGCCAGAGAGCTGCACGACACCGTGGCTCACCACGTCTCGGCAATCGCCATTCGAGCGCAGGCCGGCCGAACCCTGGCCGGGACCAACCCGAACGCGCCATTGGAGGCCCTGCAGGTGATAGAGGAGGAGGCGTCGAAGACCCTGGCCGAGATGCGGGCAATGGTGGGGGCGCTTCGCAGCGGGGAAGAGCCGGAGCTGAGGCCGGTGCCCGGCATCGCCGACATTGAACGACTGGCCCGCGACACCGTCGAAGGCCCCGAGCTGTCAGTCTCTATCTCAGGAGATCTCGACGGAATCGCGCCGGCGGTCGACGCCGCCATCTACCGGCTGGCGCAGGAGTCGATCACCAACGCCCTCCGCCATGCCCGCCATGCCACCACCATCGAGGTGGCTGTCTCCGGGGAGGGCAAATCGGCGAGGGTCACGGTTCACGACGACGGCGAGCCCCGCCACATCGGCAGCCCGGAGCCCGGATTCGGGCTCATCGGGATGAGAGAGCGAGTCAAGCTCCTCGGAGGGAGCCTGGAGACGGGGCCCGGTCCGGTACGGGGATGGGTGGTCAGCGCGGTGTTGCCCAAGGACGGCTCGCCTCGATGACCATCGGAGTGCTCATCGCCGACGACCAGGAGCTGGTCCGTACCGGGCTGGCGATGATCCTCGACGCCCAGCCCGACATAGAAGTGCTCGGCCAGGCGGTCGACGGCCGCCAGGCGGTGCAGCTCGCCCGGGAATTGCACCCCGACGTCTGTCTCTTCGACATCCGAATGCCCGAGATGGACGGGCTCGAGGCGACCCGCCTGCTCGCCGGGCCCGATGTCGCAGACCCGATGGCCATCGTCATCATCACCACCTTCGACCTCGACGAGTACGTTCATGGCGCACTCAAGGCGGGAGCCCGGGGGTTCCTGCTCAAAGACGCCGGACCGGACTTGCTGGTCCAGGCTATCCACGCAGCTGCCAACGGCGATGCCCTGATCGCGCCCAACGTAACCGTTCGCCTTCTGGAGGAGTTCGCCCGCGCGGGAGAGCGGACCGAGCCAACCCAGCCGAATTGGCCGCTCACCGATCGGGAAGAAGAAGTCCTTGCGACCGTGGCTCGGGGATTGACCAACGCCGAGATCGCCGAGACGCTCCACATCAGCCTGAGCACGGTGAAGGCCCATCTCTCGAGTCTGATGACCAAACTCGGGGCCCGAAACAGAGTCGAGCTGGCAATGTGGGCCTACGAGAGCGGCCGGGTGTGACGTGAAGCCGGGCCATCCCCTCGAAGAAGATAAGAGGAGAGGCTGAGGAGCAGTGCGAGTGCGAGGCGTGTCATCAGTTCCGTGCGCGGGCGACGCCGACGATACAGACAGCGTCGCGCAGCGAACGGTTTCACGTGCGATGTCCCAACCAGTGTCTCGACGCTGGCGATCCATCTAGTCTCGCGTCATGTCGGATACCGCACCGATCCGCCCCGAGGAGCGCTTCGACGAGGCGCGGGTGGCCGACCATCTCCAGCGCGTCCTGCCCGAGCGGTTCGGCGGTGGGCAGGTCACGTTCGACCAGTTCCCCGGCGGTGCTGCGAACCTCACCTATCGGGCCGTGGCGTTCGACGGATCGGAGTACGTGCTGCGAAGGGCGCCCTTGGGAGAAGTCGTCAAGTCGGGGCATGACATGGAACGTGAGCACCGGGTCCTTTCGCGACTCTGGCGGCGATATGCGCTGGCACCGCGGGCGTTCCACTACTGCGAGGACGCAGAGGTCATGGGGAAGCCCTTCTTCGTCATGGAGCGGCGCCACGGCGTCGTGATCCGGCGGCAGTGGCCGGAATCGATCGAGGGTCTCGACGGCGGTCGCCGAAAGGTCGCTGAGTCCCTTGTCGATGCGCTCGCCGATCTCCACGCCATCGACCCCGCCGATGTCGACCTTGCGGATCTCGGTCGCCCCGAGGGCTTCCTGATGCGCCAGATCGACGGCTGGTCACGGCGCTGGGAGGCGGCACGAACCAGGGACGTTCCAGCGATGGGTGTGGTGACGGAGATGCTCCGATCCAACGTCCCGGCGTCGACGCGGGTGTCGATCCTCCACAACGACTACAAGCTCGACAACACGATGGTTGGCGACGACGGGAGGCTCGTCGCCGTGTTCGACTGGGACATGGCGACGCTCGGTGATCCGCTGGTCGATCTCGGGACACTGCTCGCGTACTGGGCGCAGCCGGACGACCCGACCTACCTGGTATTCGGGTCGAACGCCGTCGCAATCGGTGAGGTGATGCCCAAGGACGAGGTGAGGGATCGGTACGCACAGAGGTCGGGGACCGATCTGGCCGGCATCGACTACTTCGAGGGTCTCGCCCTGTTCCGGATCGCGGTGATCATCGAGCAGATCTACGCCAGGTACGTAGCGGGCCAGACGAACGACGACCGCTTCGCATCCTTCGAACCCCTCGCTCCGATGCTCGCGGAGGCGGCGTACGATCGGCTGCGCTGAATACCACGACGAACACCCCGATCGGACCCGCTACCGTCCCCGCATGTCAGATGCCCGCATCGCCGCCCTGCGTGCCCGGATCGATGAGATCAACGATCGCCTGCTGCACCTCATCGCCCAGCGACAGGAGGTCTCCCTCGCCATAGGGGCCCTCAAGGTGGAGGCCGGCATGCCGCTCTACTCGCACGAGCGTGAGGCTCAGCTCCTCGAGAAGTTCCGAAGCGATGCCCTCGACCACGGCCTCGACCCCGACTATGTCGAGGAGCTCATGAACGTCGTCCTCCGTCACAGCCGAGCTGCCCAGCGCAAACAGGTGGACGACGCCGCGACCGATGGGTCGCCGTGACCGTGGAGGAGATGCGCGTCGTGCCGGGCAGCGACGGCAGGCCCCGCTGTTGGTGGGGAGTCGGCAACGCTGACTACGAGGAGTACCACGACACCGAGTGGGGATTCCCGCAAGGTGACGATGTGCGACTCTTCGAGAAGGTCTGCCTGGAAGGGTTCCAGTCCGGTCTCTCGTGGCTGACGATCCTTCGCAAGAGGGAGAACTTCCGCCGCGCGTTCGCGGGATTCGATCCCGGCGCCGTTGCCGCCTTCGATGAGGCCGACGTCCTCCGGCTCCTCGGGGATGCGGGAATCGTGAGGCACCGCGGCAAGATCGAAGCGACGATCGGCAATGCCGGACGCGCGATCGAGCTTCGCGAGGAGTACGGGTCCCTCGGCGCGTACTTCTGGTCCCACGAGCCTGATCGACCAGACGCACCGGTCGAGCTGGTCGCCACATCGGAGACGTCGGCCGTGATCTCAAAGGACCTCAAGAGACGGGGATGGCGCTTCGTCGGCCCTACGACGATCTATGCGTTCATGCAGGCGATGGGTCTCGTGAACGATCATCTCGAGGGTTGCATCACCCGGTCCGAGACCGTCCGGGCGAGGGAGTCCTTCGTGGTGCCGGTGGGCTCCTGACCCCGCCCTCTCAGCCGTACTCGCTGCGCGCCGCGCGCGTCATCAGCTCGCGCAGCGCGGTCGTCGTGTCGATCCCGTCGTAGAGGACCCGACCGACCTGAGCCGCGATCGGCATCTCCACTCCGTTCCGGTCAGCAAGTGCGAGGACGCCCCTCGTCGACTTCACGCCTTCGGCGACCATGTTCATGTCGCTGACGATGTCCTCGAGGGGCCGTCCCTGACCGAGCCCGAACCCGACCTGGTGATTTCTGCTCTGGGTCGAGTTGCAGGTCGCCACCAGGTCTCCGAGACCGGCCAGGCCCGAGAATGTCCTGACGTCCCCGCCCATGGCGACTCCGAGGCGGGTCATCTCGACCAATGCCCTCGTGATGAGCGTCGCAAGGGTGTTGTCCCCGAACCCCTGTCCTGCCGCCATGCCGGCTGCTATCGCCATCACGTTCTTCACCGCTCCTGCCACCTCCGACCCGATGACGTCCGGGTTCGTGTACACCCGGAAGCGGGAGTTCATGAACACACCCTGGAGCCTTCTCGCTGTGTCCTCGTCCTCGATAGCGATCACTGTCGCAGCGGGCTGGCCGGCGACGATCTCCCTGGCGAGGTTCGGCCCCGTGAGGGCGCCGATGACCGACCTGTCGTGCCCTGTGAGGATGTCGGCGGTGACCTCGGTCATTCGCATGAGGGTCTCCGCTTCGATGCCCTTGCTGAGGGACAGGATCGGTGTCGTCGGAGGAATGACGTCGGTGACCGAACCGAGGACTTCCCGGAAGCCATGGGACGGAACGCCGATGACAAGGGCGTCGACGTTCGAGACGGCGGCCCCGAGGTCGGACGTCGCGCTCAGCTCGGGTGCAAGGTCGAGACCTGGCAAGTACGAGCTGTTCCTGTGGTCGCTCGCGATCTCGTCGGCGACGTCGCGGCGGCGGGCCCAAATCGTCGTCTCTACTCGCGGAGCGATCATCGAAGCGATCGCCGTACCCCACGAACCGGCTCCTATGACGGCGACCCGGAGGTCCGTGCTGGCTGGCGTGGGTGTCGTCATCGAACCTCCGGGGTGCGCGTAGGATCCATCGTACGCGGATGGCAACCGCGGGTCATGCGGAAGGGTGGTGGATGTGACCGCTGAATCACATGCTTGCAATTCGCCGGCAGGGGTAGCAAGGTAGCCCCCGTGCCTCAGCCTTCCCGATCCGGTCCGGCAGGTCAGAAGACGTACGTACTCGATACCTGTGTCCTGCTCGCCGACCCCCAGGCCATCCTCCGCTTCGACGAACACGCCGTCGTGCTTCCGTTGGTGGTGATCGAGGAGCTCGACAAGCAGAAGACCCGTATGGACGAGGTGGGCGCCAACGCCCGGTCTGCGATCCGGCTCCTCGAGGAGATGGGAGCGTCCCGTTCAGGCGGCTTGAGGACACCACACCGGCTCGACGCCGGAGGCACCGTCAGGATCGAGCTCAATGGCGTGCACTCGGATCGGTTGCCCGAGGTCCTCGACCCCGGGACCCCGGATCATCGGATCCTCGCCACTTGTCTCAACCTCCGCGACGAGGGTCACGAATCCGTCCTCGTGACCAAGGATGCCGCACTCCGGATCAAGGGTGCCCAGCTCGACGTGGATGTCGAGGACTACCGGGGCGACATCGTCCAGGTCGACGAGTCGTGGTCAGGCGTCGCCGAGGTCGAAGTCGATGCGGATGTCATCGAGGAGCTGTACGACTCCGGGAAAGTCGTCGTTCCCGAGATCGAGGGCACCATCAACCAGTACGTGATCCTGAAAGGCCCGGGCTCTGCGTCAGGACTCGGGCGGGTCGCCGAGGAGGGCCCCGATCCCGTGGCGGTGAGGGTCCCCGGATCCCGCCACATGTTCGGGATCGAGACGAAGAACCTCCGCCAGGCCTTTGCCGCCGACCTCCTCATGGACCCCGACATCACCGCCGTGAGCATCATGGGGATGGCGGGAACCGGGAAGACCTTCCTGTCACTGGCCGCCGCACTCGAGCAGGTCCTCGAGCTCGGCAGGTACCGGAGAGTGTCGGTGTACCGCCCCCTCATAGCGTTGGGGCGCCAAGAGGTCGGTTTCCTCCCTGGGGACCTCAACGAAAAGCTCGAGCCATGGATGGCCGCGGTCCACGACAACCTCTACGCGTTGTTCGGCGGGGCAGGATCGAACCCCCGGGATGCGGTAGAGGAGCTGTTCGAGCGCGACGTGCTCGAGCTGGCTGCCGTGACCTACCTGCGCGGTCGATCGATCACGGGCGAGCTGGTGATCGTCGACGAGGCGCAGAACCTGGAACTGCCGACACTGAAGGTCATCCTCACCCGCATGGCCGCCGACTCCAAGGTCATCTTCTGCGGCGATCTCAGCCAGGTCGACAACCCGTACGTCTCGCCCTTCGGTGGCCTCGCCGCCCTGATCGAGAAGTTCAAGGGCAACCCGATGTTCGGTCACGTCACCCTCGAACGCACGGTGCGAAGCCCGCTCGCCGAGCTGGCGACCCAGCTGCTCTGAACCGCCTGTCGGGGACCCGTCTCAGGATGCGTCGGACGTTTCGGGGGATTCGACCACGAATCGACGGAACCGTGCCGCAGCTGCGTGGGGAAGCCGGATCGTGATCGACGTACCCGAATCTTCGTGTCGCTGATCGAGGACATCGCCCGACTCATGGGCGTCGGCGAGCACATCGCCGTGCTCATACGGGATCATCAGGTCGAGCTGGATCGTCGTCGCACGCAGTGCATCGACCACGAGCTCGAGCAGTTCGTCGACTCCCTCACCGGTCAGCGCGGAGATGAAAGCCGCGTCCGGATGCAATGAGCGAAGGCGTGTCAAGGTCGTCGAGTCGATCGCATCGACCTTGTTGTAGGCGATGACCTCCCTCACGGAGTCTGCACCGATCTCATCGAGGACGGCACGGACCGCTCGGATCTGATGCTCCGGATCCTCGTCGGAAGCGTCGACGAGGTGAAGGAGGAGGTCGGCGTCCGTTGCCTCCTCGAGCGTGGAGCGAAAGGCCTCCACCAATTCGTGAGGGAGGTCCCTCACGAACCCGACCGTGTCCGAAACGAGTGCCGTGTGGCCATGGGGGAGATCCAGTTTCCGGACGGTCGAGTCGAGTGTCGCGAAGAGCCGGTCCTCCACGAGGACCCCCGCATCCGTCAGGTGGTTGAACAGCGTCGACTTGCCGGCGTTCGTATACCCGACGATCGCCACGACGGGTTCACCGGAGCCGCGGCGACGCTTGCTCCTCGTCGCTCGGGACCGTTCGGAGTCCTTGAGCTCGCGTTCGATCTTGCGGATGCGGTCGAGGATCCGGCGGCGGTCGGTCTCGAGCTTCGTCTCGCCGGGTCCACGAGTGCCGATGCCAGCACCGAGGCGGGACATTGCCGTCCCCTTCCCCCGCAAGCGGGGGAGCCGGTAGCGGTACTGGGCGAGCTCGACCTGGAGCATGCCCTCTTTCGTGTGGGCGTGCTGGGCGAAGATGTCGAGGATGAGGGCGACACGGTCCACGACGTCGCACTGGAACGCCTCCTGGAGGTTCCGCTGCTGTGCGGGGCTCAACTCGTTGTCGAACACGACGACGTCGATGTCCTCTGCCTTTGAGATCCCGACGAGCTCCTCGAGTTTGCCCTTGCCGATGTAGGTCGCGGCGTCCGGTCGCTCTCGGCGGACCAACTCCGACACAACTGGCTCGGATCCTGCCGTATCGGTCAGGAGCACGAGCTCGGCGAGGCTCGCCACACCGTCTGCTCGTCCGTCGCGCGACCGGACGAGACCGATCAGCATCGCGCGCTGGCGCGTCACACCGAGGTCCGTGACCGACGCGGTGAGCCGTTGGCGCTGGCGTGAGACGTGACCGTCGAGGCGTTCTGTCATCGTCCAACGGTAGCCCGATACCGGGTCCACACCCTTGTGTGGCGCTCGCACGATGCCTACTCTCCACCTACGCAGCTCTGGCTGCCTAGAACGACAACTGGAGGCACAAAGTGAACGACAACCTCAAGAAGTGGTTGCCGTGGATCGCCGTTGCCGCCGTGGCAATCATCGTCGTCGTCATCATCGCTGTGAACAGCGGTGGCGACGACGAAGCGTTGGACACGACGACGACGACCACAGCGGAAACCACGACGACCGCAGCAGAGACCACGACAACCGCGGCAGAGACCACGACGACCACGGAGGCCCCTCCCGAGTTCTCGCCGATCGCGCTGAGCATCGGGTCGATCCTTCCCCAGACTGGGGCACTGTCATCGATCATCGACGCACTCGAGCAGCCCGTCAGGATGGCCGCCGAGGAGATCAACGCGGTATCGCCCGGGCTCGTGTCCGTGACTTACGCCGACTCGGGAACGGATCCGAACATCGCCTCGACGAACATCGACGAGTTCCTCACGGGCAGCTTCCAGGCCATCATCGGACCTGCGGCCACCGGCGTGACCCTCGGCGTGTTCGACAAGGTGAATTCGAGCCAGCTCCCGATGTGCTCGGGATCCAACACGGGTGCAGCGCTCAGCGCATCGACCTACGACCCGTACTACACCCGCACCGCCCCATCCGACAACATCCAGGCTCCGACACTCGGCGACCTGATTATCGGCGATGGCCAGGCATCACTCGCCGTCGTGTGGCGCGCGGACGAGTACGGTCGCGGTTTCGGTGAGACCCTTGCCGACTACGTCGAAGCGAGCGGCGCGACGATCACACTCCGCGAAGGGTACGACTTCAATGCCACGTCGTTCTCGGACCTCACGGCGAGCATCGTCAACTCGGGTGCGGAAGCAGTCGCGATGATCACGTTCGACGAGGGCGCTCAGATCCTCCAGGATCTGAGAGGCGCAGGCTTCGAAGGACAGATCTACATCGCCGACGGGTTCAAGGACAACGTCACCGCTGCCTCACTGGGCGGCAATGCGGCGTTGCTCGAGGGCATTCGTGGCACGGCGCCGTCGTCGTCACCCGCGAACGGCGAGCCGACGTTCAGTGCGAGGCTCGAGGCATTCGCACCCGGAACGCCGACGATCTTCTCGTCTCACTTCTACGACTGCCTGATCGTCACGGTCCTCGCGGCCCAGGAAGCCCAGAGCGCCGATCCGACGGTGTTCGTGAACAACATGATCACCGTCACACGTGACGGTGAGAAGTGCAACACGTTCGCAGCATGCTTCGAGCTCCTGCAGCAGGGAGCCGACATTGACTACGACGGGGCGTCGGGTCCGCTGGACTTCGGTCCGAACGGCGAACCGACAGTCGGAACGTACGACCTGTTCGAGTACGACGCCGAAGGCGCGCCGCAGAACTTCGACCAGATCGTCGGGAACATCTGAGGTCCGTCACAATCACGAACCGCCGTGTAACGAATGGAGGGGCCCGGTTACCGGGCCCCTCCATTCGTCTCACCCTTCCCTGCCTATTCCACCCGCCCCAGCGTGCCGAGGTACAGGGCGATGACGTTGGGATCGTGTAGCAGCTCGTGCCCGGTCCCCTCGTAAGCGTTCGTTCCCTGATCGAGCACATACGCACGATCGGCGATCTGGAGGCAGCGTCGGGCGTTCTGCTCGACCATCAGGATCGACACCCCGGTGTCGGCGATTCGTCGCACGCGTTCGAACACGAGGTCCTGATTCGCAGGAGAGAGCCCGGCGGACGGTTCGTCGAGCAGAAGGAGCGACGGGTCCATCATCAGGGCACGGCCCATCGCAACCATCTGGCGTTCGCCACCCGACAGGAGACCCGCCTTCTGTGAAGATCGAGTGCTCAGCAGTGGGAACAGCTCGGTCACGAAGGCGATCCGATCGTCCCACATCTTCGGCGCCAGGTAGAGACCCATGCGGAGGTTCTCCTCGACGGTGAGCGACGGGAACACGTTCGCCCGTTGGGGGACGTAGCCGACACCCCGAGCAACGAGCTCGTGAGCGGCAAGGTACGTGATGTCGCCACCTCGGAGGGTCACCGTTCCCTGGCGCACGCCGACGAGGCCGAACACCGCCTTGATGAACGTCGACTTCCCTGCGCCGTTCGGTCCGATGATGCCGACGAGCTCTCCGTCGAAGAGGTCGAGATCGAGGTCACGGAGAATGTCCACACCAGGGAGATACCCGGCGTACACGGATCGGGCCTCCAGGAGGAGTTCACCCGTCGTCATGACGCGGCCTCGCCGTGGTGGGACCCGAGGTAGGCGTCGATCACGGCGCGATTGCGGGCGATCGAAGCGGGCGGACCCTCCGCGATCACCCGCCCCTCGGCCATCACCACGACCCAATCCGAGATCTCCTGCACCACATCCATGTCGTGCTCGATGAAGATGACCGTCTTGCCGTCCTCGCGGAGGCTCGTGATGTGACGGAGGAGCGTCTGGGTCAGTGCGGGGTTTACGCCCGCCATCGGTTCATCGAGCATGATCACCTCGGGATCCACCATCAACGCACGGGCGACCTCGAGGAGCTTGCGTTGCCCGCCGGACAGTGAACCTGCGAACTCGTCGGTCATGTGGTCGAGGTTGAACCTCGCAAGCAGTTCGATGGCCTTGGCTTCCGCGGTGGCCTCGGCGGTGCGCCACCCTCCGATGAGGGCACCTCGGAGTTTCTCACCGGGGTTCGTCTGATCGGCGACGAGCATGTTCTCCATCACGGTCAGACGAGCGAGGGACCGCGTCAGCTGGAAGGTGCGCACCATACCGCGCCGCGCCACCTGATACGCGGAGATCCCGACCAGTCGACCTCCGTTGAGGTGCCACTCGCCCCCATCGACCCGATCGAAGCCGCTCAGGAGGTTGAACAGGGTCGTCTTCCCGGCCCCGTTGGGACCGATGAGCGACGTGACGGTGTGGCGCTGGATCTCGAGACGGTCGACGTTCACTGCCTGGAGGCCGCCGAAGGACCTATGGACGCCCGAGACCGCGAGCACGGCATCCGGCTTCTGGACACCCGGTTCGGCGGGAAGGTCGGCAAGGGGGCTGACCCTCTCATCGCCCATCGATCAACACCTCATTCTTGTCCCCCATGATCCCCTGGGGTCGATAGACCATCAACAGGATCAGGCCGACCCCGACGAGGATGAGCTTGATCTGTCCGGCTTCGGCCGGGGTCAGCAGGGTGCCGATCCATGCGACCTCCGCCTGGGCCGAGGCCATGATCGCGTCGAAGGTGAAGAAGACGAACTGGAAGATGAGCGCACCGACGATGGGGCCGATGATCGTTCCGGCGCCACCGAGGATCACGATGACGTAGAGGATAAAGGTCAGGTTGGGCAGGTAGAGGTCCGGCGTGACGTTCTGTTGCTCGACGGCGAGCATGACTCCGGCGAGTCCTCCGATTGCGCCACCGAGCATGAGAGACTGCAGTTTGTATCCGAACACGTCCTTCCCGAGCGAACTCGTTGCGTCCTCGTCCTCGCGGATGGCTCGAAGCACTCGACCCCATGGACTGAGGATGAGTCGCCGCACCAGCAGAAGTACGAGGACGACGATCGTCCAGGACACGATCATCAACCAGAGCCGACGGCCGGTCACTAGCCACGACCCGATGCCATAGACAGCGCCTCCCGGAAATGGGTTCAGGTCGAAGAACGCGTTGGCGAATCCCTGGATCCCGAATACGCCATTCGTGACGGGCTCTGCCCACGATGACCGGACCACCAATCGGATGACCTCGGCTGCGGCGATCGTCGTGATCGCGAGGTAGTCGGCACGGAGCCGAAGCGTCGGAAGGCCGAGCAACAGCCCGAGTAGCACAGCCGCGATGATGCCCACGGCCATACCGAGCCACAGGGACCCACCAAGGTCCACGGTGATCGCGGTGCCGTATGCGCCCACCAGCATGAAAGCGACCTGGCCGAAGTTGAGAAGCCCGGTGTAGCCGAACTGGAGGTTGAGGCTCATCGCCGACACCGCGTATGCGGCGGTCACAGGCCCGATCATGGCCAGGACTCCGTCCCTGAGGATGGCAAGGAGGTCCATCAGCCGATCCTCTCCTTGCTCCCGAGGATTCCTTGGGGGCGTACGAGGAGCATAAGGATCAGCAGGATGAGGCCGACTGCTGCCTTGAGCTCGGATGGGACGAAGAGCGTGCTCATCTCGACTGCGATGCCCACGACGAATCCGCCGACCATGGCTCCATACGCTGTCCCAAGGCCACCCAGTACCACCGCTGCGAAGATCAGGAGCAGGAGACGAAAGCCCATGTCCCACTGGATGGCCTCGTTGGATCCATAGAAGATGCCACCGAGGGCCGCCAGACCGCCGGCGAGAACCCACGTCATTGTGACAACACGATCGACGTTGATGCCGGACGACTCGGACAGATCGACATCGTCCGACACGGCGCGCAACGCCGTTCCCATCTTGGTCTTCTGGAGGAACAGGCCGATCGCCCCGAGTACCAGGATGGCGACGATGATCGTGATCACGTGTTTGGGTACGACGGGAATGCCGAGGATGTCGGTCGGGGTCTGGCCGGTGAAGTCGCGGAACAGGCGTCGCTGGCCACTGAAGATGACCAGGATGGCGTGACGGAGGGCAAACGCGAGACCGATCGATACGACCATCATCGAGATCAAACCCATTCCGCTCTTTCGAAGCGGCCTCCACAGGCCGCGATCCTGCGCCCATCCGAACCCCGCTCCGAGCGCAACCGCAGGAACGGCTGCCACGACGAGCGGCCACTCGGGTCCCACCGACGACGTGTGGAAGAAGTAGGCAAGGACGGCACCCAGGGTCACCATCTCACCGTGTGCGAAGTTCACGAGTCCGGTGACGGCATAGACCAGGGACAGCCCTACGGCGCTCAGCGCGATGACAGCGCCGAGCTTGAGGCCCGCCACGAAAAGGGTTCCTATGCGTTCGTAGGTCGAGATGCTCGAGATCGAACTTTCCCCCAGGGGGAAGAGCACGGTCTTCGCCCTGCCCTCGACGACCTCGACGTCGGTGAGGACGCTTCGATCCGGATCGGTGAGGGCTACCCCCTCCGGGAGCGACGACTGGTCGAGTTCCACGTCGTAGAGGCCGGGACCCGGTACCGGGATCTCCCAGTCCCCGTCTGCGTCGGAGGTTGCGGTCCCCACTTCGTCACCGCCGAGGGTGACGATGAGTCTCGCTCCCTCCACCGCCGTTTGCTCACCATCGGCGCGGACCTGGAGGGAGCCGCGAATGGTCTCACCCTCTCCGAGAGCGGCTGCGGGGAAGGCGAGGAGGAGCAACACCACGAGCGATGCAAACCGGATGAGCCTCGGCGAGGGTGCAATCACGATGTGCGATTGTAGGACAGCAGGGACGTCGGGTGGGGTGGACCGAGCAGGATCGCCTCAGCGTGTGAAGCGATCGAGGTACTCCCTGCGCCGCGCAGCGGCCTCGGAATCCTCGAAGGCAGCGACGAGGCCGAGCGCGTCGTCGCGGCTGTGGTCGCCCCCAGCAACCTCCGCGACGTGGCGCTTCGTCGTGGTGATCGCGAACCGGGCCTTCGATGCGACGGTGTCGGCGACCTTCGTAGCTTCCTCGAGAGCCTGTCCGGAGGGCGCGACAGTGTTGACGAGGCCCCACGTGTATGCCTCAGCGGCCGTGAATGTCCTCCCCGTCATCACCAGTTCCTTGGTCCGTGCTGGTCCGAGGGAACGCACGAGCAACTCGATGCCTCCCCACGCCAGCGGGATTCCGACGTCGATCTCCGGGATCGAGAAGATGGCATCCTCCTCAGCGATGAGGATGTCGCACGATGCGGCGAGGACAACGCCTCCGCCGTACACGTGGCCGTGCAGGGCGGCGATCGTCACCTGTGGTAGGCCCGCAATCGCCTCAGATGTGGATCTCCCGAGTGCAGCAGCGTCGTAGCGGCGGTCGGGATCGGCGCTCAACAGCGGTCCCTCCCGAAATGTTTCGAGATCCATGCCTGCCGAGAAACTCGAGCCCTCGCCCCGCAGGATGACGATGCGTGCCTCCGTGGATGCGATGTGGTGGCACGCCTCACGGATCTCCTGGAGCATCGTCAGCGTCAGGGCGTTCAACCGTTCCGATCGGTCGAAGACGATCGACACGACGGCGCCCTCGCCGTCAACTCGAATGCCTTCGCCCACCCGACCTCCCCATCGCTCAGCACCATCGTACCGATACAGATTCTTCCTGCACGGGCGACCCGCGCTTGGTATGTTGGGCTGCACTATGGCGAAGAGCGTTGCCCACTTGATCGACGACAAGGGAACGGACGTGTGGCATGTGGGCCCTGGGACGACCGTGTATGAGGCCCTCGAGGTCATGGCGCATCGGAATGTCGGTGCGCTCGTCGTCCTCGAATCGGAGACCCTCGTGGGCATCGTCTCGGAGCGCGACTACGCGCGGAAGGTCATCCTTGTGGATCGCGGATCCCGCGAAACCCTGGTGAGCGAGATCATGACGTCCGACCCGATCACCGTTTCACGGTCGACGTCGGTCACCGAGTGCATGGAGATCATGACGGATCATCGGTTCCGCCATCTGCCCGTGGTCGAGGATGGACGAGTGTGCGGCATCGTCTCGATCGGCGACGTGGTGCGTGGCGTGATCGAGGAGCAGCGTTTCCTGATCGACCAGCTCGAGGGTTACATCACCCAATAGGCTCCGGCTGCTCGACCTTCGATCCGCAGGATCACGGGTAACCCATCGGCCGAAGGGATCTTCCGTCAGGCCCCGCGTTTGGCGAAGGTGTCCGCGTCGAAAGGCTCGATCATGATGCACTCGCCCGGGCACTCCTCGGCCGCCTCGACGACGATGTCGATCTGGTCATCGGGTACACGAGCGACCCCGCGGGCGCCGTCGGGTGCCTGGGTGCCGTCGAAGACGATCTCCGCGCCCCAATTGGAGGAGGTCTCCTTCACGACCCACAGGCCGTCATCACGACCCTGGAACACGTCGGGAGCGATCTCCTCACAGATGCCATCACCCGTGCAGAGATCCTGATCGATCCACACCATCAGACTTGGGTCTGCCATGTTCATCCTCATGATTCGCGGTACGCGTGGGCGGAGTGTAGCGACGATGGGCGAGGAGCTTGTCGCATCATCCGTTGATCGACGGGCATCAGACGGCGGGAGAGCGGTAGCGTCCCGTTCGGAGGCGTCCGTGCGCCTGGTGGGCACCGCGGTCTTCAAAACCGACGAGGGGGCGAGAGTTCCCTGGCGGGTTCGATTCCCGTCCGCCTCCGCGACCCGATCGGTGCTACTCGTCGCGGCCGAGGAGGGGATCCTTGCTGTCGTAGAGGTCGTCGATCTCCGTGCCGAGCTTGGCCATCACGGCCCGGCGCTTGATCTTCAGGGACGGTGTCAACAAGCCGTTCTCGGGCGTGAACTCCTCGTTGTCGAGAACGAAGTTCCGCACGCGCTCGTACTGCTTGATGCCAGATTGCGCACGGTTGATCTCGGTCTTGTAGAGCTCCCTGACCCGAGCATCGCGCAGCAGCGCATCGAGGTCATCGGTGTCGAGGCCGTTCTCGGTCGCCCACTTCTCGAGATACTCGAAGTCCGGGACCACCACGGCGACGTTGAACGGCCGCTGCTCCCCGTACACCATGACCTGGTTGATGAAGCCCGACAGTTGCAGCTGCTCCTCGATGGGGGACGGAACGACGTACTTGCCGTTCTCGAGCTTGTACTGCTCCTTGATGCGGCCCCGGATGAACAGGAAGCCGTCCTCGTCGATGTGGCCGAGGTCTCCGGTTCGGAAACCATGGTTCTCGGTGAAGACCGCTGCATCCTCCTCCGGGAGGTTGTAGTACCCCATCATCACGTTGGGGCCGTGGACGACGATCTCGCCGACGGTCGGGTCGCCCGTCCGGTCGGTATCGATCACGACCTCCACGCCGGGGATCGTCTTGCCAACGGATCCGATGCGTCGCGCCTGGCGAATGTTCGCCGTCACCACAGGGCTCGTCTCCGTGAGGCCATATCCCTCGTACACCGTCACGCCGACCGCGGAGATGAACTCCGCGACCTCTGTCGAGATCGCAGCACCGCCGGAGAACGCGTACTTCAGCCGACCCCCGAACGCATCGCGTACCTTCGTGAACACGAGCTTGTCGAACAGGTCGTTCTGGAGGTCCACCCATCGGCTTCGAGCCCCCCGCTTGCGCATCTGCTCGCGCTTGCGGGCGTTTGCGATCGCGGCGTCGAACATCGTCTTCTTCACGCCGCCCTCGGCCTCCATCAACTTCTGAAGGCCGTCGTAGACCTTGTTGAAGACGGCGGGCACGCTCACGAGGATCGTCGGCTTGATCTCGGGCATGTCTCGGGTGAGGGTCTTTGCCGACGTCAACCCCATCGACGCACCGAAGTAGATCAGTGCGTGCAGCTCGACCGTCTGTCCGAACGAGTGCGCCCATGGGAGGAACGACGCCGAGCGGTCGTCCTCCTCGAGTGGGAAGACCTCCGAGATGGCGTTGATGTTCGATGCAAAGTTGCTGTGCGACAGCATCACGCCTTTGGGGTTCCCCGTGGTGCCCGACGTGTAGATCAGGCCGGCCAGGTCGGCCGCTCCCACCACGGCCACGGGAACAGGACTCTCGGCTCCGCGGGCAAGCAGCTCCGTGTAGTCGATCGCAGTGCCTCCCGCCGGATCATCGATGACGACGATCGTGGAGAGCTCGGGGAGGTCGTCGGCGATCTCCTCGATCTGCGCCCGGATGCCGTCCGTGGCGGTGAAGAGGACCTTGGCGCCGCAGTCCCGGAGGATGAACTTCCAGTCTTTCTGCGTCTGTGCCTCGTACATCGGCACCCACGCGGCGCCGAGCGTGTACGTCGCGTACGCTCCGACGGCCCACTCGAGGCGATTGTCCGAGATGATCGCGACCCTGTCGCCTGCGGTCACCCCGAGCGTTGCCAGACCCGCACGCGCCTTGTCGAGTGCCGACCCGAACTCGGCATAGGTCGTCCAGCTCCAATCGCCGCTTCCGCTGCGCTGCCCGATCAGTGGGTTGTTCGCGTAGGTCACCGTGCTGTGGGTGATGAGATCGACGAGAGTTGAGACCTGGTGCGGCATGGAGGTTCCTTTCGCTTCTGGTCGAATCCTACAGGGTGCGCTACTGCGCCTCACGAGGTTGGCCGATAGTCTCTCCGCCATGAACGATGCGATGGCGATCGGCCGTGCGATCCGCGAGGCCCGTCTGGAAAAGGGCATGTCCCTCGGGCAGTTGGCCGCGGCCGTTGGCCGGTCGTCCTCGTCGGTGCGACGATGGGAACGCGGCGAGGTTCCCCCAGCGATCGGGATCATCGACGACCTCGCCAAGGTGCTCGAACTCGACCCGGACGAGCTGCGCTCACTTCGACCAGACCCGGATCCCGTGGCCGAGCGCGACGAGCCGGATACGCCGTCACCGGCCACACCGATCGACGTGATCCCCCGCATCGAGTCGACAGGCCTTGCGTTCGAGCCGGAGCCGCAGCCTGATTCCGGAGGGTCCGGTCGACGGCCACCAGGGTTCATCGGCGACGTCGTCGAGGTTGTGCGAGGCGCAACCGCCGGCTGGACAGGGTGGATCCGCGGCCTGCTGACATTCGCCGTCCTCCTCGTGATGGCCATCATTCTCGTCTGGGCCCTCGGAGAGCTCTTCGGAGCGCTTGGTGAGATCTGGAACTCGTTCGACGCCGAGACCGCGACCTGAACGACCCCCACGCCTACTCGGCACCGCGCGGAGGGCCGGGATCGCCGTCGGCTCCACACCTCACGACGACCCTTGCGGCCTGGTTGAGTGCGAGTCGACGTATCGTTCCGGCATGAGGAAGCTGGTGCTTGTCGCCCTTGCCGCAGCCATCGTCGCCTCGGGTTGCTCGTCCGATCAGGGTGAGGAGCTGATCGCGATCAGGGCATCGATCGATCCGGCCGTCGGCGATGAGCGCTTCCTGTTCGCCGTCAACGAGATCGACGGGACACGGCGCGGATCCCCGGACGAAGCCGTCACGGTACGGGCGAAGGCCCTTGATGCCCCCGACATCATTCATGAGGTCGACGCGGACTTCCTCTGGATCATCGAGGACAGCATCGGCCTCTATCGGGCGGCCATCCCCTTCGACCGTGCGGGGCAGTGGGAGATCGACTTCGACGTGTCCACCGGGGAGCGGACGCAGCCGTTCCTCGTGCTCGTTGCCGAGGAGCCAGCAACGGTGGCCATCGGCGAGCCTGCGCCAGCGGTTCCGACCCCGACCGTCGCCGACACCCCCCTCGAGGACCTCACCACCGACTTTCCGATCCATGAGGCGTTCTATCAGCTATCGCTCGATGACGCCCTCACCAACGGGAACCGCACCGTTGCCATCTTCGCCACACCCGCGTTCTGCACTTCAGCCGCCTGCGGGCCGATGATTCGACAGACGAAGGAGATCAGCGAGTCGTACCCGGACGTCAACTGGGTCCACGTCGAGGTCTACGAGGGCTTCAATGAAGAGGGCTTTCAACCCGACGCCGACCATCTCGCCCCGGCGGTCGTCGACTTCGGGCTCCCGTCCGAACCGTGGATCTTCGTGATGGACGAGGAGGGAATCGTCATCGCGCGGATCGAGGGGGTGCTCGGCGATGGCGAGCTCGAGTCGATCCTCGGCGCATAGGTCCGTTGCCCTCCTCGTTGCGTCGATGGCGGTGGCAGTGTCGGGATGCGCTGGTGGGCAACCCTCCGACGTGGATGGCTCCGTCACCGGCGTCGTGTCACAGGTAACGGGGAACGACACGACCGTCGATGCCTTCGTGATCGTCAACGATGCTGGTTCGAGCCACCTGTTCGTTCCCGGCGTCGATCTGACGTGTGACGGGGAACCCCTCGTGCACCTCCGCACGCATCTCCTCGAGCGCGACAGGCTCCTCGTCACGTACGAGACGAATGCCGACGGTGCCCTCGAGGCGACGGGCATCGTTCATCTGGACGGCTGAGTACGTCGGGCGAACGAGTCAGCCTGTGACGAACGACTCGTCCGCGGGGAGCAGATCCGGATCAGGGACCCCGACGGGTGGTCGCGCCATGATGTACGACTGCCACACGATGACGCTGCCTCCCGCGAGTCCGGCGATCGCTGCGAGGGCCACCATCGCTCCGACGGAGATGGTCGCCATACCGTCCTGGAGGGTTCCGAGGCCCGTGACCCCGAGGGGAAACACGGCGAATGCGACGACGCCGCCCACGGTCGCACCAAGTGGTGCGATGACCCACAGCCCGACGCCCGATGTGTCCGGGTCGATCACCCTGGCAATCGCAGCCGTGACCACGGCGAGAACCGTGCCGATCACGGCCGCGGCGACGATCGTGACGATCCACAATGCTGATGCGGGTACCGCGAACACCGGCTCGATGGACGCTCCCTCCCCGGTCACGGCGAGCTTCGAGATGCCTCCCGTCGCCCCGACGAAGAGCGTTCCGGCAACGGCAACGACGAGGCCGACGATGGCGCCGACGCCGAACGCGCTTCCGTAGCTTGGCTTCATGGCGACGATTGTACCCGCGTGACGACGACCAAGGCTGCTCAGCGGCTGCACACGTCAGGTGCGTAGATCCCGATGACCCGGTCGGTGTCATCGGGACCCTCGACGGGACCCCACAGGAGGAGTGACCCCGACGTCGAACCGCGGACCTCATAGATCTCGCCGAGGCGCGGATCGGTCGAGAACGTCACCAGCTCGCCGGAGTAGGTGGATTGGAGTTCAGCAACGCTGGCACCGACGGTGAGGCCGCTCAGGGTCTCGAGGCCAGCGGCCGGATTCGCAAGGTCACCAAAGGTGAGGTCGTGGCGATAGCTGTTGAAGACCTCCTGCCCGCCGGGTTTGGTGACGATCGCAGCGAATGGGCCGAAGAGCAGCACTCGCTCGAGGTCGCCTGCGCACACCCCGTACTGGCCGGTCGAGACCTGCCAGCCCGTATCCTCGGTGGGTTCGCCGAAGGAGGCGACGAGGCGTCCGATCGCCGTTGGTGCGTCCTGGCCGAACACGATGTCGGGGACATCGTTGAGGTTGACTCGCAGGCCGTTCGTGATCATCTTGAGGCGGTCGACCTCGATCGCCGGCGGCACAGCGTCGAACGGATCGCCGGGGGGGACCGTCGTCGTCGTCCCGCCATCGGACGTCGTCGTGGTCGTGTCCCCTTCGGCCGTCGTACTGGTCGTGTCCCCTTCGGACGTCGTCGTGGTCGTGTCCGATGCCTCGCCGGAGTCCTCAGGAGAGAGAAGCTGGAACACCGCGACGGACAGTGCGATCAAGAGGAGCCCGATGATGAGGCCCGTCAGGAGCGGCGATCCCGGAGGCTGCGCCGGTGGCGTCGTCGGGGGCTCCATCGGGGGCAGCGGTTCGTTCCCTGAGAGGTTGGTCAGGTCGGCGTACGGATCCGTCCATCCTGGCGGGTTCTGATGCGGATCGTATGGGTCGCTCACCGGGGTTCCCGTCTCTTGTGCGTCGGGCGCATTCTACGGTTCACCGCGTCAGGGCCGCGTTGTCTGTGGTGTCACTCGAGGGGAGGTCGTCACCGTACGCGTCTGCGAGGACTTCGTCGAACGAGGCGGTCGCAACGAGCACCGACTGCCCGGACGTCGTGCGGGTGAGGCGGACCGGGATCTCGAGCCTCCTGATGGACTCGATGTCGATCGCACGAAGGCCCCATGCGAGGTTGACGGCGCTCGAGATGCTCAGGCGATCGTCGAGGACGAAGTTGTCCGCGAGACTGCGCGCCTTCGTCGTGAGTTGTGTCGGTGAGTCGAAGGTCTTCAGCTTCGCGAAGAGCTGGAGGATCACGTCCTGCTGGTGCTGGTTGCGCTGGAGGTCGCCCGCTCCGGGCACGGACCGCCATGAGCCACCGACGAGCTGCTCCGTGTGGCGTGAGCGTACCCATGCAAGGGCCTGCTCGCCGTCGGTCTCAGTGCATCCGGCAGGGAGGTCGAGTCCGGACTTGTCGTCGCGAACGGGGTTGTCGACACACACCTCGACTCCTCCGACGGAGTCGATCACCTTCGTGAATCCCTCGAAGTCGAACCATGCGAAGTGATCCACCTCGATGCCGGTGATTGCCCCGACCTGGTAGGAGAGCAGGGTCGGTCCGTTGATGTCCTCCGACGGGCATCCCTTGATCAGGGTGTTGATGCGACTGTTGCCACCTGTGCACGGGTTCTCGACGTACAGGTCCCTGGGTAGCGAGACCATGAAGGGATCTGCGCCGTTCGTTGGCCGAACGAGGTACAGGATCACATCGGCGACGCCGCCGATCTCGTCGTTGCCGATGATGAGGAGGGTCTCGTAGGACTGGGTCGGTGTCGTGGTCCGCGGTGTGCTCGGCGTCGACGCCTCGCCCTCCTCGAGCACGACATCGTCGCTCGGATCCGATGGGGCCCTTGGGTCTGTGGACTCCCTCATCGCAGCGACAGCGGCCATGTCGAGCGACTCCTTCTCGACGCCGCTCCACGAGTACAGGAGCTGGACTCCCGTGTATGCGCTGTATGCGACCAGAAGTATCCCGGCCATTGCCGCTCCCCGTGCGAGTGCACCGCGAATCGGTCGGTGGCCGAGCGACGATGTGCCGTCGGACCGGTTGCGGATGAAACCGAGCACCGGCGCCCCTGCATCGCCAAGCTTGTCGATCGCCCTCGCGACACCGGTCGGATCGGCGGTGTCGGTGAGTACGAGAACGGTGCCGTCCGCATGGGCTCCGAGGTCGTCGGTGGCTGTGGACCACATGACGGGCGGAACGTCGATGATGATCAGGTCGGCATGCTCGGAGACGACGTCGAGGGCATCAGCTACGAGGATTCCCGCGAGGTCGCTCGAGTCGGCGAGCTCGTCGCCCGCGGGGAGCATGGGAAAGCTCGAGCCGTCCTCGAGCACCCACATCCGCGTGGCCTCCGCGAGCGTCGCTGTTCCCTTGGCGACGTCGGACAGCCCCGGTGACCTTCCCGAGGAGAGGTACCGTCCGGTGCCGTTGGGGGACGGATCTGCGTCCACGAGCATGACCCGCCGACCTGCGGTGGACGCTGCGATCGCGAGGCTGAGGGCGACTCGCGAGGCGCCCTGACCTGGGGCCGGGGAGCTCACCAGGAGCACTCGGCCCGTGGTGTGGCCCTCGATCTCGCGAAGGATTGCGGTGAAGCGGTCCCTCACCTCGGATTCCGTGAGTGCGGGAGCCGGCGTGGATCCGTCTCGTGGCACGGCGCCGAGGCACGGAACCCCGGAGAGCGCGTCCCCGAGGGAGAGCTGGGAACGAGCCGCGGTCATGAGGTACCAGACCACCGCACCGGCCGCTCCCGCGAGCAAGGCGCCGACGAACACGGCGGTATTCGAGTCGCGCACGAGGAGCGTTCCGTACATGACAACGAGCGCCGCGGCGACCGCGAGCACGTTTGCTGGTGAAAAGATGCGACGCATCATGCGCGTGATTCCGTGGTGGTGGTGGCTGGTATCACCGTCGCCCCTCGGTGTGATCCGAGGTCAATGGTACGTCGTAATCGATGTACCTCGCGCCGCTACGGCGTCTCGCACGGGCTGGGGCTGTAAATCCCCTCGATGATGCCTTCGGGTTCGGTCGAGGAAACGGGCCCCCACAGGAGGAGTTCGCCCCCGTCGTTGAGCCGGAAGTGGTCGACGCCGTCGATGAGTTCGAACGTGATCGTGAACTGGGAGTAGATCTGTGCGAGATCGGCGACCGTGTCACCGACGCTGAGTCCGGAGAGCGTCGACAGTCCGAGGGGCTCGCCTGCTCCCACGTCCTCGTACCGATACGACACGAATGTCGCGTCATCACCGAAGCCGTCGAAAATCACCCGCAGGTCGCTCCATTGGAGCCAGTACGACTCGGCGGGTGGGCAGAGATCGTCGTCCCCGGATGCGTTCGCCTCGCCGAAGGTCGCCCCGAGGGCTCCCGCTACATCTGCAATGGGTGCCCCGATGTCGATCGGCCCGATTCCCGCGGCGCGCAGTGTCAGATCGGCTGTGTCGATGGGGTCACCGGTGGGAGGCCACGTCGCAGGCGGTGGAAACGCTGCCACCGTTGTCGTGGTCGTCTCCGGCACGGTTGTCGTTGTCGTGGTGTCTGGCGCTGTGGTCGTCGTGGTCGTCTCCGGCACCGTTGTTGTCGTGGTCTCGGTGGCGGACGTCGTGGTCGTCGTCGAGCCGTTGTCGAGGAATACGAGGATCCACGCGATGACGACGGCAATGAGGAGCACGATCGGGATCAGCCAGATGCCCCTGTTCCTCGGCCGTTCAGGGGGCAGCGTCCAGTCGTCGAAGCCGAACTCACCGGTGTCGTCGATCGACGGCGCGGGTGGTGGAGGCGCCATGGGGGGGATTGGCGGCGGTGGTGTGGGTGGGATCTGCGCAGTGTCGTCGGCGTCGACGGGTGGGTTCGCCGGTTCCGCGGGCGGGTCGGCGAGGTCACCGACACGTACGTCGATCCAGCCCTTGCCACACGTGGGGCAGGTGCTCTCGTCGGCAGGTCGCGGCGTGCCGCAGTAGACGCAGACCGGGAGCTGGGAGGAGGTGGTGTCCATCAGTGAGGAGCTTACGAACCGAGAGTGGGAACACGATGCTTTCGCAATGCACGGAGCTCCGGTCCCAGTTCGTCGATACAGGGGTGACGGAGCGGATCGCCCTACTGATGGGCCTTGAGATAGGCCGACACGTCGGCGAGGTCCTGGTCGGTGAGGGAGGGGTTGCCTCCCCTTGGCTGCATGTCGATGCCCTGGTTGTTCAGAGGGTCGTCCGCGCGTCGCCCGACGACGAGGAATGCGATGAGGTCCTCCTCCGAGTTCGACTCCACGAACGCATTGGGTGCAAGCGGCATACCGAGACCGTCGACCCCGGAGAGGTCTCGTGCATGGCAAGAGGCGCAGCTTCCTGCGTACACGACAGCCCCGTTGACGGGATCCCCGGCAACGACCTCGCCTGGGGTGGTCGTCACCGATCCGCCGTCCGATCCCTCATCCACTCCGCCGCATGCGCTGAGCATCAGGAAGAGGAGGGAGATGAGCTGCGCGATCCTCGTGAGCCTCATAGGGTGGTTCTTGTCCCTTCGGAGCGGCACTTGTCCGGCGCGGACGCCGTTCTCAGATATCGATGCAAGGGCGTACGTTCGCCTCGACGGTTGCGTTCGCCAACTCGGCGAGCATGGCGTCCCTCGCCGTCTGCCACGGCGCGTGCAGTGCGCACAGGTCGTTGATCGGGCACGGGATGCCTCTTTGGACACAGCCCTGGTCCTCGATCCTGCCCTCGATCACCTCGATCACCTCGAGCACACTGATCCCTTCGAGCCCGACGAGGAGCCGATAGCCGCCCCGAGGGCCCGGCGTTGAAGCGACCCAGCCGGCTTTCACCAGCGGGGAGATGACCTGGGGGAGATAGTGCGTCGTGATGCCGAGCTTGTCCGCGAGCCACTTGCCGGCGACCAGTTCACCCTCGGCGTCACCGATGCAGCGAAGCGACTTGAGGGCGAGGTCCGATTTCTTTGTCATCTCGAGTCGCATGGCGTTTCCTTAGTCAAGTGGTCTGCAATATAGGGCGTGACGTCGGATTGCGCGACCATCGACGATCG
Source organism: Acidimicrobiia bacterium (assembly GCA_035461905.1). Classification (GTDB taxonomy): domain Bacteria; phylum Actinomycetota; class Acidimicrobiia; order Spongiisociales; family UBA5794; genus SZUA-442. Next base: position 4,885 of record DATHUV010000140.1, on the reverse strand, counting down.
CGCGGTGACGGGGCAGTCTGGCACGACCCGCCACCGCGCTGGGACGTGAGCTACTGCTGGGCCTTCAGATACGCCGACACGTCGGCGAGGTCCTGGTCGGTCAGCGACGGGTTCCCGCCCTTGGGCGGCATGTCGACACCCTGTGTGTTCAGGGGGTCGCTTGCAGGTCGACCGACCTTGAGGAACGCGACGAGGTCCTCCTCCGAGTTCGACTCCACGAACGCACTCGGTGCTAGCGGCTTGCCGAGGCCGTCGATTCCCGACAGGTCAGGGGCGTGGCACGCAGAACAGGTCCCCGAGTACACCGATGCCCCAGCCACGGGGTTCCCGGCACCCACGGCCCCCGGCGTCGTCGTCGATCCGCCGTCTCCTCCTTCGTCGCCACCTCCGCACGCGGCGAGGACGAGTGCGAGGACGGCGATCAACACCGCCACTTTCATGTTTCTCATTCGGTGCTCCTTCGTCGCATCGATTGTGTCTGTGTTCCTGTGTCGTGAATCATGGTCTCTGCTTCATGTCTCGTGTCGCTGTCAGTGGTCGCCATCGTGACCCTCGCTCGATGGCGGGGACTCGGTGGAGCCGTTCGAATGGTGGTCACCGATCAGGCCACCGATCGAGGGAAGGGTCATGACCACGTCCCATGTGATCACTTCGCCATCGACGTCACCGGCGAACGTCGATGCCCGGCCCTCGTCGGAGAATGCGATGATCGAATGCCCCATGGGGGTAGCGACCGACACGGTCGGTACGAAGAATGCCGCATCGACCGAGACCCATTCCTCGGTCTCGTAGTCGTGGACCCACATGGTTGTCTGATCCACGGAGTCACCGCTCTGGCGAAGATGGACGATCATGTCCCCGACGTCATCGAAGAGCTTCTCTGCGCCATCGGGGAGCCGATAGGCGGTTGCGAATCGGGCATCCTGGATGATCATTCCGCACTCGACGCAGATGTCGCGGCCGTAGTTGATCGCTGGCGGTCCGGTGCTCTCCGCTGACGCGCATCCCGCGGTGAGGACCGTGACTCCGACCAGGAACTGGACACTCCGGTACCAGACGCCGGATCGTCGCGCACTCCTCATACGTCTCCCTTCCTGGCGAATCTCGCCCAGGCAGCCGCCGCCGGTAGGACTGACCACAGGGCAAGTACACCGATCAAGAGGCTGGCGAGGCCGTCGCCGAACCGATCGACGGCGTACTGCCCGGCGGGCCCGAGGACGTCGAGCGACCCCTCGAATGCGGTCAGGGATGCGAGGCGGAAGGCTTCAACGGGATTCACCACGGCGGACAGGAGCAGCACCTCCGTGGGCATGCTCGTCGCTGCGGACGTGCCCATGAACCCGAGGTCACCGATGAAGGCGAGCACCAACCACACGAAGACGGCGATGCCGAGGGCTGTGGCGGTTGTGGCGGCAAAGGTCGAGATCAGCATGCCCACGCCCAACATGGCAACCGCGAGGAGCCACGAAAGGATGGCGATCGTGATGAAGCTCGTCGCATCGGTGCCTCCTCCCCTGGCGACGGTGAGGATGCCTGCTGCGCCGAAACCGGTGAGCACGGTACCGGCGAGGGCAGCGGAGAGCCCGAGGAAGGTGCCGAGGAACACCTCGGTACGAGATATCGGATGGCTGAGGAGAAAGCGGAGGGATCCGCTCTCGCGCTGGCCCGCGATCGAGTGGGCGCCGAGCGTCAGGCCCATCAACGGCACGATGATCTGGGTGAGGGCGACGAGGGACGCCGCCGTGCGACCGAAGGTCCCTGCTCCCGACACCTGTGATCCGGGAAGCGCCGCAGAAGCCATGAATGCGGCGAGGCCGGTGAAGGCAGCAGTCCACATCCAGAACCACCTACTCCGTGCGGCGTCACGGATCTCTTTGAATGCGATCGTCACGATGAGCCGGACCTCCGGCCGTTCACTGACTGACTGGACGGTCGCACTGGTCATCGCCACACCTCGAGGTCGTCGATGCGGATGCCTGCGACGTGGAGCGCGTCGAGCGCAGCGGCCTTTCGCTGGGCGGCGACCTCCACGAGTATTCCGCCCGTGTTCCGCCTCGCGACGAAGCCGGAGCGATCGAGAACCTCGAGGGCGTGGTCCGCTGAGCCGTTCGCGAGGATGAGCTGCATCCAGGCCTTCAGTCCCACTTCCTCGGACAGGTCCTCGGGCCGACAGATCGTGGTGATGCGGCCCTGATCCATTGCGACGACCGAGTCGACGAGCATGCCGACCTCGTCGGCGTGGTGCGAGGTGATCAGCAGCGTTCGACCCTCGTTCCTGAGGGAGATGAGGAGTTCGATCACCGAGTCGCGTGCGTGGGCGTCGAGGTTGGACGTCGGTTCGTCGAGGAGCAGGATCGGCGGATCGGGAATCAGCGCCGACGCGATGCCGAGGCGCTGCTTGAGCCCTCCAGAGAGCTCGGACACCTTCTTGTCCTTGTGGCCGTCGAGATCGACGGCCCCGGCGACCTGCTCGACGCGGTCGGGGCCAAGCCCCCTGAGTGCCGCGGAGTAGTCGAGGAGGTCGACGACCGCCATGTCGTCGTAGAACGCCAATTCCTGGGGTACGTAGCCGATGATCGACCGGACGGCCTTACCCCGGCTCCTGGCGTCCATGCCCTCGACCGTGATCGCGCCGTCGTAGGCGACGAGGCCGAGGATGCAGCGGATCACGGTGGTCTTGCCCGCGCCGTTCGGCCCCCAGAACGCCCATGCCGCACCGTCCGGAACGGTGAGTGACATGTCGTCGACGACCGTCGTCGGCCCGTAGGTCTTCGTGAGATGGTCGATCGTGATCACGAGATGACCTCTGGTCGTGACCTCCGGGACCGGAGTACGGGCACGCCGACGATCGTCAGGCCCGACGCGATCATGGCGATGGCTGTCAGTCCCATGGCAAAGTTGCTCGATTCCTCCAGCGTGCGCCCCACTGGCGCAAGCGCCGGGCGCGAAATCAAAGGATGGGTGTCCTCGACCAGCGGGTCGGGCCTGAAGACCGGGAACATGCGCGCAGCGATGTCGATCGCCTTGGCAGCAGGAGTCTCGTCGAAGAAGGCGAGCTGGGGGTACTGATCGGTGATCGTGTCGTACAGGTCGTTGACTCGGTACACGACCTCTCCGACGCCGTCACCGTCCGCGTCGTACCCGGCGTAGTCGCTCCAGTAGTTTCCCGCCCCCCGCGCGTTCCATTCGTTGCCGCTGAAGGAGCCCGATCCCGTGACTCCCACCTGTTCGGCGTTGTCGATGAACGTGTTCCCGACGACGGTGTTCCGCTTCACGTTCGGGAGGAAGAGAACCCCGACACGGTTGTACGCGATGAGGTTGTCCGCGATGAGGCCCGTCGATTCGACGGATGTCGGCGAGTTGTCGAGGTAGATGCCGACCCGGTTCGCAACCAGCCTGTTGTGCTCGATCACGACGTCGTCGATCTCCTTGAGGCCAACCCCATATCCGCTGGGACCGGAGTTGCTGGAGAAGACGTTGTTGCGAACGGCCATTCCTCGTGAGTACATGAGGAATGCCCCGACCGAGTTGTGGCTCAGGTCATTGCCCTCAATCAATGCATGGTCCGAGTACATGAGGTGGAGCCCGTAGCGGCCGTCGCGCACGGTGTTGCCCTTCACGACGATGCCGTCGGTGAACCAGAAGACGAGATCCCTCCCCCCGGTGATGTCGTTCGAATCAACTACCGATCGGTGGCTCTCCCAGAGCCGGATGCCGTCACCGCGCCGTGCGATGTCGATCTCCTTGGCGCCGATCGTGTTGCCCTGAACGACGGAGTCGGGAGCCGTCCGTAGGAAGATCCCGAACAGGACGTCGTCGAGGATGGTGTTCGTGATCGTCACGCGGGGTGCGTCGATGGATGTGATGCCCGAGTTCTCGCGATCGAGTGAGCTCCCGGATCCTCGGATCGTGATGCCGTCGATCGTCACGTCGGGGGCCTCGATGGTGATGACGGAGCCGACACCGTGTGCGTCGACGATGGCATCGCGGCTTCCGTTGATGGTGATCGGGCTCGTGATCGTCACCGGCGCGTCGTACGCGCCCGGTGCGAGTGTCAGCGTCCCCCCCGGGGGCGTTGCATCGATCAGGGCCTGGAGGTCTGTCGATGCTGCCGATGGCGATGCGGCGAAGGCACCGAGCACGGTGATGAGCGCGAGGAGCCAGGGGATGGTCATGCTTGGTCACCGGGTGCGCGCTCGATGAGCGGCTTCCACGCTCGTCGGTGCATCACGAGCCCGACGGCGATGAGACCGGATGCGATGAACGCCAGGATGAGGCCTGGTCCCGGGAGGGCGAGGGTGTCGAACTGTGCGATCTCGGCGGGACCGAGGATCGGTGGGGTGAACTCCCCGACGGCCGCGGCGAACGGTGCCCGGGGATCGAGGTTGTTGCCGAAACGCCACAACCAATACTGGAGGTCCGCGAGGAACACGACGGGGAACACGAGTGCGGGGAAGACGAGGACCGCGACCCATCGCGAGTGGATGCGAAGAGCCGCCACGAGGAGCCCCGCGAGCGTGATGATCGCGATGACGGCCACGGATCGTTCGAAGACGGCACCGTCCTCGAACGATCCGAGACCGACGTAGTGGTTGAGGCCTTCGAGCTCCACCACGTCGCCGACGAGCCTGTTCACATAGGCCATGACACGAAGTCCGTCCGGAAACTGGGGCGCTGAGAGGTTGAGCACCCAGTAGGGCAGCAGGAGCGAGACGATCAGGAGCAGGGCGGCTCCGGCGAACAGCCACGTGGGCAGCTGGTATCGACGCTTCTCCTCCGTAGTGAGATCCTCAGGGATCTCCGGCCCCAGAATCCGGTTTCGGACCGACACGGTCATCTCCTTGCTTCGTTACTCGCTCGGTTTGATCAGGAAGTAACCAGCCAT
>DATHUV010000139.1:0-28835 GCA_035461905.1 Acidimicrobiia bacterium | reverse complement strand
AGGCTGGGGCGTCGCTTCGTTCGGTCGTGCGGCGATGGGGCGCACCCGCGCCCGGTCCGAGGAGCGACCTCCGCTCCGTCCCCGTGCCGTCCCGCATCGCGGCGCTGAGCTATGGCGACCTCCATGCGTGTGGCGTCGAACGAAGGAGGGCGGAGGTATTGATCGAGGTTTCGAGGAGGGCACACCGCCTCGGAGAGACCGTCGACATGACACCAGTGGAGGCCCGTCGCAGGTTGCGCAGCGTCAAAGGGATCGGCGCATGGACAACCGAGCTGGTCATGGGATCGGCACTCGGCGATGTCGATGCGGTTCCGGTGGGCGACTACCACCTGCCGAACACCGTCGTGTATGCCCTGGCGAAGGAACCTCGCGGCGACGACGCGCGGATGCTGGAACTTCTCGAGCGATACCGTCCCGAGAGGCGAAGGGTCATCGTCGCCATCGTCCAATCGGGAGTCCGAGCGCCCCAGTACGGACACCGCGCGTCGGTCAGGCGACACATGTGACGGCGAGTCGGTTTGTATCACGTGACGCCGTGCACCGGCCCGCCGTACTCCTCGAAAGACTTCGTGTGGAGGATCCTCGTCAACCTGTCGACCGCATCGAGGACCTGGCGATGGGTGTTGAAGAGGGGGGCGAATCCGAACCGGATGATATCGGGCGCCCTGAAGTCGACGATTACGCCCTCTGTGCGGAGCGCTCGGGACACCCCGTACCCGTTGGCGTGTCGAAGTGCGACGTGTGATCCCCTGTGACCGGCGTCGGGAGGGCCGACGATTCCGATCGATCCTGCCTCGACCAGCGGTGTGACCGCATCGATGAAGAGTTCCGACATCGCAACGCTCTTGGCGCGTATGCGGGGGATGCCGGCCTCTGCGGTGATCTCGATGCCCGCCGCGGTCGCCGCCATGGAGACGACGGGTGGCGTACCCACCAGGAAACGCGATATCGAGGGGGCCGGGACGAATCGTGGCTCGAATGCGAACATGTCGGCGTGGCCGAACCATCCGGCGATCGGCTGGACGAGTTCACGCTGGAGGTCCCCACGCACGTACAGGAACCCGGGAGATCCCGGGCCCCCGTTTAGGTACTTGTAGGTACACCCCACGGCAAGGTCGGCTCCCCAGTCGTTGAGACCGACGAAGGTCGACCCTGCGGAGTGCGCGAGGTCCCACAACATGCGCGAGCCGTTTCGATGGGCGAGCGCCGTGATGGCAGATCCATCGTGCATGAACCCCGATCGATAGCCGACATGGGTCAGTGCAACCAGTGCGACGCGGTCATCGAGGGCGTCCTCGAGCTGGACCGGTGTCGGGTCCTCGGGAACGACGACGAGCTTGCCACCATGGGATGCAGCGACCGACGACAGGATGTACAGGTCCGACGGGAAGTTCCCCGCGTCCGTCACGACGTTCGGCCGGTCGGATGCATCAAGCGCTGCCGACGCGAGCTTGTACAGGTTGACGGAGGTCTGGTCCGCCAGGGCGACCTCGCCGGGTCCTGCTCCGATGACCGGTGCGAGGAGGTCCCCGAGCCGGGTCCCGATGTCGATCCACCGGTCCCAGCCCATGACGAGATCCCGCGCCCACTCGTCCATGAAGGAACCGACACGTCCCCGAGCGGACCGCGGCATGGGTCCGAGGGAGTTCCCGTCGAGGTAGATGAGACTGTCGTCGATGTCGAAGCGTTCCCGGAAGGAGGAGAGCGGATCCCCCGCGTCCGCCAGACGCGCCCGCTCCTCGAGGTCGCCCACGGTCAGAAGAGCTCGTACGCGCCGTCGATGAGCCGGTCGGTGACGCCGCTCCAATCCGCAAAGCAGTCATGGACGATCCCGGCGACCGTGTCGTCGCTGGCGGAACCCGAGACCTCGACGTGAACGGCCTGGGGCTCGGTGACGAGGTGGCCGATCGACGAGAGGAGCCGAATGGTGACTTCCTCGATCGGTGTCTCGGAGATCAACCGATCGGAGATGTCGGAACCGATCGCGTGGTACGTCTTGCCGACGTGTGAAGCGGGGTTCTTGCCAGCTGCTGCTTCGAGGCTCATCGGTCGGTAGGGCGTGATGAGGCCACCGAATCGATTGCCCCTGCCGACCTGTCCGTCGTCCCCTGCCTCGGCGGAGGTACCGGTCAGGGTCAGGTACACGGACTCTTCCTGATCGGCCTGGTTGACGCGGACCGTCACGGGTCGCCCTGCGATCGCCGATGCAATCGATACCGCATCCCCTCGTACGACGTCCATGACCGCGTCGTACTGGTCACGGTCAACCACACTGCGGGCAAGGACCGGGCAGGCGACCGTGACGGTGATATCGTCCCCGATGCGCGCTCCCATCACCTTGATGTCGCGCCCGACGGGAACGCGTTTGCGGTAGGACTCGTCGTTGAGGTGGGTCTCGATGCCGTGGACGATCGACTCGAGGATGGAGCGCGGCAGCGACACGGCGGCAAAGGAGGTGTCGTTCGCGAGCGGTGCAATGGTCTCTGCATGGACGACTGCCGCGAGATCGAGGGACGAGCGATTCAACCAGACCTCCACCTCGAACGCGTCCGGTGAGGCATCTGGGAGGAGCTCGAGCAGGCGCTTGTGGTACTGGTCGGCGAGCTCATCGGTGTCAGGTTCCCAATCGAAGCCGAACGCAGCCTTCCCCACCAGCACCAGCTTCGAGGGCTTGACGTGCACACCGCCACCGAAACCGATGTCCACAGCGCCGGCCGCGAGGATGGCCTTGTCGACGTTGAAGTGGCGGACGGCGCCCGTGTATTGCAGGTAGTCCCGCGCGAGTTGGCACGCCAACTCCTCGGCAAGGCGGTCGCAGATCGTGTCGGGATGGCCGGTTCCCTTGCGCTCGACGAACTCGATCGGAGGGTTGTAGCGGTCGCGGCGTGTGATGGAAAGGCTCATCGATCATCCCGGTGAGGCGGTGGTGAGGTCGCTGATGGTAGCCACCATCGGGGACGTCGCTCCGATCATCGGCCGCAACGCCGACAACGTACACTCGATCCCATGCACGGTGACTCGACGCGCAGTATCCACGCCGACCGCTCACTCGCGGAACTTCCCGACATTGCTCCAGCGATCCGTCCGTCGACGACCTTCGCAGTGGGATCCGACCGGACCTACCGGAGGGGCAGCCATGAGACGACCGAGCGGTTCGAAGCCGTGATCGGAGCTCTCGAGGTCGGTCACACCGTCGCCTACGCCTCCGGGATGGCCGCAGCGGCTGCCGCCCTCGCCCACGTCCGCCCCCGACGGGTCAGCCTTCCGGGGGATGTCTATCACGGTGTGCGTGACCTCGTCAGAACGAGGGCAGCTCACGGCGCGTTCGAGATCGTCGACCCCGACACCCTCGCTGAAGGCGATCTGTGGTGGATCGAGACACCCTCGAATCCGTTCTGCCGCATCACCGATGTCGCCGCCGTCGCCCTCGAGGCGCGCAGGCGGGGAGTCATCACCGTGTGCGACGCGACCTTTGCGACGCCTGTGCTGATGAACCCGCTCGAGTTCGGTATCGACCTCGTCATGCACGCCACGACGAAGGCTATCGCCGGCCACTCCGACGTCATGGGTGGTGTCCTCAGCGTGTCAGACGTCGGTACGGCTGCTGCCCTGCGGCAAGAGCGATCCCTCACCGGAGCCCTGCCAGGTTCACTCGACGTGTGGCTCGCCCTCCGAGGGGTCCGGACGCTTCCCCTCAGGATGCACAGGTCCTGTGTCACGGCCGGTGTGCTGACGGAGTGGTTCTCCGCGATCGGTGTGCCAACCCACTATCCGGGCCTCGCCACGGACCCCGGCCACGATATTGCCGCGACGCAGATGCGTGCGATGGGCTCCATGTTCAGTGTCGACTTCGGTGACGCATCGACGGCGGATCGGTTCATCGGTGAGCTGCGCCTCTTCACGAACGCGACGTCGCTCGGTGGCGTGGAGTCCCTCGTGGAGAGGCGGTCGATCAGTGATCCGACGATCGCCGAGGGCGTTGTCCGGTTCTCAACGGGAATCGAGGACAGCGAGGACCTCCTCGAGGACCTCGTCGCGGCGGGAGAGACCGTGATCACATGAACGCCGTGTGACGATCAGAGCCGCTCGAGTGCGGCGAGTGTCTCCTCGAGGGCCTGTTTGGCGTCGGCGAAGTACATCAGGGTCCCTTCCTCGTAGAACAGGGGATTGTCGATTCCGGCGAATCCGGGGGAAAGGCTCCGTTTCACGACGATGGTCGTCGTCGCGAGGTTCACGTCGAGGATCGGCATGCCGTAGATCGGACTGGTCGGGTCGGTCTTCGCTGAGGGGTTGATCACGTCGTTCGCTCCCACGACGAGGATCACGTCGGTCTGGTCCATCCTCGGATTCGCATGGTCGAGGTCGAGGAGCAGTTCGTACGAGATGTCAGCCTCCGCAAGGAGCACGTTCATGTGGCCGGGCATCCGTCCGGCGACGGGGTGGATCGCGTAGTAGACCTCGATGTCGCGCGCCTCGAGGGCCTTCGCGAGGTCACGCACCGCATACTGGGCCTGGGCGACTGCCAGACCGTACCCCGGAACGATGCCCACTCGCTGGGCATAGGCCAGGGCGATCGCCGCGTCGTCCGCTGTTGCGCGTTTCACAGGCCTGGTCCCGATCTCGGTGTCGACCGGCCCACCTCCGAACCCCGAGAAGAGGACATTGGAAATGGATCGGTTCATCGCGACGGACATCTCGATCGTCAGGATGAGTCCCGCCGCACCGACCAGGGCACCGCCAACGATGAGCGCCTGGTTCCCGATGACGAAACCTGCCATCGCCGCAGCGATGCCCGACAGCGAGTTGAGCAGAGAGATGACGACGGGCATGTCGGCACCGCCGATCGGCATGACGGCCGTGACACCGAGGACCGCTGCGAGGCCACCTGCGGCCCAGTAGAACATCTCGTTGCCCGTGACGATCGCCGCTCCCGCCGAGAGGACCGTCGCGAGTGCGATGGCGGCGTTCGTCGCAGAGCCGCCCGGCATGCCGACGGGCCGGCCCGTGATGATTCCCTGGAGCTTGCCGAACGCAACGAACGACCCGGTCAGGGTGATCGTGCCGATGACCAGCGAAAGGGCAGTCGTGACGGATGTCTCGGTCGCCATCGTCGACGCGGCTGCGACGACCGCCGCAGCCGCCACAAGGGCGGAGGCGCCGCCTCCGAAGCCGTTGAACGCAGCGACCAGCTGCGGCATGTCGGTCATCTGGACCCGGAGTGCGAGGAGGGCACCGATCGCGCCGCCGACGATGATCCCGCCGACCACGATGGCCCACTTCGTACCGACGTCGAGGTCGATCAGGTCGATGACTGCGGTGACTGCGGCGACCAGCATGCCGAGGGCGGCAATCCGGTTCCCGCGACGCGCGGTCACTGGCGACGTCAGACCCTTGAGACCGATGATGAAGAGGACCCCGGCCGTGAGGTAGGCGAGCTCGATCATCGCGGCCGCCCGGGGAGCTTCTTGAACATCTCGAGCATGCGGTCCGTCACGAGGAATCCGCCTACCACGTTGATCGTCGCGAACACAACCGCGAGGAAGCCGAGCACCCCGGCGACCCATCCCGATCCGATCGCAGCGGCGATGATCGCACCGACGATCGTGATGCCGGAGATCGCATTCGCACCGGACATGAGGGGCGTGTGCAGGGTCGCCGGGACGCGCCGAATGACCTCGAAGCCGACGAACGCGGCGAGGACGAACACGACGATTCCCGAGATGAAGGCATCGCTCACGGCGCATCCCCGATAGCGATCAGAGCCGGTCCGATGACGGGATCCTCAGGATCGACCGAGAGCTCGCCATCGGTCACCATGCGCGTCACGACCTCGAGGAGGTTGCGTGCGTACATGCGGCTTGCATCTGCTGCGACCCTCGAAGCGAGGTCCGTGGGGCCGAGGATGGTCACACCGCCGATCTCCACTCGCTCGTCGGGTCGTGATCCGGCCACGTTCCCCCCTGAGGACGCAGCCATGTCGATGATGACGGAGCCCGGGCGCATGAGTTCGACCATCGCCTCGTCCACGAGGCGGGGTGCACGCCTTCCCGGAACCTGTGCGGTGGTGATGATGAGGTCGCTCTCCGCCACCACAGCGGTGAGGACCTCACGTTGGCGCATGGCAACGTCGTCATCCACTGCCCGCGCGTAGCCGCCCTCATCCATTTCCTGTGTGGGTGCGTCGACGAACTTCGCGCCGAGGCTCTCGACCTGCTCGCGTGTTTCGGGGCGAATGTCGTAGGCGTGGACGACCCCACCGAGGCGGCGGGCGGTTGCGATCGCTTGGAGCCCGGCAACACCGACACCGAGGATGAGGACCCTCGCGGGAGGGACCGTGCCTGCCGCCGTGACCAACATCGGCAGGAACTTCGGCATCGTGGTCGCTCCGAGAAGGACGGCCGCATACCCCGCTGCCGTGGCCTGCGACGAGAGGGCATCCATCGATTGCGCGAGCGTCGATCTCGGGAGGTTCTCGATCGCGATGCACCTAACGCCGCGCTTTGCCAGGGTTGCAACCGCATCGGCGTGCAATCCGGGTTCGAGGAAGCCGACGATCGCCCCGCCATCTGCCACGACGTCGGAGTTCCCTTCGAATGGCGGGTTGACGGTCAGCAGCACATCGACCCGGGTGCCCGCGGTCATCGACGGTACGACCTGGGCTCCGGCATCCGCGTACGCCTCATCGCTCGCACCGGCATCGGCGCCTGCGCCCGACTCGATGACGACCTCGAATCCGAGGTCCGCGAGGGACGCCACCGAGGCGGGTGTCGCTGCGACGCGGTGTTCGGTGTCGGATCGTTCGGATCTGATTCCCAGGCGCATCAGGCACCAAGGTAATCATGTTGCCGTCACTGAGCGGAAACGGGTCCCGTCGATCGAATTGCCTCGGTCACCCGGTCGGCGGCATCCTGAGCGAGGTTGGCCAGCGGGCGTCGGGGTGAACCGCTCGTGAGGCCGCAGAGGCCAGCTGCGAACTTCGTGCCTGCCACGCCGTGTTCCTCGATGACCGTGGTGAGCTTGTCGAGGCGTTCTTGGGCGTGCCCGTCCCCTCCGACGGCAGCGACGACATCCGCCAGGGCGTAGTTGGCGCTCGCCGTGATTGCGCCGTGGACGCCGCGCCGATGACTCTCGAGGATTGCAGGCGACGCACCCACGTAGGTGATGAACCCTTCATCGATCGCATCCGCGAGTGCAGAGAGGCGAGTCGGGTCGCCTCCGGAATCCTTCATTCCGATGATCGAAGGGTGGAGTGCGAGCCTGGCTACCGACTCCGTGGGCAGCTCCCATCCTGTGACCCTGGGAACGGAGTAGAGGAGGATGGGCAGAGCGGATGTGTCGGCGAGATCCTGATAGAACGCCTCGACGGACCTGCCCCTGCCCCGCACGAGAGTCGTGGGCGTCACGACCAAAGCGGCGTCGGCTCCGGCCGCCGCAGCTTCCTCGACCTGTCGCACCGCCTGACGCAGGGACTCCGCGAACACCCCGCACAACAGCACGAGACCGGGTGCGACCTGTTGTGCGTGCCTCACGAGTGCGCCTCGTTCCCCGGGATCGAGGTACGGTCCCTCGCCCGTCGACCCTGCGATGAGGACGCCGAGGGCGCCCAGTTCGACCATCTTCGCGATGTTCTGCTCGTGCCCCTCGACGTCGAGTGATCCGTCAGGTGTGAACGGCGTGATCAGGGCAGGCATCGCCTGTGGCCACACTGTCATGCGGAGTACTGCTCGGAGGTGGTGGTCCCGCCCGTCCCTGTCCAGTTCGTGTGGAACCACTCGCCACGAGGTCGGTCGATCCGCTCGTATGTGTGGGCACCGAAGTAGTCGCGTTGGGCCTGGATGAGGTTCGCGGGGAGCCTCTCGGATCGGTATGCATCGTAGAACGACAGCGCGGACGCGTATGCGGGAGTCGGAATCCCCGCAAGGGCCGCCCGAGCGACGGTACGACGCCAACCGGGGAGCACTTGGGCGATCTCGCCGGCGAAGAACGGGCTCACGAGGAGGTTCGGCAGCGACGGGTCCGCCCTGCATGCGTTCGTGATGTCATCGAGGAACCGTGACCGGATGATGCATCCTGCACGCCACAACCCTGCGACCGTTCCGGGTGCGAGCCCCCAACCATACGCCGTGCTCGCTGCCGAGAGCAGCATGAACCCCTGGGCATAGGAGATGATCTTCGATCCGTAGAGGGCATCGTGGATGTCGTCGATGACCGACTCGGGAGGATCGGAGATCGCCGTCGCACCGTCCGTGAGGCGCGAGCTCGCCTGCGTCCGTTCATCGACGAGAGCGGACACCATGCGGGCGTACACGGACTCGCCGACGAGCGTGACGGGAACCGAGTGGGTGAGGGAAGCCTCCACGGTCCACTTCCCCGTTCCCTTCTGGCCTGCCGCGTCGAGGATGCGATCGAGTGTCGCGACGCCGTCTTCGTCTGTGTGCCCGACGATATCGGCGGTGATCTCGATGAGGTACGAGTCGAGCTTGCCCTCATTCCACGTCACGAAGTGCTTCTGCTGCTCGCCTGCGGTCATGCCGAGCCCCCGCCGCATGATGTCGTACGACTCCGCGATGACCTGCATGTCGCCGTACTCGATGCCGTTGTGCACCATCTTCACAAAGTGTCCTGCTCCTCCGGGGCCGAGCCATGCAGCCATCGGTTCGCCGTTGGACCGCGCCGCGATCGAGGTGAGGATGTCCTCCACGAGCGGCCATGCCTTTGGATCGCCCCCCGGCATGATGGAGGGCCCGAGCCTCGCTCCGTCCTCGCCGCCGCTGATCCCCGCGCCCACGAAGTGGATGCCCACTGCGCCGAGACGCTCGCATCGCCTCGCGCTGTCGGTGTACAGCGAATTGCCGCCGTCGATGACGACGTCACCGGGGTCGAGTAGTGGCACGAGCGCGTCGATCTGCGCATCGACCGGATCGCCCGCCTTGATCATCATCATGATGCGCCTCGGTCGGCCGATCGAGGCAACGAATGAGGGGAGGTCAGTCCAGCCTGTGAGGTGGTCGTGTGCGGCGCGGTCGACGAACTCGATCGTCCTCTCTGTTGTCCGGTTGAATACCGACACCCGCCAGCCGTGGTCGAGCATGTTCTCGACGAGGTTCTGACCCATGACCGCAAGACCGATCATTCCGATGTCGCTCGGCTCTGCCGAGGGAGGTTGTCCGTTCATCCGTGGCAGCGTACCCCACGGTGAGGGCGCACTCAGCCGAGGTGGCTGATCACCGCTGCCGTCATTGTCGCCGTGTCCGCTGTCGGTCCTCCGAACGCGATGTCGGGCGTGCGGACACCGTCGTCGAGCGCACGCGAGACGGCAAGCTCGACCGAGGCCGCTTCTTGCGGGAGGCCGAGGGAGTGTCGGAGTGCCATCGCAGCCGACAGGATCATCGCGAGCGGGTTGGCGGTCCCCGTCCCTGCGATATCCGGAGCCGATCCGTGGATCGGCTCATAGAGACCGGGGCCGCTCGATCCGATGGATGCGCTCGGAAGGAGACCGAGTGAGCCGGGGATCATGGATGCCTCGTCGGAGAGGATGTCACCGAACAGGTTGCCCGTCACGATGACGTCGAAATCCCTGGGCCTGGAGATCAGATGCATCGCCATCGCATCGACCAGTTGATTCTCGAACTCGACGTCCGGGTACTCGTCGGCCATGATCCGGTCGGCCGTGCGGCGCCACAACCGTGACACCGCGAGCACGTTCGCCTTGTCGACGGAGGTCACCTTGCCGCGTCGCATCCGTGCCGCGTCCCCCGCAAGCCGAACGATGCGCTCGATCTCGCCGACGGAGTACCGCATGTGGTCTGCGACCTCCGTTCCGTCGTCGGAGGTCGTTGAACCTCCGAAGTAGATGCCACCGGTCAGCTCCCGGTAGAACACGATGTCGACGCCTTCGATGAGGTCGCGACGCAGCGGCGAGGCATCGAGGAGTTGGTCGTGGGCGACGATCGGGCGAACGTTCGCGAACAGGCCTAGTTCGCTGCGAATGGCGAGCAGGCCCTGCTCGGGTCTCGTCGATGCGTGTGGGTCACTCCATTTCGGCCCTCCGACGGCACCGAGGAGGATCGCGTCCGCGTCCTTGGCAGCCTCGAGGGTCGCCTCGGGAAGCGGCTCACCGGTCGCATCGATTGCACACCCTCCGATGAGGTGTTCGGTGGTCTCGAAGCGATGCCCATGGATGTCGGCCACACGCTCGAGCACCTGTGCGGCGGCGCCCACGACTTCGGGACCGATCCCGTCTCCGGGAAGGAGGACGACGTTCGCTTTCACGACGGTGCGGACTCGAACGGCGTTCGACCGATGGCGGCCTTGTTCAGCGCGGAGACGATTGCCCTGACCGAGCCCTCGACCACATCGGTGGAGACGCCGCGTCCCGAGTACGCGGTCGGTCCGACCCGAATGATGACGTCGACCTTCGCCATTGCGTCGGCTCCCGCAGTCAGAGGGGAGACCCGATAGTCGACGAGTGTCGCAGGAATGTCGTAGGCGTCCTGGAGTGCGACGAACGCAGCGTTCACCATCCCGTCTCCCTCAGCTGTCGCAACGACCTCGTCGCCGTTGCGATCGAGCGTCACGCTGGCGATCGGCGTCTCCGTCGTTCCGCCGGACACATGGACGGCGACGAGGTTCATCGCTGCGACGTCCGTATCGGTTTCTGCCGTGACGATCGCCCGGATTCCCTCCTCGGAGATCTCGCCCTTGCGGTCGGCGAGTTCCTTGAACCTCCGGAATGACCGCTGGAAGTCCTCGTCCTCGAGGACGATTCCGAGCTTTCGGAGGGCGTCGGCGAACGCCGCCCGACCGGAGTGCTTTCCGAGCACGATCGTCGATGCATGTCCCACGGAGGCGGGATCCATGATTTCGTACGTCTCTCGATTCCTGAGCACGCCCTGTTGATGGATCCCTGACTCGTGGGCGAAGGCGTTCCGTCCGACGACCGCCTTGTTGTACTGGACGGGATACCCCGTGAGGCTGGAGACGAGCCGGGATGTCTCGAAGATCTCGGTCGTGTCAGCGCCGATCTCGACCCCGAAGTGGTCCTGGCGCGTCGTGACCGCCATGATGATCTCCTCGGTTGACGTGTTACCTGCTCGCTCACCGATGCCATTGATGGCACCTTCGATCTGGCGGGCACCCGCATGGATCGCCGAGAGCGAGTTCGCAACGGCGAGGCCGAGGTCGTTGTGGCAGTGGGTCGAGATGATCACATCCTCGTTCCCCCCACGAACATCGGAATAGACCCGGGTGAGGAGCTCTACGAAGTCCTCTGGCATCGCGTATCCGACGGTGTCAGGAATATTGATCGTCGTCGCTCCAGCCTTCACGGCTGCCCTGCACACCTCGACGATGAAGTCGGGGTCCGATCGAGTCGCATCCTGGGGGGAGAACTCGACGTCGTCGACGTATCGCTTCGCCCTGGTGACGCTCTCGGTGACCGCCGCGAGTACCTCGGCTGGGGTCATACGGAGCATCTGGTCCATGTGGATCGGCGAGGTGGATACGAAGACGTGGATGCGCCTCCGCTCCGCAGCAGCGAGTGCGTCAGCGGCCCTATCGATGTCGTCGGGATGCGTCCGGGCGAGGGAGGCGATCACGGGCCCGCTGACCTCGGCCGCGATCCTCGAGACGGCGGCGAAGTCACCGTCGCTCGACGCCGCAAAGCCTGCCTCGATCACATCGACCCTGAGCTTTGCGAGCTGTTTGGCGATCACGACCTTGTCCTCGGGCGACAGAGCGATCCCCGGAGCCTGTTCCCCGTCCCTCAGGGTGGTGTCGAAGATGATCAGTCGGTCTGACATGGCCGTCCTTTCCGGAGTCGGGTATTCAGACGTCGTCTGCCGGTGTCTTGGCAACGAGGAAGGTCATCAGCTCGCGCAGCCGTCGTCCCGTGACCTCGACAGGGTGGTCATGGATGGCAGACCTCGCCGCCAGGAGCCTTGGCGCACCGTCCTCGTACTCGGCCATCCACTCGCGGGCGAATGATCCGTCCTGGATTTCGGTGAGGATCGAGCGCATCACGGCCTTCGTGGTGTCCGTCACGATGCGCGGGCCCCGCGTGATGTCGCCGTATTCCGCGGTGTCGGACACAGAGTGCCGCATCCATTCGATTCCACCCTCGAAGAGCAGGTCGACGATGAGCTTGAGCTCGTGGAGGACTTCGAAGTACGCCATCTCCGGTGCGTATCCGGCGTCGGTGAGCGTCTCGAAAGCCGCCTGGATGAGTGAATCGACGCCGCCGCACAGGATGGCCTGTTCGCCGAACAGGTCTGTCTCCGTCTCGTCCCGGAACGTGGTCTCGATCACTCCGGCGCGGGTGCCGCCGATGGCGTGGGCATATGACAGCGAGAGCGGCAATGCGCCTCCGGTCGCGTCCTGATGGACGGCTACCAACGTTGGAACGCCGGATCCATCGACGAACTGACGTCGAACCAAGTGGCCCGGGCCCTTCGGCGCAACCATCGCGACGTCCACATCGACGGGCGGGGTGATGAATCCGAAGTGGATGGAGAACCCGTGTGCGAAGAGCAGGGCGTCGCCGGGGGACAACCGTGGGGCGATGAGGCTCGCATAGACGTCGCGCTGGTTCTGATCCGGGATGAGGACCATGATGACATCAGCCCACTCGGCGGCGGCCTCAGGCTCGACGACCTTGAGTCCGGCGTCCGATGCAGGACCGACTCGGGAGGAACCGTCGCGGAGTCCGACGACGACGTCTACTCCGGAGTCCTTGAGGTTGAGGGCGTGGGCGTGTCCCTGGCTTCCGAACCCGAGGACGGCGACCTTCCTGCGGGTGATCAGGCCGGGATCGGCATCGGATTCGTAGTACATCTTCATCGTGTGTCTCCAGTTCGTGAAGTGGCGGTGCCGCCCTTACCTCCGGGCGCCGGCCTTTGCGTCCTTTGCAAGGGCGATGCGGCCCGACTTGACAAGCGAGATGATCCCGTAGGTGCGCATGATCTCGAGGAAGTCGGCAAGCCTGCTGGGTTCCCCGACGACCTCGAATGCGATCGTCGTCGCCCCCACGTCGACAGCCTTTGCTTCGAAGATGTTCGCAGCCTCGAGGATCTCGCTTCGCCGCGCCGTGTCAGCGTTGACGCGCACGAGCATGATTTCGCGCTCGATCGCCTCGCCCGGAAGGTGTTCGGTCACCTTGATCGTGTGCACGAGCTTGTAGAGCTGCTTGACGATCTGCTCGACCTCGGGGGCGTCGACGACCATCGTGATGCGTGATCGTGTCGGGTCCTCCGTCGGACCGACAGCGAGCGAGTGGATGTTGAAGTCCCTCCTCGCGAACATCGATGAGATGCGGGCAAGCACGCCCGGCTTGTTCTCCACCGTCACCGACAGGACGTGGCTCATGTGAAGTCCTCGAGACGGAGGATGATCTCATCATTGGATCCGCCGGCCACGACCATCGGGAAGACGAGGGCATCGGGATCGCAGACGAACTCCATCACGACCGGGCGGTCGTCGACGGCGAGGCCCTTCTCGATGGTCGGGATCACGTCCGAGGGGTGCTCAGCCCTGAAACCTGCGCATCCCATCGCCTCGGCGAGCATCACGATGTTCGGGTTGTCGAACGACAGGACCGACCCGCTGTACCGCTCGTCGTAGAACAGTCGCTGCCACTGGCGCACCATGCCGAGGTTCGCGTTGTTCATGACGGCGATCTTCACGGGAACGCCCTCGAGCGCCGCGGTGATGAGCTCCTGGAACGTCATCTGGAAGCATCCGTCGCCGTCGATGGCGATGACGGTCGACGACGGCATGCCCACCTGTGCCCCGACGGCCGCCGGCACGGCAAAGCCCATCGTCCCGAGCCCACCCGAATTGATCCACGTATTCGGGCGCTCGAACGGCCAGAACTGGGAAGCCCACATCTGGTGCTGACCGACGCCCGCAACCACAGTGGCGTGCGGCGCATGCCGGGCGAGCTGGTCGATCACGTACTGCTGCTGGATGGGGCCATCGGGATCCTGGTCGTACGCGAGCGGGTGATCTTGCTGCCACCGTGCGATGGTGTCGAACCACTCGGAACGCTCGGGTGCCTCGCCATCGGCAAGGGCTCGCGCTCCCCGGTCGATCAGCTGGTCGAGCACCGCTGCGGCGTCGCCGACGATCGGCACGTCCGGAACGCGAATCTTGCCGATCTCCGCCGGATCGACATCGACGTGGATCACCTTGGCATCGGGGGCGAAGAGCTCCGGATTCCCCGTGACCCTGTCATCGAACCGGGCGCCGATCGCGATGAGCAGGTCGGACTTCTGGATCGCGGTCGTCGCGGTGTACGAACCGTGCATTCCTGACATACCCAGCGTGAGGTGGTGGGAATCCGGAATGGCGCCCCTCGCCATCAACGTGGTGACGACCGGCAGGTTCTGTTGCTCTGCGAACGCCCTGAGGGCGTCGCTCGCTCCGGCACGGATGATCCCTCCGCCTGCATACAGGACTGGGCGCTCCGAGGCGACGATGAGGTCGATTGCGGCGGCAACCTGCCTCGGATGTCCCTGCACGGACGGCTTGTATCCGGGGAGGTCCACGTGCCCCCGCCCCCTCCATGGTGCCTCGCCTGCGAGCGCGTCCTTGGTGATGTCGACCAGAACCGGCCCCGGGCGACCCGATGCGGCGATGTGGAACGCCTCACGTATGGCGTCTGCGATCTCCTCGGTCCTCGTCACGAGGTGGTTGTGCTTGGTGACCGGCATCGAGATGCCCCATGTGTGTGCTTCCTGGAATGCGTCGAGGCCGATCGACGTCGACGGCACCTGGGCCGTGATGGCCACGACCGGTATCGAATCCATGTAGGCGTCGGCGAGGGGTGTGATGAGGTTGGTCGCACCGGGTCCCGATGTCGCGAACGTCACGCCGATTCGGCCTGTTGCATGTGCATACCCCGATGCCATGTGCCCCGCGCCCTGTTCGTGTCGAGCGAGGATGTGTCGTATGCCACTGTCGAAGAGGGTGTCGTATGCCTTGAGGATTGCTCCTCCCGGTACACCGAAGATGACCTCGACGTCCTCGGCCTCGAGGGACCGAATGAGGATCTCCGAACCAGTGAGCGTTTGTGTCATGTCGTGCTCCAGATAAACGAAACCCTCCGGGGCACGGAGGGTTGGGCGCATCGGCTGTGTGATGCGCCTACCTGAGGAGGATTACTACGAAGTGTCGTTTCATGTCCTGATCGCCGACGTACGCGGCAGGTGTGGGAGTATGGCACCGTGGCGAAGAAGGTCAAATCGAGAGGGTGGACGTCGTGCCGAGCGAGCCAGTGACACTGGGTCGCGATGCGAGGCGGATGCTCCGATCGGTGGTCGCCGCTGCTCGTGAAGAGCTTGCGGATCGGGACTCGGACGACGTGCCGATGCGGCTCCGCAAGGTTGCTGCAAGCTCTGCGCGTTCGCTCCCTCCGCCCCTCGAGAGGGCGCTCGTGGATGCGCTCATCGTCGATGAGGCGTTTCGCATGGCAGTCGCGGGGCGGTGGAACGCGGTTGGAGGAGGCGACGCCGTGTCCGAGCTGTTCCTCGAGGATCCCGAGCGGGCAGCACCCATCCTCGAGGCGATGGCGGCCGGCAGCCTCCTCGAGACGGAACGCGCACGGGTAGGCACCCTCACCGAACGCGTGCATGAACTCGAGCGAAAGCTCGCGGAGGCCAAGTCGAGGACGGGTGCGGCGCGCGACAAGGCACGCGCTGACATCGCCGCACTGAAAGAGGCCAATCGCGTCGCACGCTCGAACAACACGGACTCGGCAGCCACCTCACGCCGCATGGCGGAGGCGGAGGCAACAGAACACAGGCACACCGAAGCGGAGAGGGATCGTCTGGTCGTCGAGGTCGGTGAACTCCGGCGCACTGTCGAGCGCCTCACGGAGAGAGCACGGAAGCGGATCGATGGCGGTCGAGGACCACTTGACCCGATCAGGCA
Organism: Acidimicrobiia bacterium; assembly: GCA_035461905.1. Taxonomy (GTDB): domain Bacteria; phylum Actinomycetota; class Acidimicrobiia; order Spongiisociales; family UBA5794; genus SZUA-442. The sequence continues at coordinate 12,908 of DATHUV010000139.1, read as the reverse complement.
GGGCCCACTCCCCAATCCGGGCACTGACGCGACGACGATCGGCAGGCACCTCGACGCCCTGGAGCGGGCGGTCCGCCCGTACCGGCCCGCCGTCGACGTCACTGTCACGCCAGATCCCGAGGGACCGTTCACGCTTCCCGGCGGGATCGCCCCCGACACGGCACAGGCGGTGACTGCCGTCCTCGCGGCCGGCGTCGATGTGATCGTCCTCGACGGCTACAACCTCGCAGGGGTGCTCGGCGTAGAGCAGTTCGCCACGTCCGAGGGACGTGCGATCGTCGGGAACGTTGCCACAGGTCTCGCGCGGTCGTCGTCCGCCAGGGTCATCGTGTTGTTCGATGCGGTCGGCGTCGATGGACGCCAGGCCGTTCGAACCGACCTTGGCGTCGAGGTCGTCTTCGCTCAGGACAGGTCTGCCGATGAGGAGATCGTCGACCTGGTCAGGAACACACCCGGGCGGTGCGTCGTCGTCACCAACGACCGTGAGTTGAGGGACCGGTGTGGGGTTCTCGGTGCCGTGGCTCTGTGGTCGGACGCCGTTGCCTCTTGGTGGCGCCGCTAGTCGGCACCACCTGATCCATCGGTTCCTGCGTCGATACGTCGAATTGCCGTACGGACGACGGCAACGAGCGCGACCAATGCAGCGGTGCCGCCCACGACGAGCAGCACGGGGACGGGCACGGCTTCGAACAACCTCCTGAATGGGAGCCACGAGGCGAGGGTGAGGCCCAGAAGGCCTGCGGCGACGAAGTTTCCGATCACGAAGATGCGTAGGTCACCCGTATCGCTGCGGACGGGGAGGTAGGAGACGCCTGCAACGACGAAAGCGGCAGCGACCACCACGAACCGTTCGCCCTCCTCGAGTCCGAGAGCCACCGAGATGGCGCTCCACGTCAGGATCGATGCACAAACGTAGGCCCACAGGCGCCGTGACCCGGATGCTGTCGAGCCTGCGACGAGGTAGACGACCGCGACGCCCGTGAGGATCCCGAGGATCGACGCGACCAGCCGTCCCGTCATGGCACCGACGGACCATGCGGTGCCCACGGCGCCAACCGCCGTCATGGCGTACGACGGCAGGTCGCGCTGTCGTAGATAGGTCGGAAACGCCACGGCGAACACTGTGGCGAATGACAGGGCGGACCGCGTGGCGAGGTCGTCGCTCACGAGCCATCCGGTTGCCACGTACACGGTCCACGCCGCCACGGCGACTGCGGCCACGTACATGACGACCGTGAGGCGGTGCACCTCACGAAATCGGTCGCCGGGCAGCACATAGGCACCAGCCCCCAACGCAACGGCGGAGATCCCGAGCGCAGCCACGGTGGCAGGAGCAGGCAACGATCCGAGCAGGTCACCGAGGAGTGCCCACAGTCCGATACCGATCGCAGCAGCTGCGATGTACGCGATCGGCTCGAGGAACCGAACGACGAGGGCAAGGATGCGGGATGTGCCGATGTCGGCGTAGCGGAGCGAGAGCGCAGGTCGCGAGGGGAAGCGGGCCGCATCAGAGAACGTCCACGTCGTGCCCCGATCGCGGGAGTACCTGTACATCCCGGGTCTGCCGGGGACGGCTCGCCATAGATGCCCGTCCGCATCGACGGCGACCATCGACTCGGCGGCGGTTCCCTCGAGCACAGTCCGGTCGCGGGGAACATCCGGACCCGCAAGGTCCATGAGTCGGGTCACGCGACGCTCGATCGCAGCGTTGAGCTCGTCCAGATCGTCGAAGGTCTCGTCACTCTCGGGCATGAGCCCAATCTACCGCTCACGAGCAGGGCTGGACGGTTGGACGGTACAGGGTTGCCGGTGGCTGTCTTGGTTCATCGCCCTGTCGTTGTGGAACTACTAAACGCCGAGGCCTGATCGCCCGATAGACGACCGAGCGACCCGTTGGGGATCCGTGACTGCAACGCTCCCGCGTGCCCATGTCGAATCCGATGCGACCCCGCTGCCAGAGCACGCAGCGGTACTGACGCGTTGGCACGGGCTTCGACGAATCGCAGGCATCGTCACCCTGTCGCTTGCCGCATTCAGCGCGGTGATCCTCGAATGGCCGGTCCTCGCCATCATCGTCGCACTGGGGGCGGGAATCGCAGTCGATGCATCGATCGCCCTGTCGTCCGGCAGATCGCGGGTCGGGCCGACCCTCGTCGCCGACATCTCGCTCACCGGCGTCGGCCTCGTCATTGCCACCGTTCCCGCAGCCGCGGTGGGGGTGGTCGTCGCGTACTTCGTCCTCGTGACGACCGTCCTCGGAACGACGAGGAGTGCCTGGCGGATCGGGGCGTACGCGGTGGCCGTTGGCATCGTGGCATCGATCGCATCCCTCTTCACGGACACGACATCGGACATCTACGTCAGATCGGCGGTCTCGGGTGTGATCACCGTCACCGTGTTCGGGCTCCTGACGATCGCGATGGCCCGCGAGTACGCACTCGCCAGAACGCTTGGGGGAGTGACCGTCGGCCGCAGGATCGAGATCGCCGACGCCGTTGCGCTCGCCTCCAAGGCACTGGTGGCAGAGGACGATGCCAGGGCACTCGGGTCCGCCCTCGATGCGATCCGCGAGGCGATGGACGTGTCCGCCGTGTTCGTCGAACGGAACGTCGAGGATCCCACCCTCGGTCTCGCTGCTGTCGTGGTCGAGCGATCAGCGGATCCAGCGACGGTCCACCCGTCGCTCGACGTGCGGTCAAAGGTCCCGTGGTCCGCGATGCCGGGCGCCCGGTCACATCTCGAGGGAGGTGCGCCGTTCTTCTACCGTGTCGAGGAGGCGCGAGGGACGGCCGCTGACAGGGGCGGCGACGGAGGCCTCCACGTCGAGGTCAATGTCCCGATCACGCTCCGCGACGAGTGGATCGGTGTCATCGGTGCCGCCGACCGTGACCCCGATCGGCTGTGGCGAACGGACGATCTCGCGCTCCTGCGAACGATGGCAGATCTCACGGCCGCGTTCTGGCAGCGCATAGAGGACGCTCGGGTTCGCGACTCCCTGATAGGCAGCCTCGATGGGCGCCTGAGATACGAGGAGGCAATCGCAAGGGCATCCCAGGCCCTCCTCGGTGAGCATGCGATCGACCTTCAACCCGCCCTCGTCGCGGTGGGCTCAGCCGCAGGCGTGGATGAGCTCTTCGTCACCGAGACCGTGGTCGGTCCCGACGGAACACCCCAGGCGGTCGTGGTCGGCGCCTGGCTATCCCCCGGATCGTTGGCCCGCTACGCCGTCGACACCTCGTGGCGATATGCGGACCAGCCAGACGTCCAGAGTGCGCTTCAACGCGGTGAGATGACGAAGCGAAGGGCGCGTCACGACGTGTCCGAGTTGATCGCAGGTGTCGAGGTTGCGGGTGCGTGGCACGGATCCGTCGGATTCGTCGTGAGCGGAGGCGACCACGTGTGGAGGAACAGGGATGAGGCGTTCCTGAGGACGTTCGCCGACATCATCGGGGCGTTCCACGAGAGAGCACAGAACCGCGCACGCCTGGAGGCCTCCCTCGCATCCAAGGACCAGCTCATCGCTTCGGTCAGCCACGAACTGCGGTCGCCGTTGACGGTCGTAGGGGGTCTCGCCGAGGAACTGCGGACCGCTGGTGATCGGCTCGGCGATGAGGAACGCGACGAGCTGCTCGCGGTGATTGCGACCGAGAGCTCGGAGATGGCCGACCTCGTCGAGGACCTCCTCGTGGCAGCTCGATCCGATGACGGGGCACTTCCGGTGTTCCCCGAGTCAATCGACCTTGCCCTCATGACGCGGACCGTGGTCGACCGACTCTCGATTCCTGACACGCACACCGTGAAGGTCGCCGATGCTGCGCCGGTCGCACTCGCTGATCCGGTTCGCGTGCGTCAGGTCATCCGAAACCTCCTGACGAATGCCTTCCGGTACGGCGGACGCAACGTCACCGCCACCTTCGGTTGCTCGGACACGATGGCCTGGATCGACATCCACGATGATGGGGCGGGCGTGCCGGAGGAGGACAGGGCCAGGGTGTTCGAGGCATATGGCCGATCTCGCTCGGCAACGCAGCTCAGATCCTCGGTCGGCCTCGGCCTGTCGTTGTCTCGCAGACTTGCCCACCTGATGGGCGGCGAGCTCAGCTACGTCGATGGCCCGGGATGTACGTTCCGCTTCGAGGTCCCGCTCCCGAAGGCCGACTCGTGATCAGACCACTGCCTCGGCGATGAACCGGATGGTGCGCGGATCGGACGTGCCGATGATCAGGGTTCCGACTCCCGCTTCCTTCCATGCATCGAGCCTGTCACGCACGGCGCCCTCCGGCCCGACGAGGCATACTTCGTCGACGAGGGCGTCAGGAACGAGCATGGTCGCCTCCATTCGCTTTCCCTCCAGGTACAGGTCCTGGATCTCCTCGGCCTCCCGTTCGTAGCCGTAGCGGGACGCGAGGTCGTTGTAAAAGTTGGTCCCCTTCGCTCCCATACCCCCGATGTAGAGGGCGAGCTGTGGCTTCATCTGGAGGCGTGCGGCGTCGATGTCGTCGGCCACGAGGGCGCTGACCGTCGGCGCGATGTCGAAGCGCTCGGCCTTCGTCGGATCGCCTGACCGTGCGAAACCCTCGTCGAGCAGAGGCTGGTACTGGGAGGTTGTCCGCTCGGGTGAGAAGAAGATCGGCAGCCATCCGTCGGCGATCTCGGCTGCGAGCGAGACGTTGCGGGGCCCTATGGCAGCGAGGTAGATGGGCAGGTGCGGGTTCCTCGGTGCGATCATGCTCTTGAGTGGCTTTCCGAGGCCCGTTGCATCCTCGCCGCGGTAGGGGAGTTGGTAGTACTCACCGTCGAACTCGACGGGTTCCCGGCGAGCGAGGATTCGCCGCACGATCTCGACGTACTCGCGTGTGACGGTGAGGGGCTTCCCGAACGCACGACCGTGCCAACCCTCGACCACTTGCGGCCCGGATACGCCGAGGCCGAGCACAAACCTGCCGTTCGACATCACGTCGATGGTCGCCGCCGTCATGGCCGTCATTGCGGGGGTTCGCGCCGGAATCTGGAACACCGCGGTTCCGACACGCAGGCGTTGGGTGCGTGCCGCGATCCACGCGAGGGGGGTGAGGGCGTCCGAGCCGTAGGCCTCCGCACACCAGACACTGTCGTATCCGAGGTCCTCCACCATGTCGATGAGCGCGAAGTTGTCCGCGATCGCCGTTCCGTACAAGCCGATGTTCAGTCCGAGTCGCATGCGCGCCACAGTACCGCGTCGTCGGTGATCGCACGTCCTCAAGCGCGGAACGTGTCATACCGGATCCGTATGGTCGCTGCATCGGTCCGGCCAGGGAGGATTGCATGATCATCGATTGCGGGAGCTGTGTGGCACGTCACACCACGGCGTGCCGGGATTGCCTCGTCACCGCTCTGTTGGGGGACACGGGCGTGATCGAGCTCGGTGACGACGAGCACGCGGCGATTGACGCGATGGCGAGCGCGGGCCTCATCTCCCCACTCCGCCTCGTCATCGACGACCGTGCACCGAGGGAGGCATCGGGCTGACGCCGACTCCAAGAAGGAGCGCTCGCCCGGGCGCGACGATCGCCGTGTGGGTGATGCACATCACACCTACAGTTGGTCTCGATGGACCTCCTCGAGACACTGGCATCCGTCGCAGGATCGTCGGGCGCCCGGATCGGGGTCACCGACCTCGCTCCATTCGGGGAGGCCCGCCTCGAGATCGATCGACGAGCGGCATCGGGTGAACGAGGATCACTGCGGTTCGTGTATGCGGATCCGGCGGTGTCCACCGAGCCTGCCCGCTCCTTCCCGTGGGCAAAGGCGATCGTTGTCGCGGCCGTTCCCTATCTCGCCGAAGGCGACGGTGTTGCGACCCGAGGACAGGATGATGGTGAGGCGGACGTCGGTCGACCGGTGGCTCGGTTCGCCGACGGTGACCGGTACTCCTCGGTGCGCTCCGTGCTCGACGCGATAGCGGCGGTACTCGATGCGCACGGGTTCCGTACGGAGTGTGTGTACGACGACGATCGGCTCGTCGATCGTGCCGCTGCCGTCAGGTCTGGTGTTGCGTGGTGGGGAAAGAGCACGATGGTCCTCAGCCCGGGACTCGGTCCATGGTTCCTCATCGGAAGCGTCGTGACCGACGCACCCATCGAGCCGACCGAACCGATGGAGCGATCCTGTGGAACCTGCGTCGCGTGCATGCCTGCCTGCCCGACGGGGGCGATCGTCTCCCCGGGAGTCCTCGATGCCCGCCGCTGTCTCGCCGCGGTGTTCCAGGCAAGGGGCCCCATCCCGATCGAGCTCAGGACGGCCGCCGGTGATCGGGTGTACGGCTGCGACGCATGCCTCGTCGCCTGCCCTCCGGGGCACGGGGTCCTCGGATCGCATCGTGCTGGCCCTCTGCCACGCGCGCGGGACATCCTCGGAATGACCGACGACGAAATCGACGAGGCATTCACCCATTGGTACATCCCGGGCCGCAACGCCCGATTCGTCCGCAGGAATGCGATCGTTGCCATGGCGAATGGTGCCAACGCCGACGATCTCGCGGTGGCGGCAGGCTACCTCGGACATCCTGACCCCCTCCTGCGAAGTCACGCCGCGTGGGCCGTCGCCAGGATCGGAACTCCCGCTGCTGCTGCCATCCTCACCGCTGCTGGGCTCCGTGAAACCGATCGGGAGGTCGTCGAGGAGATTCGAAACGCGATGCCACGATGACACGATGACAAGCGTGCTCCGTCTACGCTCATTGCTTCGCCTTCAGGGGAGCGCTCGATGACCGCCGTGTATGCAGTGACGCTCGTTGTCGGGCTCCTCGGGCTCGGCGCATGGATCGTCGCAACCGCTGTGGCGGACATGGTCGAGGGGTGGCAGGCAGTGGATCCCGAGTCGCGCTTGGGCCCCTGGGCGAGACGGGGGATATCCGCGTTGATCGGCTTCGGCATGACGGGGATCTCCACGACGTACGGCGGGTGGCCAGACGTCGCATCGTTCGGTGCGGCTATTGTCGGTGCCGCCTCGCTCGCAGCCATCTCCGAATGGCTCGGACCGCGAACGGCGGCGTAGCGGGATGTCTGCGGACAGCCCGTGCTGATCGTCTCTGACGTCCATGGAGCGTTCGATGCCCTCGGAAGGCTCGCATCCCTTGGTGAAACCGTGCTCGTGCTGGGTGATCTCATCAACTTGGTGGACTACCGGACGAACGAGGGGATCCTCGCTGACGTCGTCGGAAGGGACGTCGTGGAATCCGTCGTCGGGCTCCGTTCGGTCGACGATTCCGCTGCGAATCGCATGTGGGCCACGCGCACGGCATCCCTCGGGTTCGATGTGAGGCTGGCTGTCGGGAATGCCATGCGTCGCGAGTACGAGCGCATGCGTAGCGCAATCGACGGTCTCGACGCGTACGTGATACCCGGCAACGTCGATGATCCCGACCTGCTCAGGGCGCATCTGCCCCCCTCTGCGAAGTGGGTAGACGGCGACGTCGTCGACTTCGAGGGTGAGGCCTTCGGGTTCGTCGGACGTGGCGTCGAACGAATCGGGTCCGCAGGAGAGATCGACGATGCGACGATGCACGACCGTCTCGACGCGCTCGGCCCCGTCGATGTCCTGTGCACGCATGTGCCAGCGGCACTGCCGATGGTGTGCGAGGACGTGATCGGCGGTACCGGGAAAGGGTCGGTACCGGTTCGTGAGTACCTCGATCGTCACCGTCCGAGGCTGCATTACTACGGCGATGTCCATCAGCCGAGGGCGACGTCGATGACGCACGGCGCGACGACGTGCATCAACCTCGGGTACTTCAGGGCGACGGGACGAGCCCTCCACCACCGAAGCGAAGCCTGACAGCGACATTCCGGTACTCGCAAGGACGGTGGCTGCCATCCGCGGGTGTGCATCTCTACCCACCGCTACCCTTTCGGTATCAGGGCACAAGGAGTCACGATGGCAGTCGAGGGAACGGTTCAGAGGGTCGAGGTGTCGGCTGAGCCCCAGCATGTCTACGAGGTCGCGCTCGACCTCGGTTCGTACCCCGTTTGGGCCGGAGGAGTTCGGACCGTGGCGGTCACCGAGGAGGACGAGCACGGACGTCCGGTCAGGGCGGATTTCGTCGTCGATGGCATGATCAAGGAGATCTCCTACACCCTCGTCTACGACTACGACTACGACAACGGCTTCGGGTGGAGCGCGGTCCCGAACGACGACATCCGGTCCCTCGAGGGTCGCTACGAGTTCAATGAGCTCGACGGTGGTGGAACCGAGGTCGTGTACGCCCTCAAGGTCGATCCGGCGTTCACCGTCCCAGGGTTCCTCCGAAAGCAAGCCGAGAAACAGATCGTCGGCACGGCGCTTCGGGGTTTGAAGAAACAGGCAGAGTCGACCGCCTGATGCGCATCATCCTCGTCACGGGCAAGGGCGGGGTCGGGAAGACGACGGTGTCGGCCGCAACGGCCCTCCGAGCGGCCGATCTCGGCTACACAACACTCGTGATGTCGACGGATCCCGCCCATTCACTGGGGGACGCCTTTGACATGGAGCTCGGGGATTCCCCGAGCAGGATCGTCGACCGGCTCGACGGCCAGCAGATCGACACCCAACTGCGTCTCGAAGAGGCATGGGGTGACGTGCGGGACCACCTGACCGACCTGTTCGATTGGTCAGGACTCAGCGGCATCGAGGCAGAGGAACTGACGGTGTTCCCCGGTATGGATGAGCTCTTTGCGCTTGCCACGGTCCGCGATCACGCCAGATCCGGCACCTACGACGTGATCGTCGTCGACTGCGCTCCCACGGCCGAGACGCTCCGACTTCTCAGCCTGCCTGAAGTGATGTCGTGGTACATGGACAAGATGTTCCCCCTGAGCCGCCGTGTCGCGAAGGTCGTTCGGCCGGTGATGTCGAGGGTCTCGAGCATCCCGATGGCCGACGACAAGGTCTTCCAATCGATCGAACGGTTCTACGAGCGCCTCGACGGGATCCGGGAGCTCCTGTCGGACCCCGACATCACGACCGCCCGCCTCGTGATGAACCCCGAGAAGATGGTGATCGCCGAGGCGAGGAGGACCTACACATACCTCGGCCTGTTCGGCTACGCCGTTGATGCCGCGATCGTGAATCGAGTCCTTCCGGATGAGGTCCATGACCCCTACTTCGCCGAGTGGCGTCAGATCCAGAAGGGTCACCTCGAGGCGGTCGAGGAAGGATTCGCAGGCACCGACATCCGGCGGCTCCGGCTCTTCGATCATGAGATGGTGGGTCCGGAGCGCCTCCGCCTCGTCGGTACGGAGCTCTACGGGGACGATGATCCCACGGCGCGCCTGTCGGACCACGACCCTATCCGCGTGGAATCGCTCGCCGAGTCTGACGACGTCGCCCTCGTGCTGTCCATTCCCCTCGTCGACAAGGAGCACGTCGATGTGATGCGTCACGGTGACGAGCTGTTCGTCACGGTGGATTCGTACCGACGAAGCATCGTGCTTCCCGACTCGCTCAAGCGCAGAACCATCCGCCGCGCCAAGCTCGCCGACGGCGAGCTGCGCGTCGTCTTCACCCTGGAGGCCTGATGCCAGAGACACCGATCGAACCTCTCGTCGACGCCACACGGAAGGCGACGGTGCACTTCGCAAAGGCCGCGTTCGAGGTCGCAAACGGAGTCGGAGCGCTCGTGACGGGCATCGTCAGGACGGTTCGGCCCGAGGCTGAGGGCGACGAGCGCGGCGCGAGCCAGCACGTGCCTGTCGAGTAGCGCGATGGTGACCGATACGGTGGTTCGATGAGCGTCATCGGCGTCGACATCGGCGGATCAAAGGTCCTCGCGGTTCGTCTCGAGGAAACAGAGGTTGCGCGTCGGCACCACGAGATCCTCGATCGCGACTCGGACACGATCGAGGCAATCGCTGACGCGATCCGCGCTGTCGCCGACGGCACCGAGACCGCAATCGGTGTCGGCGTCGCAGGGCTCGTGTCGATCACCGACCGGTCGCTCGTGTGGGGTCCCCACGTCAGGGGGACGAACCTGCGCATCGGTGACGAACTCGACCGGCGCTTCGGTCTCCCGGTGGTGGTGGACAACGATGCGAACGCAGCGATGGTGGCAGAGCTCGCACTCGGTGTGGCGTCCGGATACCGAAATGTGCTCCTCGTGACCCTCGGAACGGGGATCGGTGGTGCCATCGCCATCGGCGGCGAGGTCTATCGCGGCGGCTCCTATGCGGGGGAGTGGGGGCACATCAAGGTCGAGCGGGACGGACGGTTGTGTGACTGTGGCAAGCGCGGCTGTTGGGAGACGATCGCTTCAGGGCCTGCACTCGAGCGACTGGCACGCGAGGTCATCGACGGCAACCCGAATAGCTCCCTCGCGCGGGCCGTGGGCGATCGCGTCGTGAGCGGGCAGGTCGTCGTCGAGGCAGCAGACGCAGGGGACGAGACCGCAAGGGCACTCGTGACGGAGGTGGGTCGAGCATTCGGGCAGGGACTGGCCGACCTCGTCGCTATCTTCGATCCGGATGTGATCGTGGTGGGTGGAGGGCTCGGCTCTGTCGGCGAATCGGTTCTGGCTCCCGCGCGGAGGGTGCTCGCTGATTCACTCCACGGTGGAAGCCACCGATTGGCACCGAGCGTCGAGGTCGCTCGGCTCGGATCCGTCGCGGGAGCAGTCGGAGCAGCACTCATGGCAGCAGGAGGGTTCGATGCATCGTCGCAACGCTGAGCCGGGATTCGACGCGATCGACGATAGAACGGCAGCCCCGCCGCGCGGGGTGAGGGAGCTCGCCGTCGAGTCGGTCGCCATCGCCCCGAACCTGGTGAAGCTCCTTGCCCGCCTGAGCATGGATCCCCGAGTGCCGATTCGTCGCCGCGCACTCGTCGTGGCAGCACTCGCGTATGTGATCTCGCCCGTGGACCTGATTCCGGACTTCGTTCCGGGTCTCGGCCGCCTCGACGACGTCGTGCTCGTGGCGGTCGCCATCGATCGGATGCTGTCAGGTGCCGATGCGGCGATCGTCGCCGAGCACTGGGACGGGTCCGAGGATGCCCTCGATCTCGTACGAAGTGCGTTTGCGTGGGGTGCCGAGATCGTTCCGTCCGTCCTCGCGAAGTTCCTCCCGCGGTAGCAGCGTCGATCGCTCCCGGTTCGACGGATCGGATGTGGCACGCCCTATCGTGGCGCGATGCAGTTCCGACGAATCGACAACCTGCCTCCCTACGTGTTCGCCGAGGTCAACAACCTGAAGACGGCAGCGAGACGATCGGGAATCGATGTCATCGACCTCGGATTCGGCAACCCGGACATACCCTCTCCGCCAGGGGTCGTGGACAAGCTCGTGGAGGCCGCGTACCAGGGCAAGAACCACCGCTATTCGGCATCACGGGGACTGCCCAATCTGCGCAAGGCGGTCGCCGATCGCTACCTGCGGTCGTACGGCGTGGACCTCGATCCCGACACGGAGGTCATCAACACGATCGGCGCCAAGGAGGGTCTCTCACACCTGATGTGGGTCCTCGTCCAGCCAGGAGACGTCGCTCTCGTCCCTGAGCCCTCGTATCCCATCCACATGTATGCGCCCGTGCTCGCAGGTGCAGAGGTACGCAGGGTGCACCTTTCGACGGATGCTGACTTCTTCGAGCGGCTGACGGCTGCATTCCGGACATCGTGGCCGAAGCCGAGGGTCATCGTCACCTCGTTCCCCCACAACCCGACGACAGTGACGGTCGACGCCGCGTTCTTCGAACGCCTCGTCGCGTTCGCGCACCGCAATGGCGTGATGCTGGTCCACGACTTCGCATACGCCGACATCGCCTTCGATGGATATCGCCCGCCGTCCCTGCTCTCCGTGGACGGGGCGAAGGACGTCGCCGTCGAGCTGTACACGCTGTCGAAATCCCACTCGATGGCTGGTTGGCGCGTCGGTTTCGTCGTGGGGAACCAGGAAATCGTCGCAGCCCTGGGCCAATTGAAGTCGTACCTCGACTACGGGACGTTCCAGCCGATCCAGATCGCATCGATCATTGCGCTCAACGATCATGATGAGTACATCGATCTCGTCGTCGACGAGTACCGAAAGCGTCGCGATGTCCTCGTAGGTGGCCTCGCACGAAGCGGATGGCCCATCGAGGCACCCCATGCGACCATGTTCGTCTGGGCGAGGATCCCCGAGCGCCTTCGGTCGATGGGGTCGCTGAAATTCGCCCTCGACATGCTCGACAGGGCACACGTCGCGGTGAGCCCCGGGATCGGTTTCGGGCCGTCCGGTGACGAGTATGTCCGCTTCGCCCTCGTCGAGAACGAGCACCGCATCCTCCAAGCCGTCCGCAGCATTCGGCGGTACCTCTCAGAACACGGCGTCGAATCAACGGACGATGCGTGAAACGTCGATCCCCGGCGACGGGTCAGAACTCGGTTCCCCGACCAGCGGTTCGTGATTGATGAAGTACGCAGTGCTCTTCCCCGGCCAGGGAAGCCAATCCGTCGGCATGTGCCCCGACGTGCTGGAGATGCGAGCCGACCTCTTTGCCGAGGCCCGGGATGTCCTCGGCTGGGATCTCGCCTCGGTGATCTCCGAGGGGCCCGATGAGCTTCTGACGTCGACGGACCGTGCCCAGCCTGCCCTCTACGCGACGTCGTTCGCCTTGTGGGAGGCGTTCAGATCCCAGACGCACCTGGCTCCCGCTGGGGGCGCCGGACACTCCCTCGGCGAGTACACGGCCCTCGCGGCTTCGGGAGCGATGTCGTTCCGGGAGGGGATGCACCTCGTCGCCGAACGCGGCTTGGCAATGGCCGAAGCAGCATCGGCATCGGGTTCCGGCATGGCTGCCCTCATCGGTGCGGACGAGGAGGGCGCTGCCGATGTGTGCGCGGCTCGGGTCGCGGCCGGCGGCAGGTTGTACGTCGCGAACCTCAACGCACCGGGTCAGGTCGTCGTCGCCGGTGGCGACGACGA
>DATHUV010000138.1:0-27269 GCA_035461905.1 Acidimicrobiia bacterium | reverse complement strand
GCATCAACCGCAGCGAGGTTCGCGTGGTGCTCCTCGAGGGTGTCGTCCCGCCGACCGTGAATGATCATGCCGAGACCCCGAAGGTGGGCGACCACGTCGTCCTGCGTGGAGCCGTGATTGCCGGTCGCAACAATCTCGGCTCCCCCTGCATGCAGGGTCTCGAGCAGTACAGCGGTCTTCGGTTCGAGGTGGAGGGACATGCCAACGAGATGGCCCGCGAATGGCTCCGACGCGACAAAGCGGTGTCGCTGCTCGGCGAGCAGTGGCATGCGGGAGCGGATCCAGGCGATCCGCGCGGCGCCACGGGCGGCGAGGTCGACAGAGGCGTCGGTCATTGTTCCACTCTAGGAATCGTGGGCGAAGGCTTCGGCCTCACCAAGTGATCACGAGCGATCGGTCGCCCTCGAGGGTGGCTCGTTCATCGATGTCGATGAAGGTGGTCGCGCCGGACTCCTCGATGATGGCAGGGCCGTCGACGATGTCCCCCTGGGCGAGCGAGACGCGATGCAGTACCGCGGCGCGTCGCAGGACTCCGTCGCTGCACACGACGGGCCGCTCGCCGGGCGGCCTCGCGTCGGATCCGGGGTCGAGAGTGGGCCGATGGGTCAGCGGAGCGGGACCGAAGCTCGTCGCTCGCACTGCGACGATCTCGATCGGGTCTCCCGGTCGCGAGAACCCGTACCGGCGGTCGTGGGTGCCCTGGAAGCGTTCGGTCACCACCTCGATCGTCTCATCGACGTCCCAGCCGACGGTGATCTCGTGGGCCTGACCGATGTACCGCACGTCGAGGGAGTGGGAGGTGCTGGCGAGGGAGTGCCCTGCCCCCAGGATCTGGCGCGCCGTGTCGTCCGCCAGATCCGATGCGGCGGCCGCTGCCGCCATGAGATCGCCATCGTCGATGTGGACCGACCTTGCGCCGTCAGCTCGTGGAGGGGCGAGGAGGAGGCCGATCGCCGAGAGCACACCGGCATGGACGGGCACAGCCACACCTGCCATGCCGAGGGATCGAGCGACGGCCGATGCGTGGAGTCCGCCTGCGCCGCCGTAGGCGATGAGCGTTGCGTGGGTCGGATCCGCGCCCTGATCGACGGACACGGATCGAACCGCGCCGGCCATGACTTCCTCCGCTATCGCCACGATGCCGAGAGATGCGTCCTCGATGGACAGGCTGAGTGAACTCGCGATCGGGCGGATCGCTCGCCGTGCGAGGGCCTCATCGACTGCGATCGAGCCGCCGAACGAACCTCCGGGATCGATCCTGCCGAGCACGACATTCGCATCCGTGACCGTCGGTTCGCTGCCACCCCGACCGTAGCAGGCGGGTCCCGGCATGGCTCCCGCCGATCGTGGGCCCACGCGCAGGGCGCCCCCGGGATCGATCCAGGCAACCGATCCCCCACCGGCACCCACGGTGTGGATGCCAGCCGAGGGAAGACGGCACGTGTAGCCGGCCACCGATCGCTCATATGAGATGTCGATGACGCCGTCCTCGATCAGGCACACGTCTGTCGACGTGCCACCCATGTCGAAGGACACGACTGCGTGGTACCCGAGGGAATCCGCAACGGCTCGCGCCGCCACGACACCGCCAGCGGGACCGGAGAGGAGGACCGCCGCGGGAAGGTTTGCAGCATCGTGGAGGGACATGAGCCCTCCGGATGAACGCATCACCGATACCGAACCTGCCAACCCGGCTCCGACGATCTCATCGTGTAGTGCCTCGAGGTACCGGCTGGTGACCGGTGCGAGGTAGGCGTTGAGCACCGTCGTCGAGATCCGCTCGTACTCACGGAACTCGGGCGCGACCTCGCTCGAGAGTGAGATCGGGACGGTCGATCCCCTCGCACGGACCATCTCGGCGATGCCGCGCTCGCGTTCTGGTGCGCGGTGGCCGTCGATACACGCGATGGCGATGGACTCGGCCTCACCAACGTCGACCGCCTCGGCCTGTGGATCGACCCCGATGCGGTCGGAACGGGCGACGAGGGGCTCGGGTCGGTCATGGAAGGGGTCGTAGAGAGACGGGCGATCCTGACGGGCGATCTCGATGACATCCTCGAAGCCCGCGTCGGTGACGAGCACGGTGCGCGCTCCCTTCTGCTCGAGGAGGGCGTTCGTAGCAACGGTCGTCCCGTGGATCAGGGCCGACACGCCACGACCCGGAGGGGTGATGGAACGAGCGCCTTGTGCGACTGCAGCCGACTGGATGGCGGACGTCGGCACCTTGGTGGTCGTGATCACCCCGTCGTCGACAAGGACGATATCCGTGAACGTGCCGCCGACGTCGGCGCCGATGATCATGCCAGGCGTCCGGTACTGTTGTCGGTGGAACGAAGGAGGTCGGCGCCGGTGGCCGTACGAACCGAACGCACACCGAATCCCGCTGCGATGAAGTTCAGCGTGGGCACCGCCGTTGGTGGTCCCGCAACGATCTCCGACCCTGTCGGAGCCGAGGGATGGGTCGCGACGGTGCTTGCGATCGACGGCGTCGCATCCGTGTTCATGACGGCCGACTTCGTCACGGTCACTGCGACGCCCGGTGTCGATTGGGACGCACTCGCTCCCGAGGTGGTCGACATCCTCGAGGCTGAGTTCGGCTGATCACGACAGCTTGGTGCCCTGCGCAACCACCCATGGCTGGTACTCGACGAGGGGAAACGACGCTCGCTCGAGCTCCGTCGTGAGGTCGGCCATCACTCCCTTTCGCTCGGGTGGCGCCAGGAGGTCGATTCCCATCCACATCCCGTCCGTCACTGCGGCGAGGTACGACTTGGCGTCGGCGAAGGCGGCCAGTGGGAGTTCGATGTGCCAGGATCGCACGGGTCGCAGGCCGCCCCGGATCAGCGCCATCTCCGTGGGCGCGACCACTCCCCGATCGATGTAGTCACGGAAGCGTCCGGCGTGGCGTTGATACAAGAGGGCACTCAGACGGGTCGCCACCGTCGCGTTCACGAGAGCATCGACGTCGACACGCCCGAGCCACACGGCTCCCCCCGGTCGAACGATGCGAAGCGCCTCGTCGACGACCTCGTTGATCCCTCCGGGGCCTGACCACGCTTCGAGCATGAAGACGCTCTCCATCGAGGCAGGTGGGAGTCCCGTCACGATGACCGAGGATCCGGGATCGAGGACGGGCCCATCGCCGAGGACGACGAGGCCGTCGACCTCGTCCGCGATGGCCCAGGGAACGGCCGCACCGATCCGTTCTGCAAGTGGTCCGCCGACGAGCACGGGGCCCGTGCCGTCCACGCCGAGCTCACCGAGTGTGGTCTCCCACGCACTTCGGAGGGAGGCGGTGACTTCGAGCATGCCGCAATCGTAGACCCGGGGCGCGCGTTCGACTCACCGCGATCGCACCCGTCCCCACCTCGATGTCACGGCACATACCAGGGTGCGTCGACTTCAGTGGGCCACTCGACAACCCGCAGGACTCCGTTAATGCGTCGCATCACAACAGAGACCGCTCGCACCGGATCGCGAATGAATCCATCCCCTTCGGTCCGAATCATCCGGTACGCGACCGACACAACGGTGTCCCCGGCGGAGGTCCATTCCATATCGAACGCGCGTGCCCATTCGACGAAGGTCGCACCTGTACCCGGATCGCCCAGGGACGACGCGTCGTCGTGCGGCAGTGGGTCGTCCCTCAATGCCGGTGCGAGCGCTTCGCGGAGCGAGAGCGCGCCTTGGTCGGATCCATCGACGGTGTGGAGGTCGGTGACGAACCACTCGGCCGCCATGATCACGCCGAGGTCCGCACCCACTTCGAGTGCCCGAAGGTCGGCCTCGGCGACAATCATCTGGCCGCTTGAATCAGGTGGATCGCCTTGGGCGACCTGTTCCACTTCGATCATCCCTCTCTCATCGGCGACGGTGACTGTCGTCGCGATGTGGTCGGCCGCGGCGACGGGTGACGGTTGCGCTGCGTTGCCCGAGACGAGGCGGAACCCAAGGATGGCGGCCACCACGAGACCGACTCCAATGCCTGCGAGGTACCATCGCCGATCGATGCCGTCACGCGTCTCGGCCACGAGGTGGGACCATGGGATCTCCTCGAAATCCTCACGCTCCACCGTGACCCCCTGGAATCTCGAACACCTGTCCCGGATGGATCAGATTGGGATCGTCACCGATGGTCTCCCTGTTGTGGTCGTAGATCGACCGCCAGAACGAGGCGACGGCGGTCCCGCTGGAATCGGACCCCGATCTCAGGAGCAGGGCCTTGGCGATCCGCCAGAGCGAATCCCCGCGCTCGACGACGTAGGTCGACGTGGCCGGTCCCGGCGCTGCGTCATCCACCGTATCTGCAGGTACGGACGCGGGAGCGGCCGCAACCGACGTGATACGCACCGATGGTGGAGGGGTGGCTGCGGCCGAAGGCCGAAGGGTGGACAACGTCAGCGCGATGAACACTCCCGCCGCGACGACGATGCGGCGCAACCTCGACGAGACGAGGAGTCGGTTGTGCGCAGTCCCCCGATCGGCGAGCGCGACATCGGCGACGAGGCACAGTCCGAGAGCCACGACAACGGACCAGACAAGCAAGAGTGGAGCTTCCATGGGACGACCATGACAAGGGCGGGTGGCCGATACAAGACCCCCGTCGGCTCACTTGGCGAAGAGTTTCGCGACCTCCGAGGCGCTGCGTGCTGCCGACTGATCGCCAAGCGCATTGTCCTCGACCCGTTCGTTCAGGCGACCTGACCGAAGGGAGGGAACCCTGAGCACGAAGTACGTGAGGCCACTCGTTCGCGTATAGGTGAGGTCGCCGCCCATGCCGATAGCCAACGATCGCGCAATCGCGAGGCCGAGGCCGACGCTCCCCTGGAGCAGCGGCTCTGCACCTTCGTGCTGATAGCGGTCGAACAGACGGGTCAGCCGGCTGTCCTCGATTCCGTCGCCGTCGTCCATCACGAACACGGATACGACGCCGACACCCTGCTCCCCGAAGATCTCGATGTTGGGTCCGCCGTGCTTGACCGCGTTCGAAACGAGGTTCCTCAGGATCTGCCGGAAACGCTGTCGATCAACGACGCCCGTTGCTCCGGTCTCCGTGAACCTGATCGTGGCCCCCGTTCGCACGAAGGGATCGATCACGGTCTCGATCTCTGGATCCAGGCCCATCTCCTCGATCATCAGCGCCACGTTCCCCGTCTCGATCTGCCCTGCGGTGATGAGGTCGTCGACCATCCTGGAGAGGTCCGTCGCCTCGCTCACGATGAGACCTGTGAGCTCCTTGGCGGTCGCAGCATCCTCGAGTGCTCCTTCGTCGAGCGCGAGGGCGAAGCCGTACACGCCGGTGAGCGGCGTCCGAAGCTCGTGGGAGAGGTTGGTGACGAACTCGTCCTTGGATGCGATGACTGCGCGCTGCTGTTCGAGCTCACCGAGGAGCCTCTCGCTCTCACGACGCCGCTTCATGACGGACCGCAACATCAGCATCGCGAGGAGGGGGATGACGACGATGGCAAGGAACCTCACCCCGTCGGCGGCTTGCCCCGCGTACTCGCCGAGGACCAGTGCATCCGCCACCCGCTGGTCGCGCACGTCGACAAGCGCCCCGATCGTGCTCGTGTACGTCGCCCCGTCGAGTTCCGGAAGGGGATCATCGGCGGTGAGGGTTGAGAGGTCGCCGACGAAGACGTCGATCGCTGCGAGGTACGAGCCCGAGGTGTCCGACACGAGTGAGGTTTCGTCGTCCTCGAGCTGTGCGACGAGCTGCTCGGAGCGGCCTTGGTACTCATCGGCCAATCGGGTCACGTGGTCGATCGACCTGGCCATCGCCTCGTCCGAGTAGAGGCCTGCTGCGTTTCCCTGGGCGACCAGAGCGGCGTTGACGGCTGCGTTGCGAACTGTCGATGCCGAGGTGATCGTCGCCTCGGCCATGATGGCGACCTGGCCCTCCCTCGCAACCTCGGACGATCCGTCCCCGGTGGCGACGATCGAGACCAGGATGAGGGTGGCAGCGAGCGCGACGACGACACCGATGACCATCAGGATGCCCGAGAGCACTCTGCGCACGCTGGAACCTCCGTCGGAACTCTTGACTCGTTGTCGGCACCGGATGCCCGGGCCTTGAGCCTCGCCACCTCAAGAAGCCGAGGATCAATGCCGATGGGATGATGTGCAGGGAATCGGCAGTCGGCTCGTGGTCATGCTCGTCGCCGTGACGATCGGCCTCTTCGGCGCGGGAGCACCGGCACACGGCGACAGCGACGAACTCGACTACTGGGTGCAATGGGCCGACAACCAGAACCAGGTCATCCTCAACGAGTTCACGAACGCCGCGCTGTCGGCGTGCACGATGGCGGAGCTCAACAGCGCCCGCGCGACGGCCGATTCAAAGCTCGATGTGGTCTGGAACACGGCAAACAGCCAGATCAACCTCCTCGAGGCAGCGGACCCCGAGCTCGCTCTTGATGCAGCCGGAGCTCGAGCGGAGCTCCAGAGCGATCACGACGAAGCGCACGCAGAGGTTGCGGCAACCTACACGGCGAAGTCGGCAGCGATGGGCTCGTGTGCGACGACGACCACCACGACACCGCCCGGAACCACCACGACGACGTCGGCGCCGACCACCACTTCGTCGACGACGACCACCGTGCCGCGCTCGACGACGACCTCGTCGACCACGACGACGTCCACGACGACGACCACCGAGCCCCCGACGACGACCACAACGACCCAACCTGCTGCCGTGTTCGTGGGCGAGCCGCCCGCGGAACAGGGAGGAACCGCGATCCGACCCGACGAGGCTGCCTCGGGCCGTCCAGCCATGGCCGATCCGGTCATCGGCGACGATGACGCAATGACATCGGCCCTGGTGTTCGATGCGGACGGCGCGATCATGAACGACGGCATGGGCGACAGCGTGGCGGAGGGCATGGCGCACACCGGCACGGTCTCGGCGATGTTCACGGCTGGCGCATCGGTGGTCCTGCCACCTGGGCTGGTTCAGAAGGCCGTCGGGCCGATCATCGCCATGGAGTTCTTGGTTCGCACCCTGATCGCAAGCCTCGGAACCATGATCGTCCCGCTTACCGTGTTCCTCATGGCGGCAGGCATCGTCGTATGGCGCGAGTCCCGCAGATCAGCTCCAATCACCGGATGACCGAGTCGTCGATGTAGCTCATCGGATCCTCCAATCGCCCAAGACCAGCCGGCACCCGCAGTGCGATAATCGGGCCATGAGCAACAACCACCCAACCGCCATATGGCCGATATTCACCTTCAGGAACGCTCGCGCGGAGATGAAGTTCCTCCGCGACGCTTTCGGACTCGAGGAAACCGCGGTCATCGCCCGACATGACGACCCCTCGATCATCGAGCATGGCGAGATGCGTTGGCCGGGCGGGCCGGGAATCATGTTCGGCTCCGCTGGCAAGGACGACTCCCCGTTCGGTACCCGGATCCCCGGCAACGACGCTGTATACGTCGTCTGCAACGACCCCGACGCGCTGTTCGCTCGGGCAACCGCCGCTGGAGCGGAAGTGGTGATGGAACTGCGAGACGAGGACTACGGATCGCGGGGGTTCACAGTTCGCGATCCAGAGGGAATCCTCTGGTCGTTCGGGACCTATCCGGGTGAATGAACTCCCATTGATTTGGATGGGGATGCGCGCGCGTCTTCCCACCACATTGATTCACAATGCAATCGAGAGGGGATGCTGAGGCGATGACGGTGATGGAGTGGCTGTTGGATTCCGATCCGGCGATTCGTTGGCAGGTCCTGCGCGACCTGAAGTGCGAACCGAGTGATGTCGTGGACTCTGAGCGTTCGCGTGTCGCTACGGTCGGCTGGGGAGCACAGCTCCTCGCTCTGCAGGACGTCGACGGGAGGTGGGACGGTGGAACCTATCGGCCTGGTTGGGTCGATGAGTCCAAGCCGTTCTTCGACGCGTGGACAGCGACGCACTTCTCCCTTCAGGCCTTGCGGGACCTCGGTCTGGGCCCTGATAGCCCCGAGGCGCGCCACGCCATCTCGCTCGTTCGCGAGAACGTCCGATGGGACGCAAACGATGCCCCATACTTCGCGGGCGAGACGGAACCCTGCATCAACGGCATCGCGCTCGCGATCGGCGCCTACTTCGGGGAACCCGTCGACGGAATCGTCGATCGTCTCCTCGGCGATCAGCTCGGCGACGGAGGCTGGAACTGTTGGGCGGAGTACGGGGCGGAAGTGTCATCGTTCCACACGACGATCTGTGTGCTCGAGGGACTGCTGGCATGGGAACAAGCCGGGGGATCGTCAGGTGCCGTGGCGGCCGCCCGCTCGAGCGGCGAGGAGTACCTCCTCGAGCGAGGTCTTTTCCGTTCTCGTTCGACCGGCCAGATCATCGACCCGCGATTCACCATGTTCTCGTTCCCCACGCGTTGGTACTACGACGTGCTCTGGGGCCTCGACTATCTCCGGTCGACTGGTGCCTCCCTCGACGATCGGTGCGACGAGGCCGTCGACCTGGTCGAGAGCAAGCGCGACGCCAAAGGCAGATGGCCTCTGGAGAACACGCACCACGGTCCAACGCACTTCGAGCTGGAAGGACCTGACGGCTTCCCCAGCCGCTGGAACACACTGCGAGCCATGCGTGTCCTGGATTGGGCACGCAGCAGCTGACACCCGATGTCGAACCGGCTTTGGTGAGAGTCAGCGAATGATCTCGCCGAGGGCCGCGAATCGGAGCATGTGCGCTTGCCCGGCATGCAGGGCGTACTCGTCGACCATCTTGACGAGCGTTGCTTGGAGGGAACGGCCGTGGCCGAGACCCTCAGCCTCGAGCGAGGCCATGGCTGCGACTGCTGCGTCCGCCTTCTCGACCTCCTCCAAGTACCAGAGTACGTCCTCTTCGACAGTCGCGGCCGAGCCACCGGCATAGTCATCATCGCCGTACCGGAATGCCTGTTCGCCGCCACCCAACCCCCACGACAGCCACACATGCTCCATCTCTGTCATGTGCCGAACCAGCCCAAGTACCGACAACTCGACGGGAGGGATCGACCATGCCGCAAGCTGGTCTGGCTCGAGGTCGCGAAGCTTGCGGAGGAACTCATGGCGCTGATATCGAAGCCATGCCTCGAGGAACTCCCTCGACTCCATGCTGGGATCCGGTTCGCGCCAAGCCGAGAAATCGACACCAGCCAACGCTTCGATCGCCA
The DNA here is from genome assembly GCA_035461905.1 of Acidimicrobiia bacterium. Lineage (GTDB taxonomy): Bacteria > Actinomycetota > Acidimicrobiia > Spongiisociales > UBA5794 > SZUA-442. The sequence goes on along the minus strand of DATHUV010000138.1, from coordinate 18,119 downwards.
TTGGGCGACTCTACAGCACGGTCCTGTCTGTCTCGGACAGGCTCCCAATCGGATGGCGAGCAGATATTGTGCGATCAGTCCATCCGGAGGAGGGGAGGCTCCAATGTCGATGCTCATGTCGGGGCGTCAGGTCGCGGGTGTGCTCGCCATCTGCTTGTTCGCTACCGCCTGTGATGGGGGCACAGCTGACCCAACGACGACGGAGGCTGGCGCCTCCACCACCTCGACGACGCTGGACCAGGCTGAGACGCCGGCGACGACAGGCACGACGATGACGTCATCCTCGGTGACATCCACATCCCCATCGGCCGCAGACCTCGGGAGCTGCACGATTACGCTTTCCGGCGACCGCGACGACACGTGGACCTTCACAGAGAGCGTCTACTCCCTCACCAGCGACTACTGGTCGAGCGAGGAGGAGCTGCGAAGCACAGTCGAGTTCCTTGGCGAGGACGTCGCAGGCGGTTCCTACGACGAGCTGGTTGCTGCCGGAGAGCCGATCATCACCTTCCTCACCATCGGATGCCTGGATGCCGACGACCTGATTCGGGGTGCCAAGGTCACCCACACCAACGCCTCCCGCTCCTCCGACATCCCCATGGGTCCAGGGAGCTACCCGATAGACGGAGGGCTCTTCGACGCTGACGGTCCGGCGGGCACGATGATCGCCGACTTCAACGTGAGTAGCGACGAGCTCTACGCCAGCGGCTCGGGCAGTCTCGAGATCACGCAGTGGGACTCGAACGTGATCGAAGGCTCGTTCTCCTTCCCTGCCAGTGAGATGTTCGTCGACGATCCGAGAGTGGTCGATGTGACGGTCACCTTCCGCTACACGTGCCAGTCATGGCATTCGGGGTGTTGACGACCCTCATCGGGGATTGCCTGGTCTCAGCCGCCGATGTAGCTCATCTCGATGCGTGGTGTCGGGAGCGGCACCCCTCCCCGGACCTCCGAGTACCGATCTGCTCGCATCGACCACGTCCTGGTGATCAGGTCGTGGAGTTCCCGATCCGTGACACCAGCGCGCAGCGGACCCTTCACGTCGACCCCGTCGTGTGCGAAGAGGCACGTGTACATGGATCCCTCGGCCGAGAGGCGTAGACGTGAGCAATCAGCACAGAACGGCTGGGAAACCGAGGAGATGAAACCGATCGAGCCAGCCCCGTCGACGAAGCGGTAGGAAGAGGCGACCTCGCTGCGATGCGCTCGATCGACCGGCTCCAGGGGCCACCTGGCACCGATCAACTCGACGAGCTCGGCCGATGGCACGACCTCCGTGGCGGCCCACTGGTTCGTGGTGCCCACGTCCATGAACTCGATGAAGCGGATCGTGTGAGGAGTGTTGCGGAAGTGGTTGACCAGGGGGATGACCTGGTCGTCGTTCCAACCCCGTCGGACGACGGTGTTCACCTTGATCGGCCCGAGCCCGGCGCGTTCCGCCGCGTCGATCGCCTCGAGCACCACTTCGGGACCGACGTCCGTGTCCGTCATTCGCTTGTTCACCGCTGGATCGATCGCGTCGAGGCTCACCGTGACCCTGTGAAGGCCAGCGGCACGGAGATCGGAAGCCTGGGCGGACAGCAGGTGCCCGTTCGTCGTGAGTGCGATGTCCTCGATCCCCTCGATCACGGACAGCTTCCCTACGAGGACGGGGAGTTCCCTGCGCAGGAGCGGCTCACCGCCCGTGAGTCGAATCTTGGTGACACCGAGCGAGACCGCAGCAGCCGCGAAGCGGGCGATCTCGTCGTAGGTGAGGATCTCCGACCTCGACAGGTACTCGTGATCGTCGTAGACCTCACGCGGCATGCAGTACGCACACCGGAACGTGCAACGATCCGTGACGGAGATCCTGAGATCCCGCAGCGGTCGACCGAGTGTGTCCTCAGGCATCCGTCAAAGGTACCCGACCGGAACCGCCAGGGTTCCGAGAACTCCTCGTGCCTGGCCTCGGTTCCAAAGGGCCCTCCTTCGAGGTCCGGAGTCCTTCTTCGTCCTCCCTTCAGGAATGGAGTCCGATCACTGCGTGATCGGAAGCCTCCTGCCTACGAGCTGGGCTGCGAGTTCCAAGACGGTCGGCCTACCTATGAGACAGCAAGACTCTTGGGGGGACGGGCGAACGGAATGAGCCAGGGGGGTCTACGAGCCTGCGACCCTCGGCTCCGTGCCGCGATTCCGAGGTTCAAATGCCAGAGAATCCCCCTGCATCGTCGCTGCGCTCCTCTGCCGTCCCCCTTGAAAGGGGGACGAGGCGAACGAGACCCGATTCGTCCTCCCTTTAGGGGGGACGGGCGAACGTAGTGAGCCAGGGGGGTCTGCGGGCCTACGAGCACGGGAGTGGGAACCGACGAAGCCGTGAGTCTTCGCACGGAATCCCCCTGCATCGTCGCTGCGCCCCTCTGCCGTCCCCCTTTCCGTATCAGCTGGGTCGGGCCTTTGGTCCGGATGCCGAGGAATCCGCCTGCATCGTCGCTGCGCTCCTCTGCCGTCCCCTTCAAGAAAGGGGGACGAGACGGACCGGACCTCAGTGTGCGAGGTCGAGGAACTCACTCCTTGTTCGGGCGTCCGAGCGGAACGTTCCGCGCATGGCACTCGTCACCATGTTGCTGTCCTGCTTCTGGACGCCTCGCATCATCATGCACAGGTGCTTCCCCTCGAACACGACGCCCACACCGTGCGGGTCGAGGATCTCGATCATGGCATCGGCGACCTGGTTGGTGAGCCGCTCCTGGACCTGGAGCCGCCTGGCGTAGACGTCGACGATGCGAGCGACCTTCGAGAGGCCGATGATCGTGCCCTTCGGGAGGTAGGCGACGGTCGCCTTCCCGAAGAACGGCAGCATGTGGTGCTCACACATCGAGTAGAACTCGACGTCGCGCACGACGACCATCTCGGAGGCACCTTCTGCATCGAAGATGGCGTCGTTCACGACCTCGTCCAGGGAGGTGGTGTAGCCGCTCGTGAGGAAGTCCATTGCCTTCGCGACGCGCAGGGGTGTGCGCATGAGACCTTCGCGATCAGGGTCCTCGCCGATTTCCACGAGCTGTTCGCGGATGAGGGCCTCGAGCCGTGGCGCGTAGACGTTCTCGACATCGTCGAAGTCCTCCACGGCCCTCACGGAATAGGGTGTGTTGAGTCGGATGGCCATGTTGGGAGTCACCTCCGGGGGGTCGGACGCCACAGCGTTCGCGATCTCGAGGGCCGTCTGCCCCGTCGCCGGATGTACCCAGCGAGGTGCGACCTCTGCGATCGGAACGGCCACGTGGGCCTGCGTCAGTACGTTCGGGTCCGGGACTGACCACCCATCGAAGTCCTTGACGAGATCGCCGTAGAAGGCGATGTCGAGGTCGATCCTGCGCGGTGCATCCTGGTCATCGGTCCGCACCCGACCGAGGTCGTGCTCGATGCTGTGGAGGACTCCCCTGAGCTGCTCTGGATCGAGATGAGTCATTGCCACGATCGCGGCATTGAAGAACTCGGGGGCGCCGGGAGGGCCGCCAACCGATGGGCTCTCGAAACAGGTGCTCACCGAGCGCACGGTGACGTCGGGATGCCTCCGGAGGCGTCGAATCGCCTCCGGCATGCACCGCTCCTTGTCGAGGTTCGAACCCGCGACGATGACGACGTTCGTGTGATCGGTTGAGGTGTCCATGTCCCTCCCTACGTACGGATGTCAGCGCGTGACCGGATGATGCTTATTCCCACTGATCGAGCGTGTCGGAGGGCACCGGGCTTCTCCACGGTCACCTCGACCTCCCTGACGCGGTCGTCCTCGAGGCAGATGTCTGCGATCTCCTGGACCAACCGTTCGACGAGCATCGGCTCGCCGTCCTCGATGTGGGTGATGATCCGTTTCGTGATCGTCCGGTAGTTGACGGAGTCACCGATGTCGTCGGACGCCGCTGCGGCACGGGTGTCGACCGACATCGCTACGTTGACGAGGATGTCTTGGCGATTCACCCGTTCATCAGGGTTGATGCCGATGATGCCGCTGACGACGAGGTCCTTGATGTGTATGCGATCCATGGTCGGAACGGTAGCCGGGCCGTCCGGCGGTCCGCCGGCGCAGGCTGGAGGTCGGCCACGGCTAGGGTTGAGATCGCGAAGGAGAGAGCCGTGACCGCTGCCGTCCTCAGGGCCGAAGGGCTCGTCAAGCACTACGGCCACACGGTCGCTCTCGACGGCCTCGACCTGCAGGTCGACCGGGGTGAGGTATACGGGTTCCTCGGACCGAACGGCGCCGGCAAGACCACGACGATCCGCGTGCTCCTCGACCTCATCCGCCCGACGCAGGGCAGAGTCGAGGTCCTCGGTCTCGATCCCCGCACTGCGGGCCCCGACCTCCGACACCGCATCGGCTACCTCGCCGACGACTTCGTCGTCGATGGCCGCCAGACGGCTGGCGAGCTCCTCACCTATCTCGCCAACGTTCGCGGAGGAATCCCCGCGTCGCGGATCGATGGCCTTTCCGAGCGCCTGGGACTCGACCGCACCAAGAGGATCAAGTCGTTGTCGCGCGGCAACCGCCAGAAGGTGGGGGTCGTTCAGGCGTTCATGCACGAGCCGGAGCTCCTGATCCTGGACGAGCCGACGAGTGGCCTCGACCCCTTCCTCCAGCAGGAGTTCGCCCTTCTCGTCCGCGAGGCGGTCTCTGGTGGCGCAACCGTGTTCATGTCGTCACACGTGATGGGCGAGGTACAGAGGATCGCCCACCGCGTCGGCATCGTGCGCGAGGGAAGGCTCCTCGCCGTCGACGACGTCGAGGAGCTCCGACATCGATCAAGGAGGCGGATCGAGCTCGTGTTTGCGAATGACGTCCACGAGGACGCATTTCGCTCCATCCCGGGTGTCTCCGATTTGGCCATTGAGGGGCGGACCCTCCGATGCCATCTCGACGGTGAAGCCGACCAGCTGATCAAGGAGGCCTCACGGCATCGGGTCATCACCATGACGGCGGAGGAGCCTGACCTCGAGGAGATCTTCTTCCACCTCTTCGATGGTGGCGTCGGAGACGACAATGCTTCGTAACCCGTTCACCAAGTGGCTATGGGATGCACGAAGATCAATCCTTGGATGGTCCGTCGCTGTCGCTGCCGTGGGTTCGATGTACGCATCGTTCTGGCCGACCTTCGACGATCCCGAGATGCAGGAGCTGATAGCCAACTACCCGTCGGAGATCATGGAAGCCCTCAACTACACCGAGATCGCAAGCGCCGCCGGGTATCTCAACGCGACGGTGTACGGGCTCATCGTTGCGATGCTGATGGTGGTGTACGCCGTCTCGTCAGGCACGCGCATGATCGCGGGCGACGAGGAGGCAGGAACGCTGGATCTCATCCTGGTCCACCCGGTGGGGCGGATCAGGGTCGCGCTCGAGCGGTACCTTGCCTTCGTGGTGAGTGTTGCCGTGATCTCGCTCGTCCTCCTGATCGCCATCCTCGCGATATCGGTGCCTGTGAAGCTGACCTCGATCCCGATCGAGAACCTCGTGGCGATGCACCTGCACCTCGTCTTCTTCGGTGCCCTGTTCGGTGCAGTGACATTTGCGGTGGGCACGGCGAGCGGCAGCCGCGTCCTCGCCCTGTCGATCGGTGCCGGGGTCGCGGTGCTCGGGTTCGCGGCGAACGGCGTCCTGCGGCAGATCGAGGGCCTGGAGTGGACGGAGAATCTCTCACCCTTCGACTGGCTCAACGGCAGTGCACCGCTCACCAACGGAGTCCACATCACCGACCTGGCGATCATGGGGCTGTGTTCGATCGTTCTCGTCGGTTTCGGCCTGTGGGCCTTCGACCGCCGCGACGTCGGGGTCTGACGGGACCAACCGATCGTCATCATTCCCGGCGAGTGAAACGATGCGAGGCGTCACACGAGGTGGGCGCCCCCGTCGAGGCGGATGATCTCCCCCGTGATGAAGTCGTTCCGTGCGAGGAACACGACGGTGTCAGCCACGACAGTCGTCCCACCGACCCGCTCGAGGGGCAGCTGTGCCGCAAGGGCAGCGACGTAGTCGTCTCCCTCGCCGGGAGGCGGCAAGATGACGCCGAGCGCCACGGCGTTGACGCGGATACGGGGCGCCAGGCCGAGGGCGGCGGCCCTGGTGAGTGTGTCGATGCCACCCTTGGCGAGCATGTACGAGACGTGCTCACGGTACGGGCGATGGGTCTTGACGTCCGTGACGTTGACGACTGCTCCGTACTCGTCCGCCGGGAGGGCGGCTGCGAACGCCTGCGTGAGCATCAGGGGTGAGGCGAGTGTCAGGTCGTGCGTCGCGCGGAGGCGGTCCAGGGTCACGTCCGTGACCGTGTCGGACGGGAACCCTGAGGCACTGTTCACGAGGATCGAGATCGACCCGAGAGCATCGGTGGCGACATCGATGAGGTCCGCCGAACCCGACGGATCGGAGAGGTTCGACGACCCGATCGCGATCCTGACGCCCGTTGCGGTGAGTTCGTCACGCAGCTGCTCGGCAGGTGCGGCCGAGGAGTTGAAATGGATGAAGACGTTGCACCCCGCTTCGGCGAGCGCCGTGGTGATGGCCCTGCCGACCCTGACCGCCCCACCCGTCACCAGTGCGTTTCTTCCTGAGAGCTCCATGCCGCAAAGGTAGCGCCACCCGATGCTGCGTTGCATCGGACTAGCCCTTTCTGGCAAACCACCCTTCGGCTGCCCTCCGTTCTATGCTCTGGCCGGTGAGCAAAGAGGATCCGAAACCGGGCCGGTGGATACTCCCGACCGCGATCATCGCATTGATCGGGTTCACTTACATCTTCGTCAACGCGCTTCCGGCTGCGGACGTTGCCGCATCGACCACGACGACGGTGCCGCAAGCGACCACCACGATGCCCCCTGAAACGACGACGTCGACACTCCCTGCCGAGGTCCTCGCGTTTCTCCTCGAAGTCGATCGCTTCGACACGGCTGCCCAGGACCTTCTGACGCGACTCACCCAGGTGAACGACCAGTGGGAGGCGAGAGACATCACCGCCGACCAGGCCCTCGCAGGGTTCGAAGCGGTTCGTGACGATGCGCAGGTCCTGGCGAACCAGGTTGCGGCGACGACGGTGCCGAGCGCGTTCCAAGCCGCGTGGCCCGACAGCATCACGGGTTCCCAGGCGCTGGTGACGGCTGCCGACGCCGTCATCGCCGGTCTCCAGGCGCCGGACGATGGCACCCTGCGCCGCGAGGCGGTCGCTGCCTACGGCACAGCCACCGTCGCGTTCCAGGACCAGCTCGACCAGGTTCGATCGCTGACCCCCTGACCCCCGTTCCTGCGTGGCTGCTCTCCTCTCTGCGGAGGCGTCAGTAAGGCAAGAACGGGGGAGGGTTCGCTTATTCGGCCAGGCGGCTGCAGACGGTGTTCGTGATCATCGAGGCGACGACGTAGGGATCGGCGTTCGCGTTCGGGCGGCGATCCTCGATGTATCCCTTCTTCTCGACCCCGACCTGCCACGGGATCCGAACCGACGCACCACGGTCCGATACCCCGTAGCTGAACTCGGACCACGGAGCGGTCTCGTGGAGACCCGTGAGGCGCTGTTGGATGCCTGCTCCGTAGTTCGCAACGTGCTCCTGGGCGACCTCGCCGAGGGCTTCGCACGCGGCGATGATCGGATCCCAGCCCTCGCGCATCGCCTTGGTCGAGAAATTCGTGTGCATGCCTGCACCGTTCCAGTCGCCCGCAACGGGCTTGGGATTCAGCGTCGCAGAGATGTCGTAGTCCTCCGCAATGCGGTACAGGAGCCACCTCGCAAGCCAGATCTGATCACCGACCTCGACCGTATCGACCGGGCCGATCTGGAACTCCCACTGGCCGATCATGACCTCGGCGTTCGTCCCTGAGATCTCGAGCCCTGCCTCCATGCATGCCCACGTGTGATCCTCGACGACGTCGCGGCCCCAGATCTCGTCCGCCCCGATGCCGCAGTAGTACCCGCCCTGCGGAGCCGGGAAGCCACCGATCGGCCAGCCGTGGGGGCGGCCGTCCTTGTAGAAGGTGTACTCCTGCTCCATACCGAACCACGGCTCCTGATCACCGTACTTCTCCTGTGCAGCAACGGCCCTCACCCTGGTGTTCGACTCGTGAGGTGTCATGTCGGTGTCGAGGACCTCGCAGAGGACGAGCTTGTCGTTGCCCCCTCGGATCGGATCCGGGACGACCTTCACGGGATTCAGGACGCAGTCCGAATTGGATCCCGGCGCCTGCTCGGTCGACGACCCGTCGAAACCCCAGATGGGGGGCTCGGTGCCGTCGGGAACGACCTTCGTCTTCGACCTCAACAACGCGGTCGGCTTCCGACCGTCGATCCAGATGTACTCCGCTCGATACGGCATCGTTCCTCGCTTTCAGCGGTGGTGGCGTGATTCCAGCGCGCAGCAGCGCCTGAACGAACAGGAGGATGCACCCGTGCCGTTTCACCGGGGTAACGTCCGTGTGAACGCTCTGTTACAGGCCGAATCAGGGGCTGGTGAAAGCGCCCGGACTCCGTACGCTGTGGTCAGTCACGCCGAGAGGTACCTGTGGAACGACCAACCGACTACGTGCTCAGCACCGTCAAGGAGCGGGGTATCCGATTCATCAGGCTCTGGTTCACCGATGTCCAGGGGTTCCTGAAGTCCTTCGCGATCACGCCTGCCGAACTCGACCTCGCCCTCGAGGAGGGTGTCTCATTCGACGGTTCGTCGATCGACGGGTTCTCACGTTCCCACGAAGCCGACATGCTCGCGAAGCCGGATCCCTCGACGTTCCAGATCCTTCCGTGGCGCCATGACGATGCCGGCGTCGCACGCATGTTCTGCGACATCGTCACCCCGGACGGCGACCCCTTCGCAGGCGACCCTCGCCACGTCCTGCGTCGGAACCTCCAACGAGCAGCCGACCTCGGATACTCGTTCTACGTCGCCCCAGAGATCGAGTACTTCTACTTCCGTGACGCTTCGGCGAACCCCGAGGTGCTGGACAAGGGCGGATACTTCGACCTGACACCGCTCGACGTCGCCCAGGAGTATCGTCGCTCAACCATCATGAACCTCGAGGCACTCGGGATCCCGGTTGCAGTGAGCCACCATGAGGTGTCGCCGTCACAGCACGAGCTCGACCTCAGGCACACGGACGCACTGACCATGGCGGACAACATCGTGACGACCCGCCTGACGGTCAAGGAAGTCGCCCTCGAGCATGGGATCTACGCCACATTCATGCCAAAACCCCTCGCCGCGTATGACGGATCCGGTATGCACCTACACCTTTCGCTGTTCCAGGGAGACGAGAACGCCTTCCACGATCCGAGTGGCACCTACGGCCTGTCGAAGGTCGCAGAGGGCTTCATCGCAGGCCTCCTGACCCACGCCTCCGAGATCACCGCGGTCACGAACCAGTGGGTGAACTCGTACAAGCGCCTCGTCGGCGGGTTCGATGCCCCGACCTATCAGACTTGGGCGCGCAACGACCAGAGCGCGTTGGTCCGCGTTCCTGCGACGAAGAAGGGGAAGATCGATTCGACACGGATCGAGTTCCGCTCGCCGGACCCTGCGTGCAATCCGTATCTCGCACTCTCCGTCATCCTGGCAGCCGGACTCGATGGGATCGCGAACAACTACCCGCTGCCACCCGAGACGGGATCGGACGTCCTCAAGATGTCACCGGAGGAGCGGACCGCGGCAGGGATCCGGAGACTTCCGAGCAACCTCGCTGAGGCGATCCACGCCATGGAGTCATCCGAGCTCGTCCGCGAGGCCCTCGGCGACCATGTCCACTCGTGGTTCCTGCGCAACAAGCGGCGTGAGTGGGCGAACTACGAGCAGCACGTGTCCCAGTACGAACTCGAGGAATACCTTCCGGTGCTGTGATGTATGTCGCCGTCTACCCTGGCTCACCGAATGCAGCGCTCACGGCAGCGCTGCTCACGTGCGGCTTCAAGCCCGTCCCGATCACGGACGTTTCGGACGCCTCTCGGAAGGAACCGGGTCACGGCTGGGCGGCAGCTGTCGTCGAACTCGGTGACATGCCCGACCTCGCAGCGACGATCGCCGGGAAGATCAGGACCGAGCTCGACATCCCGGTTCTCGTCGTGGTGGATCGGACACTGACATCCGATCTCGAGGGCGCTGTCGACTTCGATGATTTCATCCTGACACCCATCGACCAGACAGAGCTGAGGGTTCGGCTCGGTCGCCTCGGGGTGGTCGAGGCCGATTCACCGGACGACCCGGTACTTCGGTTCAACGACCTGGAGCTGAACACGGCCACGTATCAGGCGACGATCGCCGGCGCTCCAAGGGACCTGACCTACATGGAGTATGAGCTCCTCCGGTTCCTCGTGGAGCACCCGAACAGGGTGTGGAGCCGTGAGCAGATCCTCTCGAAGGTCTGGGGCTATGACTACTTCGGGGGGTCGAGGACCGTCGATGTCCACGTCAGGCGCCTCCGTGCGAAGCTCGGCGAGGAACGCGCGTCGTGGATCACGACCGTTCGATCGGTGGGGTACCGCTTCGGCTGAGCGCTTCAGGCGAGTTCGGGCCAGTTCCGTCGTCTGGTGAGCTCCTCGTACGTGAACCAGACGACCGCTGCCTGGAACAAGGATGATGCGGCCGTCGCGATGACCGACAGTGCCAGGCCAGTAGCTCCAGGGAATCCGCCGAGAATGCCGAGCACGATGTTGACGGCGAACACGATCGCCACGATCGCGAACACCGTGAACCACGATCCCCGCACGAGTTCGAACGAGGATCGAACGGATCGGACTGGCCCCTCGTCGCCTCCGACGACGAGGGCCATGAGGGGTGTGAGCGACACCGCTGCCCATATGCCGGGGACGACGAGGAGCATGAACCCGACGAACACGATGCCGACACCCAGCAGGACAGCTCCGACCAGGACGCCGAAACGTCGTCCGATGAGAGCTGTCGCGGCACCGGCATCGACCCTATCGCCGGAGGCGGCTTGGATGACCATCGCAACGAGGAACGCCATCAGGACGAGGCTGATCGAGAACACCACCATGCTCGATCCCAGGAACGCCATGGCAGCGCCCAGCGTGATCTCCTCCTCCTCGATGATCGCGTCCGTGATGCCATCGAGCGACAGCGACGCCACCAGTCCGATCGCGACCTGGATCACACCCACCACGAGGGCAGGGCCGACGAAGCCCTGCCATCGCCTCCCGAGGAGGTCGAGCGACCGGTTCATCACCCTGCCGATCACAGCCGCACCCATCGGCCCGATCCCGGCGGACGGTCCATCGCTACGAGGGACATGGGCACGGGAGGAGCATCAGGCGGCACCAAACGTGAACACCGTCGTCTCGTGGAAGTGGGCGCCCGGATCGAGCCTCGTCGAGGGTGCCTCGGCGAGGTTGGGCGAGTCGGGAAAGTGCTGCGTCTCGAGGCAGAGACCATCGCGCACACCGAACGGGACACCGTTCCTCCCGATCCGTGGTCGGATAACGTTTCCCGAGTAGAGCTGGACGCCTGGCTGGGTGGTGGCAACGTCGAGCCGCCGTCCTGCGGCCTCGACGGTGGCGCAACTGCGCAAGGTACCGCCTGGTCCCTCGACGACATAGCAGTGGTCGTACCCGCCGCCGAGGTTCAGCTGCTCATCCTCGTCGAGGATCCGCTCACCGATGGTGTGTGGCTCCCTGAAGTCCATCGGGGTGCCCTCGACCGGGAGAAGGCGTCCCGTCGGTATGGTCGCATGATCGATCTCGAGGAATTCCGAGGAATCGATCACGAGGGAGTGGTCGAGTATGGATCCGCCGCCTGCGAGGTTCAGGTAGACATGGTTGGTCAGGTTCACGACGGTGGGCTCGGTCGTCTCCGCTTCGAGATCGATCGTGAGTGAACCGGTAGCGTCGAGCAGGTAGGTGACGGTCGCGGCGAGCTCACCGGGGTACCCCTCGTCGCCCGAGGGTGATAGATGACCCAGGGTGACACCAAGCGAGGATCCGTCCACAACCGGCGTCGCCTCCCACACGGCCATGTCGAAGCCGACGGTTCCCCCGTGGAGATGGTGCTCCCCGTGATTGCGGGCGACCTCGATGATGCGGCCGTCGAGCTCGAACCGGCCGTGACGGATCCGGTTTGCGAACCTGCCGACGATCGCCCCGAAATACTGTGGATCCGAGAGCCACCCATCGAGATCGTCGAAACCGAGCGCCACGTCGACGACATCGCCGGTCGTGTTCGGCACCTCGATGGAGGCAATGATGCCTCCGTAGGTGAGGATCCCGACCGTGATGTCACCGTTTGTCACGTCGAAGCGATCGACGGGACGCCCATCGGGGAGCCGCCCGAACGGGCGCTGCTCCAACCCGCTCACGAAGAGCCGCCGCGAACGGTCGTCACCCGAACTCGATCCCCTGGGCCAACGGAAGTTCACTGGACCAGTTGATCGTCACCGTCTGGCGCCGCATGTACGTCTTCCACGAGTCGGAGCCGGCCTCCCTGCCTCCTCCGGTCTCCTTCTCACCGCCGAATGCTCCACCGATCTCGGCGCCGGACGTCCCGATGTTGACGTTGGCGATGCCACAGTCCGAACCCTCTGCGGACAGGAACAGCTCTGAGCTCCGGACCGAGTCGGTGAAGATCGCGGACGACAGCCCCTGGGGTACGCCGTTGTGGACCTCCATCGCTTCCTCGAGCGAATCTACCTCGATGAGGTACAGGAGCGGGCCGAAGGTCTCGTCCTGCACGATCGGGGCGTTCGCGGGGATCCGAACCACCGTCGGCTCGAAGAAGAACCCCGGCCGGTCGACGGCATTGCCTCCGACGAGCACCTCGGCTCCCTGTTCGACGGCGATCTCGACAGCGGCGCGGGTCGTGTCCACGGCCCGTTGGTCGACCATCGGTCCGACGAGTGTTCCATCCTCGAGCGGGTCCCCGATCGGGATTGATGCGTAGGCATCGACAAGGCGCCTCGCAACCTCGTCTGCGATGTCGCGGTGCACGATGAGGCGACGTAGCGACGTGCACCGCTGTCCGGTCGTGCCCGCAGCGGCGAACAGCGCCGCCCGGACGGCGAGATCCGGATCGGCGTCGTCCATGACGATGATCGCGTTGTTGCCCCCGAGTTCGAGGAGCGAACGTCCGAGGCGCTCAGCGACCTTCGTGCCGACCTGGCGACCCATTCGTACGGAGCCGGTGGCGGAGATGAGCGGAAGTCGGGTATCCGCGACCATGGCATGGCCGACGGGATCGGCGTCACCGACACAGAGGTTGAACACGCCTTCGAAGCCCGTGCCATCCATCACCTCGTGGCAGATGTTCTGGACCGCCACTGCGCACAGCGGTGTCAGGTGGGACGGCTTCCAGATCATGGTGTCCCCGCAGACGGCGGCGATGAACGAGTTCCACGACCACACGGCGACGGGGAAGTTGAACGACGAGATGATCCCGATGGGCCCGAGCGGGTGCCACTGCTCGTACATCCGATGACGCGGACGCTCCGACGCGATGGTGAGGCCGTACAGCTGACGGGAGAGGCCGACTGCAAAGTCGGCGATGTCGATCATCTCCTGGACCTCGCCCTCACCCTCGGCACGGATCTTGCCCACCTCCATCGAGACGAGGGCGCCGAGGGGTTCCTTGTACGAGCGGAGCGCATCGCCGATGGCCCGGACGTACTGTCCCCGCACGGGTGGGGGCACCATCCGCCACTCGGTGAACGCGGACTCGGCTGCGTCGACCGCCGCCGAATAGTCGGCGAGATCTGCCTCGCGCACCGTTGCGATCACGTCCTCGGTCGTCGGATCGATCGACGCGAGCTCGCGACCGGCACCGGTGCGCCAACCCGCGGCGTAAACGCCCGATGTCGTCTGTGAGATTCCAAGTGCGTCGAGGACTGCGTCACGGTTCATGGTGCCTCCTTCGGCAGGTGCGGGTGAGGTGGACGGGTCATCGGTCAACGTGCTGCGATGCACTCGATCTCGACGGAGAAGCCACCTGGCAGCGCGCCGGCCTGGACGGTCGAGCGAGCGGGCTTCGAGACACCGACATACTCGCCATACACGGCGTTGACGGCAGAGAAGTCCGCGATATCCGCCAGGAAGATGGTCGTCTTCACGATGTCGTCGAACGTGAGGCCGACATCGCCGAGGATTGCCCCTATGTTCTTCATGACCTGATGCGTTTGCTCATCGATCCCTCCGTCGACACCGGTACCGGTGGCAGGGTCGATGGGTACGGCGCCCGAGAGGAAGACGAAGCCATTGGCCTCGGTGGCGATCGAATAGGGTCCGAGGGGTTCAGGCCCCGACGGGGCGCTCAGGATCGACTTCGGCATGGGTTCCTTCTCCCGCTGGATGCGTCGAAGGAAGCGTACCAAGGACGGATTCCCTGGGATCTCGGCGCCCATGGCCCGACGAAGGGCGGAACGGCGCGATTCGATCAGGATGTGCGGTCGGCTGGACCTCGGGCCCTAGCAGAAGCTCTTTCCACACCCGCAGCCACCGGTGGCAGTCGGGTTGTCGATGGCGAAGCCCGCTCCCTGGAGCCCGCCGTCGCTGAAGTCGATCGTGGCACCCTCGACCATCCCGACGCTCTGTGCGTCGACGACGACCCTGACACCATCGGTCTCGCTGACGATGTCGGTCGGATCGACGACGGAGTCGAAGAACATGTCGTAGGCGAAGCCTGAGCATCCGGCGCGCTTGACACCGAGCCTGAGGACCATGTCGGCTCCCTCGGCTTCGATGAGGGACTTGACCTTGGCTGCGGCTGCCGACGTGAGGGTAACGCCTTCGATCTTCGTGGTGTCCTGGGCAGTCATGGTGCCTCCGGGGATGTTGGGATCGTGAGCATACCCGTGTTCCGGACGTCGTTCCACGATTCGTGGGCCGAGGCTCCGGTGGTGGATAACCTCGGGTCATGGTCACCGAAGCCGACATCCGTTCGACACTCGCCAGTGTCATCGACCCAGAACTGCACGCCGACATCGTGGACCTGGGGATGGTCGGCGACGTCACGATCGCCGAGGGTGCCGTCACCGTCGGCCTTGCACTCACGATCGCTTCGTGTCCCATGCGCGGCCAGATCGAGTCCGACATCGAACGACGGGTGGGTGCACTGCCGGGGGTTGACACCGTGGAGATCCGCACGACCGTGATGTCGCGGGAACAGCGGGCCACCCTGATGGAACGGGCAAGGATGCGCGCCCGTGAGACCGCGACACCGACCGCCGTGAACCCCTCTACCAGGGTCATCGCCATCAGCAGCGGCAAGGGGGGCGTCGGGAAGTCCTCACTGTCGACGAACCTCGCCCTGGCCATCTCGGCGATGGGCCATTCCGTCGGCCTCATGGATGCCGACATCTGGGGCTTTTCGACCCCTCGCATGCTGGGAGCCGGCAACGCCCGCCTCATCGCGAACGAGGACCGCAAGATCGTCCCGACGCTCGCACACGGGATCCATCTCGTGTCGACGGGCCTGATGCTCGACGACGAGGACACCGCCCTCATGTGGCGGGGCCTGATGCTGTCGAAGGCCGTGGAGCAGTTCCTCCACGACGTCGCCTGGCCGTCCGACCTCGGCTACCTCGTGATCGACATGCCGCCGGGTACCGGGGACGTCCAGATGGCGCTGTCGCGCATGCTCCCCCAAGCGGAGATGGTCGTCGTGACCACCCCCCAACTCGCGGCACAGAAGGTCGCAGCGAGGGTCGCCGATATGGCACGACGCTCCCACATGCCCATCGTCGGCATCATCGAGAACATGGCGGGCTTCACGACCCCCGACGGGCAACACTTCGACATCTTCGGCGCCGGAGGAGGAGCGGCCCTCGCCAAAGACCTCGGTGTGCCCCTCCTCGCATCCGTCCCGATCGACCCGCGGGTCGCAGAGGGAGCCGATGCTGGCACACCGGTCGTCGTGGATGCACCCGATTCCCCTGCATCGATCGCAATCGAGGCCGCCGCGGCCCGGATCACCGAAATACTCCCACCTCTCGCCCTCGACAACTGTGTCGGTCGGCTCGGAGTGCTCCTCGACGACCTCGCAACGTCGTCTCCCACGGGTTCAGTCGCTTCGGAACAGGCCGGGCTCAGCCACACAGCGCCTTGACGAGCGGGTAGGGATTCACCCAGCCGCTCCCCGGTGGGGCGTACTGGAAGTGGAGATGGGGAAGCCAATCCGGTGCGTTCCCTGACGAGCCGTTCCCGCCGAGGAGATCCCCGACCGACACGGCGGTGCCGCCTCTGATCCCGTCGGCGATGTACTCGAGGTGGGCGTAGTAGTACCTGCTGCCCGAGGCCCCCGTGAGGTAGATCGACAGTCCTCCGAGGGAACTGTTCGAGGTTCGGGTGACGGTTCCGGACTCGATCGCCACGATCGGGGCGTTGCGCGCAGCGACCATGTCGACCCCCTCGTGGGTCCTTCCGCCTGATCTGGGCGCACCCCACGTGTCGGAGAACGACGTGGCAGCATTGACAGGACACGTCTTGCCGTCGGTCACCACGGGTGGTGGAGCCGCCGGAATCGTGGTCGTGGTCGTCGTGACCACTCCGGCCGTTGTGGTCGTCGAGGCGTCGGATTCCTCCGTCGTCGTGGTCGTCGCAGGCTCATTCGTGGTCGTCGTCACGGATGCCACGGTGGTGACGGTCGCCACCGTTGTCGTCGTGGCCACAGCCGCTGCTGCCTCCCGCGCACGCTCGGCAGCTGCCTCCTCCTGGCGCCGACGCTCCTCCTCCCGTCGGATCCTCTCGGCTTCCTGGGCCTCGTACGCGACGGCCACGGTCGCATACTCGGCGTCGGCGTCTGCGAGCGCCCTGGAGAGTTCATCGGCCAGGGCGGTCAACTCCCCGACGAGAACCTGCTGGTCGGTGAGGCTCACGGCGAGAAGCTCCTGGCTCTCGACGTGGAGGGCCTCGGCCGTCTCGAGTCCTCGCAGCATCGAGATGTCCCTTGCGTTGATCAGGGCGAAGTACTCGGTCTGAACGGGGATGTCGGTGAACGTCCTGACGGCGAATACCCGCTCGGTCCCCGTGGATCCACCGGCCATGTAGCGCTCTTTGACGAGCTCGCGAACCTCGACCCGTCTCGCCCCGATCTCCTGCTCGAGACGCGACACCTCCCTTGCGAGATCGGCGATTCGCTCCCGAAGGATCTCCTCATCTGCCATGGCCTTCTCGAACCGGCTCGTGAGCGCCTCGAGGGATGCGCTCGCCGCGCGGCGTCGTTCGAGGGCGGCGTCGACATCTCCCCTTGTGAGCTCCCCCTGGGCGAGACCCGGAACAGCTGAGATCGCCGGCAGTGCGAGTGCCGCAACGAGAGCTGAGACGATGACGAAACGGTTCCGCATCACAACCCTATCTCAGGCGGACCCTGGCTAGCTCCGTTCGGTCGTCGACGAACCATACCGCGCCATCCCTCGAAAGCTTGGTGAGCTGGACACGCACCTGATGTGCGGCCGCGTCGCGCAGGCCGTCGGGAATACCTTCGTAGACGGAGTCGACGAGGTCACCGACGGTCGCTGTGCCGGCTCGGATCGCCTCGATCAACTGCCGTTCGCGGTTGAGCCGGTGATCGATGTACGAGGTGATCGCGGCTCCCGCGTCGTCGATCGCATTGCCATGTCCTGGCTCGATGCGTGAGACGTCGAGTTCCGAGACCCTGTACAGGCTCTCGAGATAGTCCGTCGCATCGTCGATCACCACGGTCGAGCCTTCGATGATGTGGTCTCCCGTCAGGAGGACGGCGCCGTGCCTGAAACACAAATGGTCCGGTGTGTGGCCAGGCGTATGGATCGCGGTGACGTCCTCGGTGCCGTAGGCGATCGTCCCGCCATCGCCGACGAGTACATCGGGCGTGAACTCCGGTCCGGGCCCGAAACCCATGGCCGGCACTCCGAGGAGCCGTGCGAGGGGATTGGCGAGCGGGGCGTGATCAGGGTGCGTGTGTGTGACGACCACCCCGACAGCCCGGTCCCCGCCGATGGCGGACCGAATAGCGAATGCATGCTCCTCGATGACCGGACCGGGGTCGACGATGAGGACCTCTCCCGCGGATCGCAAGAGGTAGGTGTTCGTTCCCGTCCCTGTGTAGAGGCCCGGATTCGGCGCAAGGATCCGCTCGATCACGACCGGCTCCTGAACTCCGCTGGCAGATGGCCGCCACGAGCGATCACCGCGGCGAGG
>DATHUV010000137.1:0-93735 GCA_035461905.1 Acidimicrobiia bacterium | reverse complement strand
CTGCCATTGCGTCGAGGATGAACATCCTTGCATCGCGGGCCTGGCCCATCGCTGCAATGAGGACCTCAGCAGGCAGTCCCTCGATCTTGGTGTCGAGCTGGACCGCCGTGATCATGTCACGCGTTCCCGCAACCTTGAAGTCCATGTCACCCAGGTGATCCTCGACGCCGAGGATGTCCGTGAGGGTCACGAACTTCCCCTCATGGTGGATGAGACCCATCGCAATGCCCGCCACGGGTGCGTAGATCGGTACGCCGGCGTCCATCAGGGACAACGACGACCCGCAGACCGATGCCATCGACGACGAGCCGTTCGACATCAGCACCTCCGAAACGAGGCGGTAGGCGTATGGGAAGTCCTCGGCCGGTGGGATGACGGGGAGCACGGCCTTCTCGGCGAGGGCTCCGTGGCCGATCTCACGACGCTTCGGTCCCCTCATGAACCCGGCCTCGCCCGTGGCATAGGGAGGCATGTTGTAGTGGTGCATGTACCGCTTGGAATCCTCGGGCGAGATCGTGTCGAGCATCTGCTCCATCTTCAGCATCCCGAGGGTCGCGACGTTGAGCACCTGCGTCTCACCGCGCTGGAACAGCGCTGACCCGTGCGCACCCGGAACGACGCCGACGTCGACCGTGATCGCCCGGACGTCGGTGAGGCCACGACCGTCGATCCGCACGCCGTCGTTGACGACCCTGGAACGCATGACGTCCTTTTGGATCTTCGAGAAGGCGGCCTTCACCTGACCGAGCATGTCCTTGTCGTCCTCTGCGACATCGAGCGCAGCGACGGTCTCGTCCCTGATGGCACGCTCGGCATCCTGCCGCTCGTGCTTCATGACGATCGTCGCGAGCTCCACGAGCTTCGGACGGGCGAACTCGTTGACCCTGTTGTAGATCTCATCCGAGTAGTCGAGGATGAGTTCCCACTCGACGGGCTCGGGCGCACCATGCTTGTCGCGCAGCTCGATCTGGAGGTCGATCATCGTGGCGATGTACGCCTTTGCGATCTCGAGACCTTCAGCGACCGTTGCCTCGTCGGAGGCCTTCGCACCAGCCTGGACGAGGCGATAGCTGTCCTCGGACGCTCCGGCCTCGACCATGGCGATGTCGATGCCGCCCTCACTGTTGCGCTTCCCGGCGACGACGATCTCGAACACGGCGTCCGTGCCCTGCTCGTAGGTGGGGAACGGAATCCACTCCCCATCGACGAGGGCGAGGCGGACCGAGCCGATCGGACCCTCGAACGGGATAGGGCTGACGGTCAGCGCCGCTGACGCACCGTTGAGGGCGATGATGTCGTGCGGATTCTGGAGGTCTGCCGACAGGACGGTGGCCACGACATGGGTGTCGTTGCGGTAGCCATCCTTGAAGTTCGGACGCAGCGGCCGGTCGATCAGGCGAGCGGTGAGCGTCGCCATCTCCGTTGCTCGGCCCTCGCGGCGGAAGAACGAGCCGGGGATCCTGCCCACGGCGTACGTACGCTCTTCGACGTCGACCGTGAGGGGGAAGAAGTCGACTCCCTCTCGGAGCTTGCGGCTTGCGGTTGCGGTCACGAGGACCGTGGTGTCTCCGATGCGAACCGTCACGGCTCCATCGGACAATTGTGCGAGCTTTCCTGTGCTCAGCGAGATCTCTACCTCGCCGACACGCCCGCGGACGGTGGTTTCTACCACTCGTTTCTCCTTCGTATTGGGGAGGAGATCCAATTGGCAGTGGTCATGATTCGAGGTGTGGGGGCCGAATCATGGCCACTGACAACTGGAAGTCGTCCTCCGGTTGTACGTCACCGGCGCGTCGTGCAGATAAGACGGAAGGCGGCAGGATGCCGCCTTCGTATCTGGTGCTAGCGACGCAGGCCCAGCTTCGCAATCAGGGCTCGGTAGCGCTCCACGTCTTGTTCCTGGAGGTACCGCAGCAGTCGTCGACGCTTCCCGACCATCATGAGCAGTCCTCGCCGGCTGTGATGATCCTTCTTGTGGATCTTCAGGTGCTCGGTGAGGTGGTTGATCCGCTCGGTGAGCAACGCGACCTGAACCTCGGGAGAACCCGTGTCCGTGGCATGCGTGCCGTATTCGTCTACAACAGATTGAGTGTCGTTCACGAGGTACTTTCCTACGCGAGTACGTGATCGGGCGAACGCCCAACGGCAGGCTACCAGAGATGCGCCGATAGTGCGCGCCCGCGCACCGCATTCATACGATTGCCTCGACCTCGATCTCGACGCGCCATCCGGGGTCGAGAAGCGCTGCAACGACGACCATCGTTGCGACTGGCGCAGCTTCGCCGAAGGCCGCCGCATGCACGCGACCAACGGCATCGGCATCGTCGGCGTCCACGATGAACATTCGTGTCCTCACGACATCGCCAATCGTCCCACCGAGCGATTCGATCGCCTGCGTGGCGATCTCGACGCATCGCTCCATCTGCGCTCCGGCGGTCGGTGCGAGACCTGATCCGGGCGCGGGGACAGGAGCTGTTCCTGCAACGAGGATCCGATCTCCCACTCGCACGGCGCGGGAGAACCCATACATCCCCTCGTACGGTGACTTGCCTGCGTGGCGCTGCACATCCATGGTCCCAACCCTAGATCCTCAGAGCCGACGGACGTGCGCCGACACCTCTCCCCCACCAGATGCGAGGTATGCGGCGATGACCCTTCCACGAGCACGATGCCGGAGCTGTCACCTCGGCCGAAATGCAATCTGGCACGGCCCAGTGGCTGAGGACGCTCCCGTGCGCTTCGAACACCCTCCGCAGGATCCCTGGCGGATTCCACCACTGGGCGACGGCGATCGGCTTGCCATCGTCGACGAGGTCGTACGTACGCAGGCCCGGCGGGTCGTCGAGGAAGTTCGTGACCATGGCGTCCGGATTCCGGATGGCGATGACCTCGATCCCCGCAGCCTCACCGAGGTTCGCGCGAATGTCCCGGCAGCCGGTCGCGTCGCACCGTCTCGGGTTGAAGCCCCCGTTGTCAGGGATCGGACCGAACCATCCTCCGAACCGCTGCAGTCGACCGAGGTCGCCCGATCCGATCGCGGGGTCGAGCAGGGCAGCTCCACGGTAACCGTCGATCGTCGGACGCTGACCGGCATCGATTGCAGCGATCATCTCGACGCCGACCGCTCCACCCTTCGAGTGGTGGATCGAATAGACCGTCCCGTGGTAGCGGGCAAGTCGTCGTATCAGGTTGTCGAGCTCTGCCGCTGCTTCCTTGGATGAGGCCACGCGCGACGCCGCCGTGGAAGTCGAGGCGGGGCGCACCGTCCGATAGTCGAACGCCACCGTGCGATCGGGCGGTACCCCCATCGCACGCATGAGACCATCGAAGTCCGTCCCGGAGCCACCGTGCCCGTGGACGAGCACGTACAGGGGCCCCTCCTCCCTCCTACGACGCGCGACGGTGAGAGCAACGGCCGCCACCGAGAGCCCGCCTGCGCTGCCGAGAGGAAGGACCGGTGGGACGGATCGCGCCGGGGCCTTCGGGAGGGTCACAGGCGACGTGACCACCGCCTGACCCGACAGCGCGAGCGCATCACCCGGAGCAAGTTCCTCGGTGTCCGAGAGGATCGGAGCGCCCATTGCGAGTACGAGGATGAGACCGACGACCATGGCGACTTCCCTTCGGGAAGTGCGGCATGGTGCGACTCTGTCAGGATTCGTCGACCGCTACAAGGGGGCGGTTCTCCCCCCTTCCACGTCCCTCCAGCGCCTTCCGGTCATCGCTCGCGACCTGAACGGGGTGTCACTGTTCCAGGGTGACCCTGGCACGTTCGACGTCGTTCGAAATCTGGGCGACGAGGGCGTCGACCGTGGCGAACCTCTGCTCGTTGCGGATCCGGTCGATGAATGCGACGCGGACGGTTCTTCCGTAGAGGTCCATGTCGACGTCGAGCAGGTGCACCTCGATCTTCTCGGATCCGCCTCCGAACGTGGGGCTCGTCCCGACGTTGCACACGCCGGCGTAGGTGACATCCTCGACCGTGCATCGAACCGCGTACACACCCCCCGCCGGGCGCACGAAGCCGCTCGGCATGGACACGTTCGCGGTCGGGAACCCGATCGTTCGGCCCCGAGCGTCACCGGGAACGACCTCTCCGTCTATCTCGAACGGCCGCCCGAGCATCCTGGCAGCGAGCTCGACGCCTCCCGAGGCAATCGCGGCGCGGATCGTCGAAGACCGAACCTCGGTACCGTGGATGGTCACGATGGGCGTGGCGAGAATCGTGAAGCCGTGGTCGAGTCCGAGCAACCTCAGGGTGTCGACCGTGCCACGCGCTCCGTGACCGAATCGGAACCCGTCTCCGACGGCCACGACGCCGGCATTCAGGCCGCCGACAAGGTATCTCTGTACGAACCGATCAGGGGAAAGCTGCATCGTGTCGTGGTCGAAATCGATGATCGCCGCGATCGAGATCCCTGCATCGTCGAACAGCTCGATGCGACGTTCGAGCGTCGTGAGGGCCGGAGGAGGTGGGCCACCGTCAACCACGGCGTCCGGATGATCGGAGAAGGTCATGGCGACCAGGGGCAGCCCATCGGACGCACGAGCCAGGGTTTCGAACACGGCACGGTGGCCGCGATGGAAGCCGTCGAACACACCGATCGCCACCGCGTGGGCCATGCCTGCGGCGTCCCATGTCTCAGGGCTACCCGTGAGAATCCTCACGGGAGAACGACCTCTGGCACCAGCGCACCACGTTCTCGCCGGTACACGGCAACGAGACGGCCGTCCCCGGACCCGATCCGCACCATCGCGCCCTCGGCGATCGTCTCGTCATCGAGCGGGACCGATCGACCATTGCGGACACGAAACGCGACGGTGTCGTCGACGATGATGTCCGGCATGAATGCGAGGGCATCCCATGGGTTGACAATCATGCGTTCGATGGCCATGGGGTCGATCGTACCCTCGGCAATGGCCGCGACAATGCCTGCCACCGGTGTGGCGTTCTCGATGAGCATCGAGCCATTGCGGGTGCGCCGAAGCGCGGTGAGGTGCGCTCGTCCGCCGAGCGAGCGTGCGATGTCGTCGGCGAGCGTTCGCACGTACGTTCCCGTCGAGCAGACCACCCGGAAGGTGATCTCTGGATAGTCGCTCGGTGCGACCTCGAGTAGCTCGAGCCTGTGGATCGTGACCGGACGGGCCTCGCGTTCGACGACCCTGCCCTCCCTGGCGAGTTCGTAGAGGCGCTTTCCCTCGACCCTGCGGGCCGAGACCATGGGAGGAACCTGGACGATGGTGCCGACGAAGCGTTCCATGGCGGACACGATCTGGTCATGATCGGCGGGGAGTGGCTCACGCGAAATGATCGCACCGTCAGCATCGAGTGAGTCCGTCGCGACCCCGAGCTGGGCTGTCGCGACGTACTCCTTCTCGTTCGCTTGGACGAATCGAAGCAGTTTCGTTGCGCGACCGATGCCAAGGATCAGGAGCCCCGTCGCCATCGGATCGAGGGTTCCCGCATGGCCTACCTTCCCTCCGAGGAGTCGCCTCACCTTCGCGACGACGTCGTGGGAGGTCCACCCCTGTTCCTTGTCGACGAGGACGAAGCCTGGCGGTACCGGGCCGGTCACGGGAGCTGGGCCACCACGAGTTCCACGATCGTCTCGATCGGGTCGCTCGATGTGAATCCCGAGGCGTTGTGGTGCCCACCGCCACCGAACGACCTCGCGATCCCAGCGACGTCCACACGTCCACGTGAGCGAAGCGATCCCTTGTAGACACCCGGGGTCTGTTCCTTGAGGAGGAGTGCGACGTCCGTTTCACGCGCCATGCGCACGAGGTCGATCAAGGGGTCTGTCTGGTGGTACGCAAGCCCGCCCACTCCGAGATCCTCGATGGTCATGAGGGACCAGACGAAACGGTGGTCGACATCGAGGACGGCACGCTCGAGCACGCGGGAGGCGACTGCGTAATAACCGAACGGTGCCTCCTCGAACAATCGTTGGCCGATCTCGTCGGGCTCCACGCCGGCCCTGAGGAGCTGTGCTGCGATCTCGTGTGTTCGAGGCGACGTCGACGAGTACTGGAATCGCCCCGTGTCGGTGACGATGCCGGTGTAGATCGCCGCGGCAACGCCGGGGGAGATCGGCCATCCGAGGCGCACGAGAACCTCGTACACGAGCTCGGCCGTCGACCCCGCGGTGGGATCGAGCACGATCAGGTCTCCCCACTGCCCATCCGAGATGTGGTGATCGATCACGAGCAGGTGCGATGCAGACTCCATCCTGTCCGCGAGGCCACCGACCCGCGATCGCACGGAGGTGTCGACGGCGACGGCGACATCGAGGTCCGCCGGGAAGGTCTCCGGCGCGACGAGGGTCGACGTGTCGAGGAATCGCATCTCGTCGGGAACGACGAACGGGTTGTCGAACGACGCAAACGCCGATCGTCCCGTGGCCGCGGCAGAGAGCGTGAGGGCGAGCATCGACCCGAGCGCGTCACCGTCCGGCCCGACGTGACCCACGACACCGATCCTGTTGCCGGCGTCGAGAAGGGTCGCAGCCGAGTCGATCGCACGGTCGAGGTCAGGATGCATCAGGCTCCTCCGCTTGCGCGTCGTCTTCTCGCTCAGCTGGCGCATCAATCGACTCCTCTGCGAGCTCCGCAAGCAGCTGACTGATGCGCAGGCCACGGTCGATCGACGTATCGACCCGGAACTCGAGCTTCGGTGTGTACCTCAGCCGAGTCTGGTCCCCCACGGCGCCCTGGATCCTCGGGCTCGCCTTCGTGAGTGCGACCGCGGCGTCCGCCTTCTCTTCGTCAGTGCCGAGCACCGAGTAGTACACGATGGCGTGGCGAAGGTCGGGACTCGTCTCAGCGCCCGTGATCGTGAGGAATCCTACGCGGGGATCCTTGAGGTCCTGAACTGCATCGGCCACGACCTCGCGAACGAGCTCATTGACCTTGCGCATCCGTGCGCTCTGCTGGCGTGCCATGATCCCTCCGATGCCTGGCGATCAGGTGCGAGCGATCTCACGAACCTCGTACGACTCGATCGTGTCGCCTTCCTTGATGTCCCGGAAGTTCGCGAGCCCGATACCGCATTCGTACCCCGTTGCGACGGTCGGAACGTCATCCTTGAATCTGCGCAACGAGACGATCCTCCCGTCGTACACGACGACACCGTCGCGCACGAGCCGGGCTCGAGCGTTCCGGTTGATCGATCCCTCCGTGACATAGGAGCCCGCAACCGTTCCCACCCTCGGTGCGCGGAATACCTGCCGCACCTCCGCGACGCCGAGGAAGTTCTCGACCTCCTCGGGACTCAACTCGCCGACGAGGAGTGACTCGACATCGTCGAGGAGCTCGTAGATGATCGAGAATGTCCGGATATCGATCGCCGTTTCCTTTGCAGCGGCCCGTGCCGAGGCATCGGGCCGTGCGTTGAAACCGTAGATGATCGCCCCGGATGCCTCGGCGAGCGCGACATCGTTCGCGGTGATGCCACCCACTCCCGAATGGACGATCGATACGTAACCGTCGTCCCTGCTGATCTTGCCAACGGAGTCCTTGATCGCCTCGAGCGATCCGTGAGCGTCGGTCTTGACGATGATGCGCAGTTCGGAATAGTCCTGGGTGCGAATCTGCTCGATCAGCATGCCAAGGCGGTCCGTGGCACTCGGAACAACGAGATCGTGGGCACGGATCTCATCGACCTTCGCCTCGGCCATCTTCCGGGCGGTCCGCTCGTCCTTCGCTACCTCGAACATGTCGCCCGCTGTCGGGATGTCATCCCACCCCATCACCACGACGGGGGTGGACGGTGGCGCGACCTTGATCTGGCCGCCGGCATGGTCGAACATCGCACGGACCCGACCGGCTACGGGTCCTGCAACGAGTGCGTCGCCTGTCTTGAGCGTTCCGCGCTGGACGATCAGGCTCGCAACGGGCCCTCGGCCGACCTCCAACTGCGCCTCGATGACGGTACCGATCGCCGGCGCCTTCGGGTTCGCGGTCAGTTCCTCGACCTCCGCGACGAGTGTGATCATTTCCAGGAGATCCTCGATGTTGGTTCCCTTGAGTGCGGAGATCTCAATCGCGGGAACATCGCCTCCGAGGTCCTCCACGACGATGCCGTGCTGGGTGAGCGCAGCGCGCACCGTGTGGGGATCTGCCGCTTCGAGGTCCATCTTGTTGATCGCGATGATGATGGGGACGTCCGCAGCCTTTGCGTGGTTGATCGCCTCAACGGTCTGGGGCATGACCGAGTCGTCTGCGGCCACGACGATGATCGCAATGTCCGTGACGTCCGCGCCGCGTGCACGGAGCGCGGTGAATGCCTCGTGACCCGGCGTGTCGATGAAGGTGATGAGCGACCCTCCGTGGGCAACCTGGTACGCGCCGATGTGTTGCGTGATGCGCCCGGCCTCACCTTCGACGACGTTCGCGCTCCGGATCGTGTCGAGCAGCTGGGTCTTTCCATGGTCGACGTGGCCCATGACGGTCACAACCGGGGGGCGCGTGACGAGGCTGTCCGGATCGTCCTCGTAGGCGATGAGGTGTCGTTGACGAACCTCGTCCTCCTCCACGACGTCGGACTCAGCGACGAGGAACTCCCAGCCGAGTTCCTGTCCGAGGCGCTCGAAGGCACCTACCGGGATCTCGCCGCCGCCGGGCACCATCTCGCCCATGAACATGAGGGTCTGGACGATCTCGGCGGTCCGGGTCTTGATCATCCGTGCCAGCTCGTGCACCGTGATGCCTGGCTCGACGAGGAGAACCCGCTCCTCTTCCTCCTCATCGGGCGCGGCGGACTCCGCCGGCTCCGCAGAGGGCTCGTCTACGTCGGCCTCGAGGTCCTCGTCGACTGCCGGTTCTGGTGCTGGCTCTGGTTCGGGTTCTGCGGTCGCTGCCGCGGTCGGTGGAGCGGCGACGGGTTCGGCCGTCTCCTCCGGTGCTGCGGTCGTGCCCTTGGCCTCCCCGAACGACGTGCGAACGAGGTCGGCCGAATCCTCGTCGAGTCCGGAGGAAGCGGTCTTCACCTCGATGCCGAGCTCCCGGGCGCGCTCAAGCACGTCCTTGGAGTCCTGTCCAAGATCCCGTGCCAGTTCGTATACGCGTACCTTCGCCACGCTCACCTCCGTGCCAACAACGGCGCCCGATCACTGATCCTCAGGGGGCGCCTCCTCGGTGTCCGATGCGGCGGGTTCGGCATCTTCGCCCGACTCGCCCTCCACCGAACTCAAACTCTTCTCGGTCGCCTCGGCTTCGTCTGTCCCGGCGTCCCCTGCCTCAGCGCCTTCTGTCTCGGGGGTCACCTCGTCACCACTCGCGTCGACGGATGCGTCGGCGTCGACCGCCGGGGAGGAAACCTCGGAGCGATCAGCTCCGTCGCCCTCTTCGACCGTCTCGAACTCAACCTCGTCCGCATCGTCATCCTCGACCTCGATGCCGAGTGCCTGGGATTCCGAGCGGATGTCGATGCGGTATCCGGACAGCCTCGCTGCGAGGCGGGCGTTCTGCCCCTCCTTGCCGATGGCGAGCGAGAGCTGATGGTCAGGCACCGTCACGGTCGCGGTGCCCTCGTCCTCGTCGATCTGGACGTCCTGGACCCGGGCCGGACTCAGCGCCTCGGCGATGAATGCCCGCGAGTCGTCGTTCCACTCGACGATGTCGACCTTCTCGCCCTTGAGCTCGTTCACGACCTGGCGGACGCGTGAACCGCGAGCGCCGACGCAGGCCCCCACAGGATCGACGTTCGGGTCGTGCGACATGACGGCGATCTTCGTGCGGTGGCCCGCTTCCCTCGCAATGGCCTTGATCTCGATGTCCCCGTCGACCAACTCGGGGACCTCGAGCTCGAAGAGTGCCCTGATGAACTCCGGATGGCTGCGTGACAGGACGATCTGGGGTCCCTTGCCCTCGCCGCGCACCTCGAGGATCCACGCCTTGACGCGGTTGCCCCGCTCGAGTCGTTCATACGGGATCTTCTCCGACCCGGGGAGGATCGCTTCGGCATCTCCGAGATCGACGATCGAATAGCGGTGGTCGGACTGTTGGATGATGCCCGTGATCAGATCGCCTTCACGACCGTCGTACAGGTCGAAGACCTGCTCGCGCTTTGCGTCCCGGAGTCGCTGGATGATGACCTGCTTCGCGGTCTGGGCGGCGATACGGCCGAAGTCCTCCGGCGTGTCCTCCCACTCATCGGTGACGTTGCCGTCCTCATCGAGTTCCTGGCCGTACACCTTGATCTCGCCTGTGTCCGCGTCGATCGTGACCCTCGCCTCCTCGGCCGCACCGGGAGTCCGCTTGTAGGCCGACACCAGCGCGTTCGCCAGCGCCTCGAGAATGGTGTCGCGTGGCACGCCCTTTTCGCGTTCGAGCAGTTCCAGCGCATCCATCAGGTTGTAGTCCATGGTGTCTCCCTACGAGCTCTTCCCGGGGCGTGTCGACGTTTCCCACTCGAACACCGTCCGAGCAGACGCAACCTGCGCATATGCGAGGGTCCGTTCCAGGCCGTCGACGTCGATCGTGAACCCATCGTCGTCGGCTGCTGTGAGGTTTCCGGTGTGGGTCTTCTCCCCTTCCACTGCCGAGAGGGTCTTGACCCTGATCTGCTTGCCTATCGACTTCTCGTAATGCCGAGGTCGACGGAGCCTGCGTTCGAGACCGGGCGAGGAGACCTCGAGCGTGTAGGACGTGGGGATCGGGTCCTCCTCGTCGATGATGCGGCTGATCCCGCGCGAGAGCTCTGCGATCCGATCGACGCCGAGCGGATCGTCAGCGTCAACGGTGACGCGCACGATCTGTCCGCCACCGAGGACCTCGACATCGTCGAGTTCGACGTCCTCTGCAGCGACATACGGACCGATGCGGTCCCATAGGCGGTCTACGACGCTCAACATTCTCCTCTTGTGCCACCTGAGAAACCTGCTCAAAGAAAGAGGCGGGCCACGGCCCACCTCGGCAGAGATCTCGGTTCGTCCAACGAGGAGTATATCAGCTCGACGAGTTGGCGATGCTCTTGGGTGGACCGAAAGGTGTGCTCAGCCGACCAGGGACCGGATCTCTTCGACGACAGCATCCACGGCGATCTCCCGCGACGCTCCCGAGGCACGCTCGACGAGCTCGACGACACCCCGCTCGAGCCCACGCGGGCCAACGGTGATGCGGAATGGGATCCCGATCAGCTCGGCGTCGTTGAACTTGACACCGGGTCTCTCGTCCCGATCGTCGAGGAGGACCTCGACACCCGATGCCACCAGTTCCGTGTACAGGGCAGTCGATGTCGCCGCGGGCAGGTCCTCGTCCGGGCGCAGCACGGTGATCACGACCTGGAAGGGAGCAATGCTGATCGGCCATACGATGCCACGCTCGTCGTGGTTCACCTCGATGGAGACCGCCATGTTCCGCTCGACGCCGATCCCGTAGGAACCCATGACGACGGGAACCATCCGCCCTTCTGCGTCCGGGACCTTCATACCGAGCGGTTCCGCATAGAAGGTGCCGAGCTTGAAGATGTGACCGACCTCGATCGCCTTGAACACTGACAACGGTGCGAGGCACTCGGGACACGCGTCGCCGTCGACGACAGCCCTGAGGTCGAGGAAGGCCTCGACAGCGATGTCCCTCGCCACGTCGACGTTCCTGACATGGACGTCGTTCTCGTTGGCGCCGGTGGTCATGGACCTCCTGCCCTCGAGCACACGATCGGCGACGATCCGGATACCTTCGACGCCCACTGCTCCGAGGCTTCCCGCGTCGGCGCCGAGGAGGGCAATGATCTCCTCGGCACGGGCGGGACGTACGTCGATCGAGCGGGTCTGGTCGGACAACTTCTGTTCCTGGAGCGCGTGATCCCCCCGCATGAGGACGAGCGTCGGCGTTCCGTCGAGCATGTAGACGAGGGTCTTGATCTGGCGATCTGGCTCCGCTCCGCCCTCGAACGCCGCGAGGTCGGCGATGGTTCGGACCCCGGGAGTCGGGAACCGCTCCGTCGGCTCGTCCCCTACCGGATCCTCGACAGGGTCGACGGCCGAGGTCGCCGTCTCGACATTCGCCGCGTACCCACATGCGACGCAGTGCGCGACGAGATCCTCGCCTACCTCGCTCGCCACCATGAACTCGACCGACTCCTTCCCACCCATCGCACCTGAGGAGGCACGCACGGCAACGGCATCCATCCCAAGGCGGGTGAAGATGCGGAGGTATGCCTCGAAGTGTCTGTCGAATTGCGCGTCGAGGCCCGCCTCGTCGATGTCGAAGGAGTACGAGTCCTTCATCGTGAACTCCCTGACACGCAGAAGCCCGCTCTTGGGTCTCGGCTCGTCACGGAACTTGGTCTGGATGTGGTACCACAGCTGGGGAAGCTGGCGATATGAGTCGAGCTCCGTAGAGACCGTGGCGAAGATCTCCTCGTGCGTCGGACCGAGGACGACCGGCGAACCCTTGTTGTCGTCGAACGTCATCAGGATGTCCGCCATCGTTTCGATCCGGCCAGTCCGATCCCAGATGTCGCGCGGATGGAGCTGAGGGAGGAGGAACTCCTGTCCACCGATCGCGTTCATCTCCTCGCGGA
The DNA here is from genome assembly GCA_035461905.1 of Acidimicrobiia bacterium. GTDB lineage: Bacteria > Actinomycetota > Acidimicrobiia > Spongiisociales > UBA5794 > SZUA-442. The sequence goes on along the minus strand of DATHUV010000137.1, from coordinate 81,209 downwards.
TGATCGCCATCACCTTTTCGCGGACACGCTGACCCAACGGGAGCATGGAGTACACACCCGACATCAGCTGACGGATGTAGCCGCCACGCACCAGCAGCTTGTGGCTGACGGCCTCTGCATCGGTGGGGTCCTCACGGAGCGTGGGTATGAAGGCTTGGGACCAGCGCACGACGACTCCCGATCGGTCGAGGATGAGGTGGCGAGGTTAGCGGGTCCTCACTCCGTCGAGGATGCGATGTCGGCGACAGCCGCCTTGCGCTCCTCGGAGCGGTTGGCGTCACCGCGCAACGAGAGGAGCTCGATGCTCTCCTCCATGGCGATGTCGGCCGCAGAGGCGTCACGGGCCGCCAGACGTGCGTCGACGCCTTCGAGGGCGAGGAGCTTCGCCTCGGCGACGAGGGCATCGACCATCTCGGCTTCGGGCACGACGCGCACGACCTCCCCTTTGATGAAGAGGTGGCCGCGCCCGCGTCCCGCGGCGAGACCGAGATCTGCCTCACGTGCCTCCCCCGGCCCGTTCACCACGCATCCCATGACCGCGACCTGGATCGGGAGGTTCAACGCTCCGAGCCGCTCGTTGGCTTCCTTGGCCACAGCGATCACATCGACCTCCGCCCTGCCGCACGAGGGGCAGGCGATGAGATCGAGGCCGGTCCGCTCGCGCAGTCCGAGGTACTCGAGGAGCTGCTTGCCCGCCTTGGCCTCCTCGACGGGATCAGCCGTGAGGGAGAACCTGATCGTGTCGCCGATTCCCTCGTTGAGGAGGGTGGCGATTCCGGCCACGGACTTGATGAGCCCACCCGGAAGCGGGCCCGCCTCCGTGACGCCGAGGTGGAGGGGATAGTCCGTGGTGTCAGCGAGCAGGCGGTAGCTCTCGACCATGAGGGGCACGTTGGAGTGCTTCACGGAGATCTTCACGTCATGGAAGTCGACGTCGTCGAAGTACCTGACCTCCATCATGGCGGACTCGACGAGGGCTGCCGGCACCGGCCCGCCGTGCTTGTCGAGCAAGTCCTTGTCGAGGGATCCAGCGTTGACACCGATCCGGATCGGGATCCCGGCATCCTTCGCAGAGTTCGCGACCGTCTTGATCTGTGATTCCTTGCGGATGTTCCCGGGGTTCAGGCGAAGGCCCGACACACCTGCCTCGATCGCCGCGAGCGCAAGCCTGTACTGGTAATGGATGTCAGCGATGATCGGCACGGGCACCCGGGGCATCATCTCGGCGAGGCCCTGGGCTGCTTCGACGGTGTTACAGGTCACCCGCACGATGTCGGCGCCAGACCCCGCCAGGGCATAGATCTGGGCGAGCGTGCCGTCGACGTCGTGGGTCTTCGTCGTCGTCATCGATTGAACGGAGATCCGCGCTCCACCACCGACCGGGACCTTCCCGACCATCAGTTGGCGAGTCTGGCGTCGTTCATGCATACCGGAAGGGTACTTCGCACACACCGTGACCGGACGTACCCGCCGTCGGATCAGAGCGGCTTGACGATGTCGAGGTAGACACCCATGAGCCCGAGGCTCACGAGGAAGATGAACACGACCGCCGCAACGGGGACCAGCTTCTGGACATTGGGCACCCGTCCGGTCGCCTTTTCGTACGTTGCCACGGCGAAGTGGCCACCGTCGAGCGGATAGAGAGGTACGAAGTTGAGGATTCCAACGAAGATGTTGACGAGGGCGAGCAGCTGCAGCGTGGACTCGACGGGGCCCGCGAGCTGCACCAGCCCGATCGGGCTGATCGGCCGGACCGTCTCGAGGATCTCATCGTTGCCCCCGAAGAGCGATGCCACCAACTCCGGGAACCCGATGACGAGCCCCCACAGGCCGCGGATGCTGGCAACGGCTGCCTCACCGAACTGGGAGAACGCCACGGGGATCATGCCGATTATGCCCTGGTCCTCACGGAGGGCCTCCGGCGTGACGCCGAAGAATCCCGCTTCCTCGACGACCGGCTCACCGGACGCATCGGTGATCGGCTCGCCGTTCTCGTCGAAGACGGGGCGCTCGACGATGGCGAGCGTTGCCCGGAGGTCCAGGGTCTCGCCATTGCGATCGACACCGATGACCACCTGGCGACCACCGTTGTCTCGAGCGAAGGCGGTGAACTCCTCCCACGCGTCGACGGGCATGCCGTCCGTCGACACGAGGACGTCGCCGACGACGATGCCGGACTGCTCCGCCGGGGAGGGCGTGGAGGTCCCGGGAATGGTCGATGATACGGCAGCGATGGTCGTCGAACGTATGACCTGTCCGTCGTCGTCGAATGCGACCGTTCCCCACACAACGCCCACGAGCCACAGCAGGAAGAGGGCGACGATGAAGTGACTGACGATGCCGGCGAGGACGACAACGGTCTTCTTCCAATACGGGGCGACGCGATAGGTCCGGTCCTCTTCGGAAGGATCGATCTCCTCGAATGGGTTCATGCCGATGATGCGTACATAACCCCCGAAGGGGATCGCCTTGACGCCGTACTCCGTCTCACCGCGAGTGGTGGACCAGAGCCTGGGCCCGAATCCGAAGAACGCCTCGGTTGCCTTCATCCCGAACGCCTTGGCGGCAACGAAGTGACCACCCTCATGGATGATGATCATGAGGATGACGCCGATGATCATGATGAGAGCGCCCATCGCTCCTCCTCGGTGCCGGGAGCGGTAAAGGTACTCCCCGGACCCGCCAACTCAGCGCCGCAGCGAGCGGACCGCCTCCTGCGCCCGGGTCCGTGCATCCCCATCTACCGCTTCGATTTCGGCGACCGTTCCTGGGACGAAGACGTCGTGGCGCGCCAGCACCACCTCGACGACCGACGCGATTTCGGTGAACGCGATCTCCCCCGAGAGGAAGGCGGCGACGGCTACCTCGTCGGCGGCGTTCAGCACGACGGGGGCGGTTCCACCGGCACGGCCTGCGGCATACCCGAGGTCGAGGCAAGGGAACGAATCCCGGTCGGGTTCTTCGAATGTGAGCGTCGTTCCGACCAGTGAGAACGGTTCGCTGTCGACGGCCATCCTGGTGGGTCCGGTGATCGCATACTGGATTGGCTTCCTCATATCGGGGAAGCCGACCTCGGCCTTGACGACACCATCCGTGAACTCGACGAAGGAGTGGACCACGCTCTGGCGGTGGACCACCACGTCGATCGAGTCGTAGGGAATCCCGAAGAGGTAGTGGGCCTCGATCACCTCGAACGCCTTGTTCATCATGGTCGCCGAGTCCACGCTGATGCGTTCACCCATCTCCCAAGTCGGGTGTGCAAGCGCGTCCTCCACGGTGACATCGCCCAACGACGCCTGCGACCTGCCATGGAAGGGGCCACCGGATGCGGTGAGGACCAGCCTCCGAACCGACCCTGCAGGCTCACCGACGAGGCACTGCCAGACTGCAGAGTGCTCGGAGTCGATCGGAACGATCTCGCCTCCACCCGATTCGAGCGCGGCGCGGATCAACGGACCACCGATGACGAGGCTCTCCTTGTTTGCCAGGGCGAGTCGGTTGCCTGCGTGGAGGGCTGCAAGTGATGGCCCGAGCCCGGCTGCACCGACGATGCCGTTCACGACGATGGTCTCCGACATCGACGCGGCGTCCGCGACGGCTTCCTGACCGACCCGGAGACGAGCACCGAGCTGCGACTCGAACCGTCGAAGCTGGTCTCCGCCCTCGACCACGCACACGGCCGCATCGGGGTGTTCGATTGCGAGATCGAGGAGTTCGCTCGAAGCCCTGCGTGCGGCGATCACCGCGACCGGCACTCCGATGCGCTCGGCGACATCGAGCGTCTGGCGGCCGATCGACCCGGTTGCACCGAGGACGACGAGTGGTCTCAGAGGATGCCCGCCCACACGAAGATGCCCCATGCCGCAGGAATCACGAACAGGAGCCCGTCGATGCGATCGAGGAACCCACCGTGCCCCGGCAGGATCGAGCCCATGTCCTTGATGTCGAGCGCACGCTTCGCCGCAGACATCGCGAGGTCCCCGAGCGGCACGAGCAACGCGACGGAAGCTCCGATCGCCAAACCCGATGTGAGTTCGAACGGCGGGAAGAAGTGCAGGAGCGCCCCGATCGTGAGGGCAACGATCACCCCTCCGACGAGGCCTTCGACGGTCTTGTTGGGTGACACCCACGGAGACAGCTTGTGACGTCCGAGTGTGCGTCCCACGAAGTACTGGGCGATGTCCATCATGGCGACGGTGAACACGACACCGACGATGAGGGTTCGATAGTCCTCCGACACAGCGATCATCATCGAGTAGGTGCCGAGCCCCACCCACGCCATCACGGTGATCGTGAGCGCGAGGTTCGCCATCGGGTCCTGCCTCCCGGGGACGACTGCGTAGAACAGCAGGAGCACTGTTGCCACCGCCATGAACGCCATCGGTATGGCAATGGCGCCCCACACGAAGGCTCCGATGCTCGCTCCAAGGAGTCCCACGAACCCGAACAGTGCGATGGGCTGACGGCCCGTTCGACGCAGCGCGGTATAGAACTCCCCCGCACCGATGATGAACACGACGGTGGCGAGGGCGATGAGCGCGGGACGCCACACGAGCGAAGCGGCGAGCGCGCCGATAAGGACGATCGCGGTGATGATCCTCGCAACGAGGTCGCCGCTCGCACGAGCTCGGACCCTCCCATGACCTTCCGCCTCCACGACGTCCTCGAAGCCCACAACGTTCGACTCTAGGCCGGGTATCGGTGCGGCGAGTGCGACTCGTTCGGTGGCCTCCGTGTCGGCTTCGGCGATTGCAGCGGCAAGGCCCGCATGCTCGCGCGTCGACGTCTGGGGGTAGTCCTCCTTGAGGGGATCGAATTCGTCGGGTGATTCCCCGCCCGACTTTTCGCCTGCCCAGGGCCCTTCGCCAGACGGTTCCTCGCCCGATAGGTCGTCGGCAACCAGTTCGTCGAACTCCTCGAACATGGCGGCAAGGTCAGCGGAGGCGCCCGAGGGTGCCTGATTGTCGAAGCCTTGATCTGACGGGAGTGGATCTTGCCCACCGACTCCGTCGTACGCGGTGGCGATGCCATCCAACCCTGGAGCGATCACAGGGAGTTCACCCGTATCGATCTCCGCCTCATCCCCGACGACCGGTAGCTCGTCGGTGTCATCTACGTCGGGTTCGGTGTCGGTAGGGTCGGCACCGACGGCGGTGACGTCGCCAGCTGCGATGATCGGGATCTCGTCGGTGTCGGCACGCCCACCGCCATCGAAGTCGGCCAACTCAACGGACGTTGCGGGTTCGAACCCCGATGGCTCGGGTCGCGAGACGGGGATCTCCTCGGTCTCGTCGCCATCGCTGAAGCTGACGGGCCCAGGTTCTTCACCTGCCACTCCATCGGCCTCCACGCCGGTCTCGTCATCGGAGGCGTTCCGATCGCGACTGTCGACCTCGGCGGCCGGATCGTCCGCGTGATGATCGTCGTCGTCGTTGGCCGCTGAACCGCTGAAAGCGATCCACTCGGAGACCTCGGCCTCGTCCTCGTCCTCGTCGGCCAGGGCGGCGTAGGGATCGGTGTCGGGGCCGGGCTCCTCGTCGAGCCAGTCGTCGAATCCTCCGCCGGACTCGTTGGGTCGTTCGTCGTCAACCATGTTCTCTGCACGCTACCCGAAGGTGGCTCCTGACACCCACAACCGACCGGCATGTCGGCAGGCGGGAATCAGGGATCACACCTCGAGGAGCTCCTCCTCTTTGCGGGCAAGGGCTTCGTCGATCGACGCGATGTGTGCGTTCGTGAGGTCCTGGAGTTCCTTCTCGGCACGGTGGATGTCGTCCTCGGATACGTCCTCGGCCTCGATGGCGTCTTTGGCATGCCGACGAACGTTCCGAATCGCGACGCGACCGTCCTCGGCGAGCCGATGGACCACCTTGATGAGGTCCCTGCGTCGCTCCTCCGTCAGTGAGGGGAAGGCCAGCCGGATGACGTTGCCGTCGTTCGACGGATTCAGACCGAGGTCGGCCGCCTGGATCGATCGTTCGATCGCCGGAATCGCCGACTTGTCGTATGGCTGTACGACGAGCATTCGCGCCTCGGGCACGGAGAAGTTCGCGAGCTGCTGGAGTGGCGTCTGGGCGCCGTAGTAGTCGACGGTGATCCGGCTGAGGAGCCCGGGGTTCGCTCGCCCCGTACGGACCGTGCCGAACTCCGAGACCGTGTGGGTCACGGCCTGATCCATCTTTGCCCTGGCGTCGTCGAGTTGTTCACCGATCACACGTGCCTCCCAGCGTCGACCAAGGTTCCCACCGGCTCCCCCCGAACCGCACGGGCGATGTTGCCGGGAACGGTCATGTTGAAGACCCGGATAGGGAGGTCGTTCTCCATGCACATCGTAATCGCCGTCGTGTCCATCACCCCGAGCTGTTCGGCGATGGCATGCATGTAGTCGAGCTCCGAGAGGAGCTCGGCGTCGGGATCCGTCCTCGGATCCGAGGTGTAGATACCTTCGACCTTCGTCGCCTTCAGCACGGCATCTGCACCGATCTCTGCGGCACGCAGGGCCGCTGTCGTGTCCGTGGTGAAGAACGGATTCCCCGTACCCGCCGCGAAGATGACGACTCGTCCCTTCTCGAGGTGGCGGATCGCCCTCAGGCGAATGTAGGGCTCTGCGACCTCTTGGATCGTGAGGGCCGTCTGGACGCGACACACGGCTCCCGCCCGCTCCAGTCCGTCACGGAGGGCGAGCGCGTTGATGACCGTTGCGAGCATCCCCATGTAGTCGGCATTGGCACGATCCATGCCGGCTGCTGCATCGCTCAGTCCTCGGAAGATGTTGCCACCTCCGACGACCACCGCGATCTCATACCCTTCGGCGGATACCTCGGCGATTTCACCAGCCGTGCGATCGATGGTGAGGGGATCGATCCCGTATCCGAGCTCGGCGTTTGCGAACGCCTCACCTGACAGTTTGAGGACGACTCGCCTGTTCGCCATTCGCTCAGCTCTCCCCGATCTCGACCCTGGCCATGGAGGCCACGGAGATGTTCTCCCCCATCTTGACGGCGAGCTGCTGGACGAGCTCACCGACGGTGCCCTCGAAGCGGTCCGTGCGAACGAACACCTGGTCCTCGAGGACGTTGTCGCGGTAGAACGTGCCGATCCTACCTTCGACGATCTTGTCGATGATCTCCGGTGGCTTGCCCTCGTTCCGAGCCTGGGCCGCGATGAGCTCCTTCTCCTTCGTGAGGACGTCCTCGGGGACGTCCTCACGCCGGATCCATGTCGGGCGTGCGGCGGCGGCGTGCATGGCGATGTCGTTGGCCGCTGCGACGAACTCCTCGCTCTTGGCCACGAAGTCGGTCTCGGACGCGAGACCGATCAGCACACCGATCACCGGCCGACCTGCCTGGTTGTGTAGATAGGACCCAACGGCACCTTCGCCCTGCTCGCGCTCAGAGCGCTTCGCGACGGCAGCAAGCCCCTTCTCACGGAGGTAGTCCTTCGCCTTGTCCATGTCGCCACCGGTCTCGGTGAGCGCCTTCTTCGCGTCCATCATGCCTGCACCTGTTGCGTGCCTGAGTGCTTGAACGTCCTGTGCGGTGAAGTCGGCCATGACGGTCACTCCCCGTCCTGGCGGTCCGCGTCCTGCGGATCGGCGTCGGGATCCTTGGCGTCCTTGCGCTTGGCCTGTGCGATCTCCTTGCCCGCGATGCATCCGTCGGCGATGACGCCGGCGATGAGCTGCGCAGCGCGGATGGCGTCGTCATTGCCGGGGATGACGAAATCGACGAGGTCCGGATCGCAGTTGGTGTCGACGAGCGCGATCACGGGGATGGCGAGCCTGTTCGCCTCGCCAACCGCGATGTGCTCGGCGTTGATGTCGACGATGAACACGACGTCGGGCGCGCGGCGCAGGTCGCGCACACCACCGAGGACCGCGACGAGCTTCTCAGCCTCCCGGCGGAGCCTCAGGCGCTCCTTCTTCGGCAGCGAGTTCATCTCGCCACTCGTCTCCATCTGCTCGAGCTCGAGCATGTAGAGGATCCGCTTGTGGATCGTCTGGAAGTTGGTGAGCATCCCACCGAGCCAGCGGTGATTCACATACGGCATTCCGGCGCGCTTGGCGGCCTCCTCGACGGCGGCCTGGGCCTGCTTCTTCGTGCCGACGAACAGCACGGTTCCCCCGCCCGCGACCGTGTCACGTGCGATGGCGTACGACTCCTCGGCGGCCTCTAGGGTCTGGCGGAGGTCGAGGATGTGGATCCCATTGCGTTCCGAGAAGATGAACGGGCGCATCTTTGGATTCCACCTTGCGGTCTGGTGACCGAAGTGGACGCCGGCTTCGAGCAGCTGGCGCATGGCGACAACAGCCATGGTGTCTTCTCCTTGTTCGGGTTGGTGCTTCCGCCCATCCTTCGAGCCCCCGAACGTCCCTTGGGACGCACCACGCGGGGATTGCGATGGACGTGTGTAATTGACGCACAGTGTAGGAGGACGGGGCTCACAGTACGCATCGGTCCTCCCACCGGCGCGCGAGGGAGGGGCAGGATCAGGTCTCGATCACCGATAGGCCGGTTCGATGAACCTGTTGCGCAGGCTCATCACCGCCTTCGTGTGGATCTGGCAGATCCTCGACTCCGTCACGTTGAGGACGCCGCCGATCTCGGCGAGGGTCAACCCCTCGTAGTAGTAGAGGGTGAGCACGAGGCGCTCCCTGTCGGGTAGGCGGTTGATGGAGTCGGCGAGCATGTAGCGCGTCTCCTCCTTTTCGAAGCTTCCGAGCGGATCGACGGCCTTCGGGTCGGCGATCATCTCCGAGATCGCACCCGACTCCCGTTCGGAGGGGTTGAGGAGTTCGTCCAGGGCGACGAAGCCGAGATTGGCGATCTCACCGAGGTGGTCGCGAAGTGTGTCGAGCGGGACATCCATCGATTCAGCGATCTCCTCCTCCGTGGGGGTACGGAGCAGGCGGTGTTCGAGCTCGGCCATCGTGCGCTGGATCTCCCTCGCCCGTGACCGCACCGATCTCGGCACCCAGTCGAGGGCTCGGAGTTCGTCGAGGATCGCGCCTTTGATGCGGTTCACGGCGTAGGTCTCGAACTTGAAGCCACGCTCCGGCTCGAACTTGTCCACGGCATCGATCAGTCCGAAGGTCCCGAAGGAAACGAGGTCGGATTGATCGACATTCTTCGGGAGGCCCGAACCGACGCGGCCTGCAACGAACTTCACCAGCGGTGAGTAATGCAGGATCAACCCTTCGCGGGCGCGCTCGTCACCTGTCGACTTGTACGCCTCCCAGAGGGAGTCGAGGTCCAGCTGACCACGGTCAGGCACGAGGGTGGCTTCTTTCGTATGTCTCGGTGAGGTGTTTCCGGGTCACCGCAGTGTAGAGCTGCGTCGTGGCCAGCTCGGTGTGTCCGAGGAGTTCCTGGACGGACCGCAGATCGGCGCCGTTCTCGAGCATGTGTGTCGCGTAGGAGTGCCGGAGCGCATGGGGGAACGTCCCCGTGCGCATGCGAACGACGCGACGGATCCCGCGTGGCCCCATCCTGCCTCCGCGCTCGCCCACCCAGAGCGCATCGGCGGTTGCCGGACCGGTGAGGGACGGTCGTCCCGATGTGAGGTATCGATCGAGGGCGGCTCCGGCCTGGCGCGGTATCGGGACGTCGCGTTCCTTCGAGCCTTTGCCCTGCACCCGCACGAAAGTCCGTCGGTGGACGTCGGACACGCAGAGCGCTGCCAGCTCGGACACCCGCAATCCGCTCCCGTACAGCATTTCGAGGATCGCTCGGTCTCGTAGATCGATGGGGTCCGTACCTGAGATCCCGTCGAGGAGGGCGCCGAGAGCACCGGCGGGAATCCCCTTCGGCAGGTTCGCCGGCACCTTCGGTCCCGGCACGGTGGCAGCCGGATTGGCCTCGATCAGGCCGTGGCGCGCGGCATCCTCGAGGAATGCCCTCAGCGACGACATCCGGCGACCGACCGTCCTCGGTGCGTAGCCGCGGGTCGTCAGATTCGCGATATAGCGGCGCACCGTACGTCGATCGACCTCTCCCAGCTCATGGATCCCGCCTCGCGATGCGAACTCCGTGAATCCCTCGAGATCGCGTCGATACGCGGCGATCGTGTGGGGTGACAGGCCGCGCTCGACCCTGCATCGATCTACGTACTCGGCGACCGCAACGCCGATGGGAAGGTGGGGCATCGTCCAATGGTGGTCCTTCCCGTGTGTCGAGTCAACGACACACGCTGGGTCGAGTCAACGACACACGTCGGGTCGAGTCAGGCAACACACGACCACAGGGGCCGGACACAGATCACGCCACGGCGAAACGAACGATCAGGTCGAGGACGTTCCCGAGGTCCTCCCACCCGAAGACGGGGAACGCGCCATCCCGGATCAGGGTATTCGTACCAACGGAGGCGGGCCGGTCGACGTCACCGGGGGTCGCGAAGACGGCGATGCCGTAATCGAGCGCTATGCGAGCCGTGATCAGGGCACCACCCGTGGCACCCGCCTCGACGACGAGGACGGCATCCGCCAGCCCAGCGATGATGCGGTTCCTGGTCGGGAAGCGCCAACCGTCGGGTCGGGTACCCGGAGGGAACTCGGACAGCACGGCCCCTCCCTTGGCGAGGAGTTCGTCGTGGAGGCCCACATGGCGTCGGGGATACACGACGTCGATGCCGGATCCGAGGACGGCGACGCTCATCCCGCCTGCTGTGACGGCGCCCCGGTGCGCCGCGCCGTCGATGCCCTTCGCCAGTCCACTGACCACGATCCACCCACGATCAGCGGCGACCCGACCATATTCCTCGGCGAGCTCCACACCGTACGGGGTGCACGTCCTCGTCCCGACGATCGCGAGCCGGGGCAGGTCCGGTACCGCGCCACGGATGAAGAGCCATCTCGGTCCATCCTCGTGCCGTTGAAGGTGATGCGGGAAGCCGGGATCCGTCGAGGGCAACCACCGTATCCCCTTGTGAACGAGGACCTCCCTGCGGATGTCAGCGGGTACCGCCATCTCGTCCACTGCGGCCCCTCCGAGCCGTGTCCTGCCCGCCACGACGGCCCCGAGCGCTGCCTGCGCGCTCCCGTGCTCGGCGAGGAGCAGGTCCACCGAGCGAGGCGTCAGGGCAGCGTGGGCGATCTGGAGCAATGCGTCACTCACGGCCACTGGCCCCTGAGTACCACTGCCTCGTCGACGTGGTCGGCGTCGACGACCTCCGATGACGCAAGGTCCGCGATGGTTCGGGCCACCCTGCGTACCCGGTCCCATCCCCTGCCGGTGATGTCGTCGGACTCTGCGAGCCGGACGAGGCGTGTGCGGGCCGTTCCCGAGATGGCCATCGCATCGAGCTGAGATCCGTCGAGATCCCGATTGAGCAAACCCCGACGATGCTGGTGTGCGAGGGCGCTCTCGACACGTGCCCGAACCGTTGCGGAGGACTCCCCCACCGCCCCGGTCAGCGCGCTGGGGCGCAGCCTCGGCACGCGGACGCGCAGGTCGAACCGGTCGACCAGGGGTCCCGACAGCCGCCTTTGGTACCGTTCGAGCTGGGCCTCGCCGCACGTACAGGGCTTGATCCGGTCGCCCTTGTAGCCACACGGGCAGGGATTCATCGCGGCGATGAGTTGGAACCTCGCGGGGAACGTAATCGCCCCGCCAGATCGGGCGATCGTGACGACACCATCCTCGATCGGTTGGCGCAGGGCGTCGAGCGACGACGGGGCGAACTCACCGAGCTCATCGAGGAAGAGCACCCCGCGATGTGCCTTCGCCACCTCCCCGGGACGGGGGTTCCCGATTCCGCCCCCGACGAGGGCGGCGAGGGAGGACGAGTGGTGTGGGGCACGGAATGGCGGGATTGTGGGCTCCGTTCGGTCGAGGCCGGCTGCGGACCAGATGAGTGCGACCTCGCGTTCATGTTCCTCGGAAAGGCGCGGAAGAAGGGACGGCATCCTGCGTGCGATCATCGTCTTTCCCGCTCCCGGTGAGCCGCTGAGGAGGAGGTGGTGGCCACCCGCAACGGCAACCTCGAGCGCACGACGAGCGAACGGTTGGCCACGGACTGATGCGAGATCACCGCCCTGGGACACGAGCGACCCGGATGGTTCTTCGAGGGGCCTCGGTTCCAGCCGGCCGCGCGCGAGCGCCACTGCCTCGCGTAGGTCGGCAACACCCGCAACGACCTCCCTGTCATCCACCCGCATCCGCGTTGCATCGGAGATGAGACACCGCCTCCCGTCGCGAATGGCGACGTCGAGGGCTCCGAGGGCCGCACGAACGGGCCGGACCGTGCCCTCGAGCGAGAGCTCCCCCACCGCTACGAAGCCATCGAAGTCCAACGGGGTGTCGAACGCAGCAGCGAGGATCGACAGGGCTATGGGAAGGTCATACGTGACACCGACCTTCGGGATGTCCGCGGGAGACAGGTTGACGACAACCCGTCCGGTCGGGAACCGGAAACCCTGATGGCGAATCGCTGAGCGAACGCGTTCTCGTGCCTCCCTGACCGCTGCGTCGGGGAGTCCCACGATGAGGAAGGCATGTTTGCCGCCCGATACGGTCGTCTCGATGTGAACCGGTCGCGGTTCAGCTCCGACCATTGCGCACGAAGTGACTGACGAGTACATGGTGCGACCGTATGCCTTCGGTGTGACAGGATCGCGAGGCGCCCTGGCACCACCGGCTCTAGGGCCATCCGCGATAGCCTCGAGGTGGTGTCAACCGTGATCGTCCTTGGTGTGGTCCTCGCCCTCGGCGTTGCTGCGCTCATCGTCCACGTGGCCTTGACGTGGGCGGATCGTCGCGGATGGGTGTACTACCGGAATCCGCGACGGCCTCCTCCCCGCTCGCTCGGCCTCCTCGAGGAGATCTACCAGCCATCTGTTCACCACCTCGTCGAGGAGATGGTCTCGAAGGAGACGGAAGCCGATACGGAGGCCACGGGAGCACCCGAGGACCCCTCCGAGTGACTCAGCGTCCCCGGAACCGGGGAGGACGGCGTCCGACGAACGCGGCCGCACCTTCAGCGAGGTCCTCGGAACCCAAGAGGATGCCCTGCGCGTGTGCTTCGAACGCGAGAGCCTGCTCGAACGTCATTGCCGAGGACCGATCGAGCGCCTTCTTGATCATTGCCTGCGCGAGCGGGGCGCCGGCGGCCAGTTCCCCCGCAACGGCTTCGACGCGCCGGCCCAGGGCATCCTGGTCGACCACCTCACAGACCAGGCCGATTGCTAGCGCCTCCCGCGCATCCACGATCCGCCCCGTGAGGGCGATCTCTCGGGCACGAGCGAGCCCGACGAGGCGGGGAAGCAGCCAGGTACCGCCGAAATCGAGCGTGAGGCCCCGCTTGACGAATACCTCGGCGAATCGGGCCCGGCTCGTTGCGATGACGATGTCGCAGCCGATCGCCACGTTCATGCCCGCGCCCACCGCGACGCCGTCCACGGCGGCGATGGTCGGCTTGGTGGTCCGGTGAAGGGCGACTGCGGCCCGGTTCACCGTCGAGGCCATCCGCAGGATGTTGTCCGCCGCGCTTGGGACTTCGGCGCGTGCCCTCGTCATGTCGGCACCGGCGCAGAACTCCCCGTCCGCTCCGGTGAGGACGAGGACACGCGCGTCTGACGCCTCGAACGCCTCGAACGCCTCGGCAAGTTCACCCCACCCCTCGGGAGGTGCCGCATTCATGCGGCCGGGGTTCGACATGGTGATCGTCCGGACGTCGTCGTTGTCGGTGATCGTGAGGAAGCTCGCCACGGAGCGATCGTACCGTGCTCGATCGATCAGGTGCTTCTGGTGTCCACCATCGCCCGGTAGCCTTCGCGGCCATGACATCCCGACCAACGCACTCCATGGACGAGCGGTCGTGCACCGAGACGGTGGTACCGATCCAGCCGTACCAGGCACGCAAGGCCTATGCGTGTCCCGGTTGTTCGACCGAGATCGCCGTCGGCACCGGCCATCTCGTTGTGGTTCCGGACGATGCACCCGACCTGCGCCGCCATTGGCACCGTGGCTGTTGGCACAAGGAGCGTCGCCGAAGGGGCGACCGCTCCTCAGTACACCCCTCGTAGCCACCGCACGACGACGCCGTCACTGCGCCGCGAGATCCCGACGAGGTCCATCCTGGCGATGGGTCTGGCGGAACCACCGACCGCACGTGCGAATCGGTGCAGTTTGGCGTCGTCAACAGATTCCAGCGGGTCGACGGCCCCCGTCGAATACTTCACTTCGACCGCGACCATCGTCGGACCGTCTGCGATGATCAGGTCGATCTCGTCCGGCCACACGCGGACGTTTCGCGACACGATGACACAGCCACGACTCCTCAGGAACCAGGACGCGATGTCCTCTCCTCGATGGCCCGCAACCGTGTGTTCCCGTGGCATCGCGCGACCGTATCCCGCACCTGTGACAGGATCAGAGCCCGCCCCACCGGCCAGGTGGCCAGATGATCACGAACGCCTTGCCAACGACGTCATCGATGGGGATGGGACCGAAGAACCGTGAGTCCTGGCTCGCCGCCCGATTGTCGCCCATGACGAACAGGGCGTCCGCAGGCACCGTCACCGGTCCGAAAGGTGGCACCGCGTAGCCTGCGTCCTTGACGTACGGTTCGACGAGGCGCGCGCCATTGACCCATACGGACCCGTCGCGTGCCTCGACCGAGTCACCGGGGAGTCCGATGACCCGTTTGATGAACTCCGATCGCGGTGTGCGAATGCCGATCGACTCGAAGATGTTGCGTGCCGCGCTGTCGATGATCGACTCCGGGTCCTCCTCGAAGCCACCGCGCGGGTCGTCGAACACGATCACGTCACCGCGTCCGATGTCCCCGATGCGGTAACTCAACTTGCTGACCAGGACACGATCGTTGATGAGCAACGTGTCCTCCATCGAGGACGACGGGATGTAGAAGGCCTGGAAGAGAAACGTCTTGATGATGATCGCAACGCCGAGGGCGACGACGATCAGGATGGGGAACTCGACCCAAAAAGGTATGTGACGTTCGGTATCGGAACCGTCCGACGGTGCCTCGACCCCGTCCGGTTCGCGTGCGATTTCGGGCTCGAGCTCTGTCACGGGTCGAACGTTACCGGTGCCTCAGGCGAACCCGGCGTTGGGAAACGCCCGGTAGGAAGTGCCTCCGAGATAGTCGTGCCACAGCATCCGCGCAGCCGTCGAGCGGTGGGGAGACCACTGCGAGGCGATCGCATCCGCGACCTCCGTCGCGGGGACCGAACCGAGTCCGAGCACTCGTGTCATCGACACCACCAACGCCCGATCCCCAGAGGGCCAGACGTCGGGATCCCCGCAGACGAAGAGGAGATAGCAGGCTGCCGTCCATGGGCCGACCCCGGTCAGGGAGCGCAGGGCACCGAGGGCATCATCGCGCCCGGTGCTCGGATTGGGCAGGTGGAACTCCCCTCCTTCGATCGCCGAGGCCGCCAGTCGGACATACCGAGCCTTCTGGCGCGAGAATCCGTCCGTCCTGAGCTGCTCATCACTCGAGGCGAGCACCGCCGCAGGCGTCACCGACCCGACGCGATCGTTGAGCCTGGAGTATGCGGCAGTTGCGGACGCGAGTGACACCTGCTGTTCGAGGATCAAGCGAACGAGGGTCGCGAAGGTGGGCGGTCGTCTCCACAGTGGAGGGGTGCCGTTCACTGCGAGGAGCCGATCGAAGGGGGAACCTCGGGAAGCAAGTTCGGCGGCATGCTGGCAGAGGGACTCCTCGTCTGATACGAGGCGAGCCGAATCGTTCAACGCGTCTCGGCTGTCTGAGCGACGGGCCATGCCGCTAGTCGCGCTTCTCCTTGATGCGAGTCGCCTTGCCAACGCGGTCGCGCAGGTAGTAGAGCTTCGCGCGGCGCACGTCGCCTCGACGGACGACCTCGATCTCGGCGATGATCGGTGAATGGACAGGGAAGATGCGCTCGACGCCGACGCCGAAGCTCAGCTTTCGGACAGTGAAGGTCGCACGTGCTCCGCCGCCTCCACTCCTGCCGATCACGACACCCTCGAAGACCTGGATCCGTTCGCGTCCGCCCTCGATCACGCGAACGTGCACGCGAACTGCGTCACCCGGGGAGAACTCCGGGATGTCGTCGCGCATCTGCGCCGCTTCGATCTCTTCGATCGTATTCACGAGGTGCCTCCGAATGGAAAGGGAGAGGTGGATGCGGCCGTGAGTGTATATGCCGGGTACGCGTATGCGCAGCGGATCAACCCTCGTCGGGCGATGCGTCGATGAGGTCGGGACGTCGCTCCTCGGTTCTGCGCCGCCGCTGCTCAGCTCGCCACTCGGCGATCCGGCCATGGTCACCCGATAGCAGCACCTCTGGCACGAGCCAGCCTCGGAAATCAGCGGGCCTCGTGTACTGCGGCTCCTCGAGCTCGCCGCTTCGAAAGCTCTCCGACGCCAGGGAAAGGGGGTTCCCGATCGTTCCGGGGAGCAGCCTCACGACGCCCTCGATCACCGCCAGGGCCGCAGCCTCACCACCGAGGAGCACGAAGTCGCCGAGCGAGACCTCCTCATCGATGAAGTGTTCGACGACGCGCTCATCGATGCCCTCGTACCGCCCACACACGAGGGTGAGCTCCTCGAGACCACCGAACCGGTCGAGTGTTGCCTGCGTGAGGGGCGCGCCGGCGGGTGTGAGGAATACCCGGTGACTGG
This sequence comes from Acidimicrobiia bacterium, assembly GCA_035461905.1. Classification (GTDB taxonomy): domain Bacteria; phylum Actinomycetota; class Acidimicrobiia; order Spongiisociales; family UBA5794; genus SZUA-442. Next base: position 64,583 of record DATHUV010000137.1, on the reverse strand, counting down.
CTGCAAGCGGCTCGAGGGTCGCGGCGAGAGGCTCGATCATCATCACCATCCCGGCTCCGCCACCGTACGGGGCATCGTCGACCTGACGATGGACGCCACGCGCGTGATCCCTCGGGTCGTGGAACTCGACCGTGAGGTCCCCAACCTCGATCGCCTTCGCGATCAGCGATACGGACAACGGGGATGCGAAGTACTCGGCGAAGAGGGTGACGACGTTGATCTTCACCGAGGCCTCAGGATGGGGAGCGCAGTGCCGCGACAAGGGTGTCAGCCGTCGCGGAGGCGAGTTCCTCGACGGACGCCTTGGGATCAGGTGAGTCCATGACCACCTTGCCCCCCGTCATGATGATCCCCTCCATGATGCGTCCGACGAGCATGCGCGGCATGGCCCGGAACTCCCCTGCATCGACCCCGTCTCGGTAGATGGAAGCGAACTCGCCCGCGATACCGCCATGGGCATCCGCGATCTCCCGTTGGGCCCCGGGCGAGAGCAGCGGGACCTCCGTGTGGAGGATGAGACCGAGGTGGTCCGTCCCCACGAACTGCACCATCTTCCTTGCGAGCGCGTGGAGGCGCTCTGCGGGAGGTAGGGCGGAGTCGACCGATTGCAGGATGTCGATGATCAACGGGGGCAGGTCCCTGCGCACGAGCTCGATGAGGAGATCCTCCTTCGATGCGAAATGCTCGTAGAAGGTGGTCCTCCCCATCCCGACGGAGGCGGTGATGTCGGCGTGGGACATCGATGCGTACCCGAACTCCGCGATCAGGTCCCGAGCGGCATCGAGCATCGCGTCACGTGTCGAGGTGGAGGCGGATCGCACGGCCATACCCTCAGGCTAACGCGCATCGCCGGACTCGACCACGGCCGGGTGGATCAGCCGAGGTGTCCCAGGATGTCGATGCCCGACTCGATCGGTTCGTAGACGGTGGTGCGCCGTACGGGGTTGCGGTCGAGATCGAGGATCAGGTCGACGAAATCCCTGGAGCTCACCGCGGTCCCGTGGCTCGCTCCCGCTGCCCTCGAGATCGACTCATCCATCAGCGTCCCCCCTACGTCGTTGCAGCCCGATCGCAGCAGTGCCTCCGCGCCGTCGAGTCCGAGCTTGACCCATGAGGCCTGGATGTTGTCGATGAGACCGATGAATGCGAGCCTCGCAACGGCATGGATGAGGATGACCTCGTCCCAGGTCGGACCGGGTCGAGCCCTTCCACGGAGCCAGATCGGCGCTCCCATGTGGACGAACGGGAGGGGCACGAACTCGGTGAATCCCCCGGTTCGCCTCTGGATGTCTCGCAGGACCTCGAGGTGGTTCGCCCACGAACGGGGTCCGTCCACGTGACCGAACATCATGGTCGCGGTCGTTCGAAGCCCGATCTCGTGAGCTGTGATCATGACAGAGGCCCATTGGCTCGTCCGAATCTTGTCCGGACACAGCGTCAGGCGAACATCGTCGTCGAGGATCTCTGCTGCCGTTCCGGGGAGCGTCCCGAGACCCGCCTCCTTGAGCTCGACCAGGAGCTCAAGGATCGTACGACCTGACGTCTCGGCGCCCTGCCAGATCTCGAGCGGGGTGAAGCCGTGGACGTGCATGTCGGGAACGCGGGCCTTGACGGCACGGACGACGTCGATGTAGAAGTCGCCCGTGAAGTCTGGATGGATACCCCCCTGGAGGCACACCTCGGTGGCTCCGCGCTCCCACGCCTCCTCAGACCGGTCAGCGACCTCGTCGATCGTCATGAGGTATGGCGTCTCACGGAGGTCGAGCGAGCGCGGCCCCTTCGAGAAGGCGCAGAAACCGCACTTGAAGTAGCACTGATTCGTGTAGTTGATGTTCCGGTTGATGACGAAGGTCACGTCGTCACCCACTGTCACGGCCCGAACGCGGTCTGCGGCATCCGCGATGGCCTCGACGTCCGTGCCGTGTGCGGACAGGAGCGTCTCGAGCTCGTCCCGATCGGGTGCGACACCGGCGATGGCGGCCTCGAGGACGGTTCGAACCTCCGGCGAGGCTTCCTCGAAGGAGGCCCGCTCACCGGACGTCCACGCCTCATCGGACCAGGCGGTCGATAGGCGATCCTTCGGTTGTGGAATCGCCACATCCTTGCCCGGCGCCCACTCGAGCCGTGGCCTCGCCCAACCCGATCCGTCGATCTGATTGCAGTAGGTCGCAAATGCGCCGTCATCGAGGGCGGCTGCGACCTCGTCATAGCCGAGGCCGACGGGAAAGACCGTTCGTTCGACGAGGGTATGGGGAAGGAGGGCATCACGGAGCTCTCCGATGCGTTCCGTGTCCCAGTCGCGGAGGATCAGATCCGTCGCGCCGTCCTCGACGGCAGCGCAGGCATCGGCGACCGTGTCGACGAACGTTGAAACGGACACGTTGAACCCCGGAAGGTCGGCGAGGGCACGGGCTCGGCGCACCGCACTGCGACCGGTGCGCAGGAACGCTGCCCTCGTGAACGCGACGGCGTCGGTCACGGCCATGTCCGACCCTGCATCGACGATCGTGATCCTCCACCCTTCGACGGGCTCGCGCTTGAATCGCGAGACGGCGTCAGGGGTGAGCGCGAACGCGGGGGCAGCGGCGGTTTCGATGCCGGAGACGAGGAGCAGACCTCCCCGTTGCGCACCGTCGATGTCGGCGGGCATCGGGCTTGGGACCTCCACGGCGAGCGCACCCTCGCGCCTACGGGTCGAGGCCCACACCTCGGTGACGGTGTCGGACGGTCTCAGCCGGAGGAAGGTGACCGTGGTCGTGGGGGTGCGGGTCATGGTGGTGCGGGTCATGGGAGTGCGCGAACTCGGGACAGTAACGCATATCCGTCGTCGTCGGTGCGGGCGAGGACGTCGGTCATCAGCCCCTTGTCGATCCAGTTCTCCGACACGTACTCGGGATACACGGGGAGTCGTGGGACGAGTGTGTATCCGGCGTTCTCCGTGATCGTTGCGAGGGTGTCGAGGTGGGGCCAGGGTGCCTCGGGGTTTACCCAGTCGATCGTCACAGGGCTCACACCACCCCAGTCGTTGATTCCTGCGTCGAGAAACACCGAGAAGTCCTCCGTCAGGTTCGGGGGAACCTGGATGTTGGCCGTCGGGCCGAGGATCCATCGTGACACGGCGACGACCTTGACGAAGAAGGGGATCTCAGGCTCTGGCGAGAACCGCATCCGGGTGTTCGCCTTCGCACGGAAGTTCTGGATGATGTACTCCTGGATGTGGCCGCCCCGGTCGTGAGCCCCTCGGAGGGCGAAGAGGCTGTCGACGATCTCGGACGTGGTCTCCCCGATGCCCACGAGGACTCCTGTCGTGAACGGGACGTCGAGCCGGCCCGCGGCGTCGATCGTGGCCATGCGAACCGCGGGGACCTTGTCAGGGCACAGGTGGTGCGGCATCCCCTCCTCGGTGAGTCGGTCCGAGATGTTCTCGAGCATCAGCCCCATCGAGACGTTTGTCGGCCTCAATGCGCTGATGTCCGATGGTGTCATGATGCCGGGATTGGCGTGGGGGAAGAGCCCTGACTCCTCCCGGATCAGCTCTGACATCATCACCACGTACTCGATGGTCGTCTCGCATCCGTGGCGGCTGAGGAACTCCCCTGCCTGTGGCCACCTGTCCTCGGGCTTGTCACCGAGTGTGAGGAGGGCCTCGGTGCAGTCGTGGGCATCACCAGCACGGGCGATCGCGAGCACATCGTCGGGTGTCAGGTACTGGCCACCAGCACCGGGCGGTTTGACAAAGGTGCAGTACGTGCAGGTGTCCCGACACAACGTCGTGATCGGAACGAAGACCTTCCGCGAGTACGTGATGGTCCGTCCGTGGCCCTCGTCGCGAAGCCGGGCGGCTTCGCGCACCAACGGTGCTGCATCGAGTCCTCCATCGAGGTACTCGATGGCGAGGTCCCTGTCGGGCTCGGCGAATGGCATCGGGTCAAGGTATCACGTCACCGGGGTCGACCCGACGGACGAAGGGAGGTCAGGTGACCTCCGGAATGGGATCGCCCGTGACCAGGGGACGTTCGTCGAGCCCGGTCCCGCCTTCCTCGGTGGGGAGGCCTTCAGCATCGGGGAGGTCTCGTTCGAGGTTTCGCAGCGGCGCGAAGCTCCACGCAGCGATGGCGACGAGGATGCACGCGATGCCGATGGCCACGAAGAACGCACCATACCCGGCGCTTGGACCACGTCCCGTGAGACGTGCGAAGGCCGAGGCGAGACCCGAGTCACTTGCCATCAGGGGGATGAACACACGATCGACGAGGAGCCCCGTCATGGCGAGCGCGGCCGGGTTGGTGATCTGGGCGATCATGGCGCGAACCGAGAAGACCCGACCCTGGACGTCGGGCTCGACCTTCGCCATCCAGATCGACTGGCTCATGGCCGATGCGTACGGCACGACCAGCATGCCGACCCACAGGGCAATGAGGACCACGACCAACATCGTGGAGGATCCGACGAGGATCAGCATCGCCCCGAGCACCGCCATTGCGCCGACGATGCGCAGCACCCGCCGATCGGTCACCTTGACCGACGAAGCGACGATCGAGCCAACGAGCATCCCCGTTGCGCCAAGGGACATGATGAGGCCCATGGTGGTCTCAGACGTGAAGGACAACATATAGGCGATGAATACCGGCCCGATGAACCCGAGGACGAGGTTCAACGCGCTGAAGGCGATGAGGAGTGACAGGAGCGGGCGCTTCCTCCAGATGTATCGGAAACCGAACATGGATTCCTGCCACAGGGTGCCAGCGGACGCCGCACCGACGTCCGTCCTGGTCGGGCGAGGGAACCGAACCACCAACAGGGTCGCGACCGCCACCATGAACGAGGCCACATCGATCGCGAGGAGGACAGCAACGCCTCCGATCGCCACGACGGCGCCTCCGAGGAGTGGGGCAAGCAACTGGCCCGCCGCCTCCGCCATCTGAACCATGCCGGAGGCCTGGGAATATCGCTCCTTGGGTACGAGCAGCGACATCGAAGCCTGATATGCCGGCCAATGGACGGCTTCGAACGCGGAGATCACGCCGGCCATCACGATGAGGAGCCCGATCGACATCGTGTCGGTCATGAAGGCGATCGCGATCACGACGGTCCCGATGCCCGAGGCACCGTCGGAGAGGATCATCGCCCACCGTCTATCCCAGCGGTCGACCAATGCTCCCGCGACCGGTGCGAGCAGGATCCTCGGCAGGCTCGAGGCGAGCATCATCAGTGACAGCTGGGTCACCGAACCGGTTTCGAGGTACACCCAGACGGCGAGCCCGAACCAGGTGAGGCTCGTTCCGATGATCGAAACGAGCTGACCGCTCCAGACGATCAGGAAGGTGCGATAACCGGTGATGCTCGTCGTCGTTGCGTCCGCCATTCCTGCTCCTCGCCTGCGGGTTCGCCATATTGTCGGGAAATCCCGACCATATGTCAAGGAGGACGTCGACGAGGCGGTCTACCCTGCTCGTATGAAGTGGTGGCACGGGTCGCTCGTCGTCATGGTGATCGTTGCGAGCGGCTGCACACCGGTCGACGATGACGGCGCGGTACCGCAGGTCACACCGACGGAGGCAACGTCGACGACGGTGGCCGCGACCACGATCCCCGGGGCAGCCGACGGCGATGCGTGCCAAACCGGAGACCTCAGCTTCCGCGGCGACGGGCTCATCGCGGCACTCGGCGGGATCGAATCGGACGCGACCGGAATCAGCGATATCCGATGGGAGCCCTCTGACTCGTGCGAGCGCCTCGTGATCTCGTTCGCAGCTGGTTCGGGCGCCCCCGCAACGACACTCGGCATCACCGCGGTCACCGCAGTCCCATCCGCAGGATTCGTACGAGTCTCCCTCGCCGACGAGGTCTCGACGACATCCGTTGCAGACATGCGCGTCGATGGCTCACTCATCGACCGGGTCTACGTCGTGCGGGGGTCCGATGGGTCGATGTTCGTCGATGTGATCGGTTCCGCCGACGCTTCGCTCGCCGTTCGAGCATTCGTCTCGGGACCGCCCTCGTCAATCGTCATCGACGTGATCGATGTCCCCGACCGACCGAGTCATTCCGGTGTGGCGGTGTCGGATGCCGCCGTGGTCTTCTCGCCCCTCCCCGGCCCCGCCCTGTACCCCGTGACCATCGATGCCTACGCACAGCCGTCCCTGCGGTCGGTGCGGGTTCAGATGACGAACGGCACGACGATGACCGTCGACAGGGCACTCGGTATAGAAGGACGTTCGGATGCCTGGCAGGCGGTCTCGACGCGTATCGACGGAGGACCTCCGGGACCCGCAACGATCTTTGTCGGCACCGTGGATCCGAACGGACGACCCCTCGTCGGTGCGACGGTGGCGATCGATCTCCCCTGAGGGTCGTCGGGCCGACACTACATGTTGCGCCGGTACCTGCCGCCCACCTCGAACAAGGCGGAGGTGAGCTGCCCGAGCGAACAGAATGGCGCCGCGTCCACCAATGCCTCGAAGACGTTCCCACCGGCGAGCGCCACCTGCTGGAGGTGCGCGATCGCGGCCGCTGACTCCTTGCCGCTCCTGTCGTGGAGGGCGGCCACGTCGTCGATCAGCCTGTCCTTTGCGGCGTCAGAGGAACGGATCACCGAGCTTGGGCGTACGAACGGCGACCCATCGGCCGAGAGGAAGGTGTTGACACCGATGATGGGGAGCTCGCCACTGTCCTTGCGCGTCTCGTACCGGAGTGACTCCTCCTGGATCTTCGATCGTTGGTACATCGTCTCCATGGCTCCGAGCACTCCCCCACGGTCGGTGAGCCTGTCGAACTCCGCCATGACCGCTTCCTCGACGAGGTCGGTGAGCTCCTCGATGATGAACGACCCCTGGAGGCTGTTCTCATTCCGAGCGAGGCCGAGCTCACGGTTGATGATCAGCTGGATCGCGAGCGCCCGCCGAACGGACGCCTCCGTCGGTGTGGTGATCGCCTCGTCGTACGCGTTCGTGTGGAGGCTGTTCGTGTTGTCGTAGATGGCATGGAGCGCCTGGAGGGTCGTTCGGATGTCGTTGAACTCGATCTCCTGTGCGTGGAGCGATCGACCGGACGTCTGGATGTGATACTTGAGCTTCTGGGAACGCTCGTCAGCTCCGTAGACGTCGCGCATCGCCTTTGCCCAGATCCGGCGAGCAACCCGCCCGATCACCGCGTACTCCGCATCGAGTCCGTTCGAGAAGAAGAAGCTGAGGTTCGGTGCAAAATCGTCGACATCCATGCCCCGTGCCCGGAAGTACTCGACGAACGTGAACCCGTTCGCAAGCGTGAATGCGAGCTGCGTGATCGGGTTCGCTCCGGCCTCGGCCATGTGATAGCCCGATATCGAGACCGAGTAGAAGTTCGTGACATCGTTGTCGATGAAGTACTCCTGGATGTCGCCCTGCATCTTGAGCGCGAATTCCGTGGAGAAGATGCACGTGTTCTGGGCCTGGTCCTCCTTGAGGATGTCTGCCTGGATCGTGCCTCGAACGCGTGCGAGCGCACCCACCCGCAGCTTCGCGTACGTCTCGTGGTCGATGTAGTCGCAACCGCGGACCCCCAGGAGGAGGAGACCGGATCCGTCGTGACCCGGAGGGAGGTCGCCGTGGTAGCGCGGCCTCTCGCCGCCGTTGGCACGGAAGTGCTCCTCGATCGCCGCGTCGACCTCGTCGTAACGACCGGTATCGCGGATGTGCCGTTCGCATGCCTGGTCGATCACCGTGGTGAGGAAGAACGCGAGCATCATCGGCGCGGGTCCGTTGATCGTCATGGACACGGACGTCGCAGGGTCGAGGAGGTCGAAACCCGAGTACAACTTCTTCGCGTCATCGAGCGTCGGCACCGACACGCCGGAGTTCCCGACCTTGCCGTAGACGTCGGGTCGTCGGCCGGGATCGTTCCCGTACAGCGTCACGGAATCGAAAGCGGTCGAGAGTCGTATCGCTGGCATCCCTGAGGCCAGGTAGTGGAATCGGCGATTGGTCTGCTCGGGACCACCTTCACCGGCGAACATCCGTGTGGGATCCTCCGCCTGTCGCTTGAAGGGGAACACCCCAGCCGTGAAGGGGAACCGCCCTGGCAGGTTCTCGGATCGCAACCACCTCACGCGGTCACCCCATCCGTCCATGGCTGGGTGGACGACCTTGGGGAACGTCGTGCCGGAGAGCGTCGTGACGCTGTTGTCGACCGCAACATCGCTCCCGCGGACCGTGTAGGCGATGTCCGAGCCGTCGTATGCCGCTGCGGTGGCGTCCCACGCATCGAGTTGGGCGACGGTGTCGGGCGGTATGGAGTTCTTGATCGCCGAAGCATCGACATCGACCGGTTCTCCGAGGAGGGATGTGACCCGATCGATGGCCTGCAGGTTCGCTGCTGCCTCCGCGGACGCGTCGGTCGTGGAGTTGTACGAGCGGTTTGCCTCTGCGATCTCGGAGAGGTAGCGCACCCTTGCCCTGGGAACGAGGGCGCCACCCGAGACCGCTCCTTCCCTGTGCGGTACGGTCCCGAACGCGCCACCGCAATGGTCATCGACTGCCGACATGATTCGCTCGTAGAGGCGCTGTGTCCCGGCATCGTTGAACTGCGATGCGACCGTTGCCTCGACGGGGAGGGCATCATCTGGGGCGTCGAACCACGCCCTGTTCCGCTTGACCTGCTTGCGAACGTCACGCAGAGCGTCCTCCGCTCCGCGTCGGTCCGATTTGTTGATGGCGATGACGTCGGCGAAGTCGAGCATGTCGATCTTCTCGAGCTGGGTCGCCGCGCCGTAATCGGGTGTCATCACGTACACGGACAGGTCGGATTGGTCGACGATCTCGGTGTCTGATTGGCCGATGCCGGACGTTTCGAGGAAGACGACGTCGTAGCCGGCAGCCTTCACGACGCTGACCGCATCCGCCACGTGGGGCGACATCGCCAGGTTCGGCTGGCGCGTGGCGAGCGAACGCATGTAGGTCGCCGGGCCCGACACGGCATTCATGCGTATACGGTCGCCGAGGAGCGCTCCCCCCGTCCGGCGTCGGGAGGGATCCACGGAGATCACCGCGATGCGCTTGTCGGGGAAGTCCCTGCGGAACCTTAGGACGAGCTCGTCGAGGAGGGAGGACTTCCCTGCTCCCCCGGTTCCGGTGAACCCGACGACGGGCGCAGAGCTGGGTCCCGCGGCTGCACGAACCTGGTCGAGGAGCCCCATCGAGGAATTCCGGTCGTTCTCCGCGATCGTGATCACGCGGGCGATCGCTGCGGCCTCGCCGTTCTGCACCCTTCCGAGAAGGTCGTCCGAAGGTGGTTGGGGATGGACCGCACGTTCCATGAGGTCAGCGATCATCCCTGTGAGACCGAGGCGCCTGCCGTCATCGGGTGAGTAGATGCGTGCTACTCCTTCGGCGTGGAGCGCCTCTCCTTCCTCAGGGAGGATGGTTCCCCCGCCCCCACCGAAGACCTCGACGGACTCGCCACCCATCTCGTCGAGGAGAGCCCGGAGATACCGGAAGAACTCCATGTGTCCCCCCTGGTAGGAGGTGACGGCAATGGCATGCGCATCCTCCTCTATGGCCGTCTCGGCGATCTCGAACGCGGAGCGGTCATGTCCGAGGTGGATCACCTCCGCACCGTTCGACTGGAGGATCCGACGCATGATGTTGATGGACGCGTCGTGTCCATCGAACAGCGAGGTCGCTGTGACGATGCGGATGCGCTGGCCATCGGTCATGCGCTGAGGATAGGGAGGGAAACCTCCCTCGGCAGGAGTTGATCGCCCGGGATATCTATGCCTGGGGCGTCAACCAGGAGTCATCCAACGATTCACCGAGCAGCCGTCACCGAGCAAAAGGCACGATCGCGAGGTTGATCCTGGCGTTGACGCCCTCGTCGATGTACTCCATGCCGTGATGCTCCTCGAGGTGCTTCAAGGCCTTTTCCCTGACCGCCTCGGGGGTATCCCCGGTCTCGGTGTGCGGGCATCCGGGAATGACATGGTCGCATAGATACTCGAACATACGTCGGGCCTCCTCACGCCCTCGGGTGCGGCGAAGGGTACCAGCGGGTCCACCTGCCTGCCGAATCTCTGCCTCGAGTGGGGCATCGCGCGTTAGCCTCGTGTTGGAGGTGTGACAGTGATGAGGACCTCTGCGTTCCTCGTGCTCACGTGGGTCGTGGTCCTGGCCGGTTGCGCACTGCCTGGCGACCCGCTCCCGAACTCCGAGGTGACGATCGACGTCCACGAGGCGACGACCGAGGACGTCACAGGGGTGGTGGAGTTCTTCCCACCCTCTGGAACGGTGCCGAGAGCCTCGGGTCCCCCGCTCATCGTCCTCGTACCGGGTGGCGGTTGGGAGACGGCAGATCCCGCAGGCATGGTCCCGTTGGCCGAAGCACTTGCGCATCGGGGGGCAATCGTCGCCACCACGACGTACAGGGCCGCAGACCTCGGCATCGTCTTCCCCGGCCAGGCCGAGGATGTCGCCTGCGCAATTGCCGAAGCCGCGGAGCGATCGAGGCTCGCCAGCCACGCGCCTGGCGAAGTCGTCGTCGTCGGTCACTCAGCCGGAGCCCACCTCGGTGCCATCGTGACCCTCGAACCGGACCGCTTCCTCGAAGGCTGCAACTATCCCCCCATCCGACCTGACCGGTTCATCGGACTTGCAGGGCCCTACGACATCGCGCGAGTCGGGAGCGCAGCGGATTCCCTCTTTGGCGTGGCGAACCCGGCTCCCGCGCTGCTGTCGTCCGCAAACCCGCTCGATTCCGTTGCGTCGAGGCCGGACTTGGCTGTTCTCCTCATTCACGGCCTGTCGGACAGCACCGTCCCCATCGAGTTCACGGAGTCCTTCGCTGCGGCTCTGCTCGCTGCCGGCCATGCGGTCACCACCGTGTATCCGGAGGGCGTCGACCACCATTCCATCTACTCGAGCGACGTTGCCGAATCCCTGATTGCAGGGTGGCTCGACCTGTAGGAATGACACCGGCGGCCGGTAGGGACGCCTCGCGTGTCAGTCCCCAGGCTCGCTCGGGAGCGGCTCGATCAGGCCCTCCGGAAGGTCCACCACGATTCGACGAGCGGCGATATCGACAATGGGTACGAGTTGATCGACGAATGGGACCTCACCGATCGATCCGTTCGCGGTTGTCACCGCGAGGCGGTCCTGGGCCGCTCCGACGATCACGTCGGTGACGGTGCCGATCGTCGTCTCATCGCGGTCGACGACGACGCACCCGACGAGATCCTCGATCCACCATTCTCCCTCGTCGAGACGTCTTCGGTCCGACAGCGGGATCACGAACTGCGTCCCGACGAGCGCCTCGGCATCGTTTCTCGTGACGATCCCCTCGAGGCTCAGGATGAAGTCCCCCTGGTGGGGTGCGACCGCCTCGATGGCGAAGGTGCGACGTTGCGGTTCCCCGGTGATGAGGATCGACGCATCGGTGAACCGCTCCGCCGCGTCCGATACGAGCCCACGAACGAGAACATCCCCTCGGATGCCGTGCGCCTTGCGCACGTACCCGATGGGGATGTGGTCCTGATCGCCTGTCACGTCAGTCGAGGAAGTCGACCTCGACGGCGAGTCCCTCTTCCTCGGCTGCAGCGGAGGCGACATTGCGGATTGCCCGAGCGACGCGTCCGCGCTTGCCGATGACGCGTCCCATGTCGCTCTTGGCCGCCCGAACCTCGGCAACGACGGCGTCGTCGCCATCGGACACGATGTTCACCTCGACGGCATCCCGATCATCGACGATCTCCGATACGACGTAGGTAACGACCCTGTCGACGATCTCACCCTGGCTCATGATGCATCCGTCCTGTCTGGGGCTTCGGCTGTGATCGGCTCGGAGGCATCGGGCTCTACGACCTCGGCCTCGGCTGCGACGACATCGGGGACGCTGATCTCATCCTCGGGGGTTTCGGACGCGGCGGCCGGTTCCTCATCCTGTTCAACCACCACCTCGGACGTCACTTCAGCAGGGGTCTTGACGTTGGGGGCCTTTGGCTTCGGGGATTTCGCCTTCGGCTCGTCATCGCCGACCGTGTGGATCTCACCCTTGGCGATCTTGAACTGCGTCCATGCGCCGGAGATCTCGAGGAGCTTCTTCGCACGCTCGGTCGGCTGTGCACCGGTCGTGAGCCAGTGGAGTGCTCGTTCGTTGTCGATCTGGATGAGCGACGGCTCCTGCCGTGGATCGTAGAAGCCGAGCTGCTCGATGTACTGGCCGTCGCGGGCCTTACGGGAGTCCATCACGACGACGCGGTAGGTCGGCTGCTTCTTCTTGCCAAGCCGCGTAAGGCGGATCTTGACTGCCATCGGTCACCTCTTCTTGGTTTGGCGTGGCATGGGGGGCATCGAGAGTCCGGGGATGGGACTCCTACCGCCTGCCATGGCCTTCATCATCTTCTGTGCTTGCGAGAACTGTCTGAGGACTCCGTTGACGTCCTGCGGCTTCGTTCCCGACCCGGCGGCGATGCGGCGCTTTCGACTGCCGTTGATCGTCTTCGGATTCCTCCGTTCACCCGGTGTCATCGACCGGATGATCGCTTCCACGCGTGCGAGCTGTCGCTCGTCCACTTGGACATCTCGCAGGGCGGAACCTGCGCCCGGGAGCATACCCACGAGCTGCTGCAAAGGTCCCATCTTCTTGATCTGCTGGAACTGTTCGAGGAAGTCCTCGAGGTCGAAGGATGCGTCGAGCATCTTCTTCGTCGCACGCTCGGCCTCTTCCTGGTCGTAGGTCGCCTCCGCCTTCTCGATCAGCGACAGGACGTCACCCATGCCGAGGATTCGGGAGGCCATCCGCTCCGGATAGAACGCATCCAGATCGCCGATCGTTTCCCCTGTACCCACGAACTTGACCGGAACGCCGGTGACCTCCCTTGCCGAGATCGTCGCACCGCCGCGTGCATCACCGTCGACTTTCGTCATGACGAGACCCGTCAGCGTGGTGTACTCGGAGAACCCGAGTGCGACGTTCACGGCCTCTTGGCCGGTCATCGCGTCGACGACCAACAGGGTCTCATCGGGCTCGGAGACCTTCCGAATCGCAGCGAGTTCCTTCATCAGGTCGGTGTTGATCTGGAGCCGCCCTGCGGTGTCGATGATCACGACGTTGGCGGACACGTCACGCGCATGGCGCAGACCCGCTTTGACCACCTTCGGTGGGGTGCTGCGCCGATCGACGAACACGGGGACGTCGATCCGCCGTCCGAGCGTCTCGAGCTGATCGATCGCCGCAGGGCGTTGCAGGTCTGCCGCGATGAGGAGGGGACGCTTCCCCTTGCCCTTGAGGTGAAGCGCGACCTTGGCCGCAGTCGTCGTCTTTCCCGATCCCTGCAGCCCGACCATCATGATCACGAGGGGTGGCGCGGCGGGCCGAACGAGGGGTGCCTCCTGTTCGCCGAGCGTGACGATGAGTTCCTCGTGGACGATCTTGATCACCTGCTGGCCGGGAGTGAGGCTCTTCATGACCTCCGAACCCAGGGCGCGTTCCCTCACCCTCGCGAGGAACGTCTTGACGACGCCGAGGTTGACATCGGCCTCGAGCAGTGCGAGCCGCACCTCTCGCAGGGCAGCATCGACGTCCTCCTCCGAGAGTCGCCCTTTGCTTCGCAATCGATCGAAGACGCCACCAAGGCGTCCGGACAGGGCATCAAACATGTCGTGGAGTGTATGGCGGCGAAGTCCACCATGTGCTGCGACGACCTTTGGTACCGTGCAGCAAGCAACTCGGGAACTGCATGAACCTGACGGTCATCGACCATCCACTGACGCGCCACTACCTGACGGTGCTGCGCGATCGCACGACGCCTCCCCAGGCGTTCCGGGCCGCGGCCCGGGGGCTCACCTACACCCTCGTGATCGAAGCGACCAAGCGTCTTCCACTCACCGCGAAAGAGATCGAAACCCCCATGGAACCGACCACCGGCCACGTTGTCGAGAACGTCGTGGCCGTGCCGGTTCTGCGGGCGGGTCTCGGCATGCTCGACGCCGTCCTCGAGACGATCCCGAACGTGAAGGTGGGATTCGCCGGCGTCGCAAGGAACGAGGAGACCGCAATGCCCCAGGAGTACTACGCAAAGCTCCCCGACCTCTCGGACGCCTTCGTCCTGATCTGCGAGCCGATGCTCGCCACGGGAGGTTCGCTGTCGTGGGCCGTGGACAAGGTGAAGTCCTCCGGAGCCCGCGACATCACCGCATTGTGTGTCGTGACGGCGCCTGAGGGGGTCGCACGCATGTACAGCGATCATCCCGACGTCCGCATCGTTACCGCTGCCCACGACCGGGAACTCAACGACGACTTCTACATCGTCCCCGGCCTCGGCGACATGGGCGATCGCCTGTTTGGTACGTTCTGATGCCCGACGACGATTTCGAGGAGAACGTGATCGCGATGGTGCAGGACATTCCATTCGGCTCCGTGAGCACCTACGGCGAGATCGCTGCAGAAGCGGGGCATCCGGGAGCTGCTCGCGCCGTCGGCAACCTCCTGGCATCCACACCGGGACTTCCATGGTGGCGTGTCGTTGCCGCTTCGGGGAGATTGGTCCCCGGAGCCGAGGCCGAGCACGCACAGCACCTGCGGGCCGAGGGCATCACGATCGAACGCGGCAGGGTGCAGATGGGATCGCTGAGATGACCTATTCGATGGTCGAACTCATCGGTGAAAAGCGCGACGGATCCGCCCTCGACCCGGACGCCATCGAGTGGATCATCGAGCAGTACACGGCCGATGAAATCCCCGACTACCAGATGTCCTCGCTCCTGATGGCCATCCTCATCCAAGGCATGGAGGACACAGAGCTCGCCGCGTGGACGGACGCGATGCTCCGATCCGGTGATCAGCTCGACCTGTCGGGCGTCAAGAAGCCGAAGATCGACAAGCACTCGACGGGCGGGGTAGGCGACAAGATCTCGATCCCCCTTGCACCGATCGTCGCTGCATGCGGTATCGCCGTACCCATGATGTCGGGCCGCGGTCTCGGCCACACCGGCGGAACACTCGACAAGCTCGAGTCGATCCCGGGATTCTCGACCGCCGTCGACCCGGATGAAATCGCAGCCCAACTCGATGAGATCGGCGTCGTGATGACCGGCCAGTCCGAGTCCCTCGTCCCCGCTGACAGGCGCATCTACGCCCTCAGGGACGCATCGGGCACGGTGCCGTGCAAGAACCTCATATCGTCGTCCATCATGTCCAAGAAGCTCGCGGAGGACCTCGACGGGCTCGTGCTCGACGTGAAGGTCGGAAGCGGAGCGTTCATGAAGACGAGAGCACACGCCGAAGCGCTCGCACGCACGATGATCGGAATCGGCCGTTCCTACGACACGCAGGTGACTGCCCTCCTCACCGACATGTCCCAACCGCTCGGAAGGGCTGTGGGGAACGCAAACGAGGTGAGGGAATCGGTCGAGATCCTGCGCGGTGAGGGTCCCGACGACAGCACCACACTGACGGAGATCCTCGCCATCGAGATGCTCGTGCTCGCGGGTGAGGACGATCGCGAAGCCGCCAGATCGAGGGTGGCCAGTGCCGTATCGACGGGCGCAGCCATGGAGGTGATGGTCGAGCTCGTCCGACGCCAGGGCGGCGACCCGAGGGCAATAGAAGACCCCACACGCCTGCCACAACCGCCGAGCGAGCATGTCATCACCGCTCAACGCGACGGGTTCGTGGTCCGCTGCGACGCACTGTCGATCGGCGAGGCCTCCGTGAGGCTCGGCGCCGGGAGAGCAACGAAGGGGGACGACATCGACCCTGCCGTCGGGCTCGAGATCGAGGCCAAGATCGGTGTGCACGTAACGGAGGGCACCATCCTCGCTCGCGTCGGATACCGCGATTCCGGCCAACTCGAAAGCGCCCTCAGTGTCCTACAGGATGCGTGGGTCATCGCCGATGAACCAGTGGAACAGCCCGACCTCGTCCTGGATGTGATCACATGAGCTACCACACCATCATGGCTGCCGCCGCGGTCATCGCCGCTCGCAGCGAACGGGACCGCCATGACGCGGCGGTGGTGCTCGGCTCGGGGCTGAGCACCTACGCCCGTTCCCTTCCGGGGGCGGTCGAGCTCCCCTACCAGGGCATCCCGGGATTCCCGACTCCACAGGTCACGGGGCATGCGGGATCACTGTTCTCCGTGCCGATCGAGGGGCGTGCGCTGCTGGTGTTCGCAGGAAGGGTCCACAGCTATGAGGGTTGGGACATGGACGACATCGTCTTCGGGGTCAGGACCGCGGTCGCAACCGGCGCACGGAGGGTCCTCCTGACGAACGCAGCCGGAGGGGTCAACGAGTCCTTCTCGCCCGGTGACCTCGTCGTGATCTCGGACCACCTCAACCTGTCGGGCCGCAATCCCCTCACCGGACCCAACGACGACAGGCTGGGACCCCGATTCCCCGACATGACCGAGGTGTACACGAAGTCGCTGCGCTCCCGGCTCAGGGACATCCTCACCGAACGCGGCCTCCCCGCTCATGAAGGGGTGTACGCGGCGTTTCCCGGTCCCACGTATGAGACCCCCGCCGAGGTGCAGATGGCGAAGCGGCTCGGCGCCGACCTCGTCGGCATGTCGACCGTGCCCGAGGCGATCGCCGTTCGTCACATGGGGGCCGAGGTGGCGGGCATCTCGCTCGTCACCAACCTCGCCGCAGGCATCTCCAGGACGCCGCTGTCACACGCAGAGGTCACCGAGACGGCCATGCGCGCACAGACCGTCTTCGCCGATGTCGTGGATGCGTTCCTCCCGACGCTCATCGCCGACTGAGCCGGCGGGTTTTTGAGCAGTCGCTCAAAGTCCGTAGACTGTCGCCACCGTCCGACGAAGGAGCGCAGCGCCCATGAACATCGCGGTCTGTGTGAAACAGATCCCCGACCCTGCGACGCCGTACGAACTCGACGGCGAGAACCATTGGGTCATCAGACCTGAGGACCAGGTCCTCGACGACACCGACCGGTACGGCATCGAGGTGGCCCTCCAGCTCGCCGAGGCACACGAGGGCACCGTCACGCTCGTGTCGATGTCACCCTCGGGTTCTCTCCAGGGCATCCGGCAGGCATTGGCAATGGGCGCGGACAGGGCCATCCTCATCGACGACTCCACACTCAAGGGTTCCGATGCCCTGACGACGGCACGCGTGCTCAGTGCAGCGATCGCCCGTGACGGCGCGGACCTCGTGATCGCCGGCAGCGAATCGACGGACGGATACACAGGGGTCGTACCCCAGATGATGTCCGAGCTCCTCGACATGCCGTGCCTCACGTTCGCCAGGAAGGTCGAGGTGGCCGATGGCACCGCGACGATCGAGCGCCAGACCGCTGCGGGCTACGACGTCGTCTCGGCACCCCTCCCGGCGCTCCTCGCCGTGACGGCTGGCGCAGTCGAGCCGCGATATCCGACCTTCAAGGGAATCATGCAGGCGAAGTCCAAGCCGATCGACATGCTGAGCGTCGCCGACCTCGGCGTCGAGCTCGCGAACGACCAGAAGATCGTCAGCGTCGCACCCGTGGCCTCACGCGAGGCCGGCGAGATCGTCGAGGACGACGGTACGGCCCACGAGCGGATCGTGGCCGTCCTCCGTGAAACGAAGGTGATCTGATGGCTACATGGATCGTTGCAGAGGAATTGGAAGGGGCGGTATCAGCCAGCACGCTCGAGCTCGCCTCGAAGGCTCGGACGTTCGGTGAGGTGCACGCGTTGTATCTCGGAGCCGGCTCCGATGCCGCATTCGCAGAACTCGGTGACCATGGCGTTGTGTCGGTTTTCCACCTCGAAACCGGCGATGCCCTGCCCTCAGCCGCGGCGGCCGCCGCTCTTTCCGAGCTGATCTCGAGCCACGGGGGCGACCTCGTCCTGCTCGGGATGAGCACGACGGAACGCGATGTCGCGGGACGCCTCGCGGCGCGCATCGGCAAGCCGGTGATCTCGAACGCCCTGGATGTCTCGGTCGCCGATGGGGTCACGGCGACGTCGGAGATCCTCGGCGGGACCCGCAGCGTGACGACACGAGCAACGGATGGCTCACCGGCCATCGTCCTCACCCGGCCGAAGGCATTCACCGCGGAACCCGCAGGGGGATCGACGCCGACGGTGACGAGCGTACCGGTGCCCGAAACGGGCCACTCGGGAGCGGCCACCGTCACCGAGCGCCACGTCGAGGTGTCCGAGGGTCCTGACCTCGGCTCGGCGCGTGTCGTCGTCACGGGAGGGCGCGGATTGGGCTCACCGGAGAAGTTCGACATGATGGCGGAGCTCGCCGGGCTCCTCGGCGGAGCCGTAGGAGGAACGCGTGCCGTCGTGGATGCCGGATGGGTGCCCTACTCGTACCAGATCGGCCAGACGGGAAAGACCGTGAAGCCGAACGTCTACATCGCGTGCGGGGTTTCCGGGGCGATGCAGCACGTCGTGGGGATGAAGGGCGCCTCGACCATCATCGCCATCAACAAGGATCCCGACGCGCCGATCTTCTCGATCGCCGATCTCGGGGTCGTCGGTGACCTGCACTCGGTCGTACCGAAGCTGATCGAGGCACTCCGCTCGAGCGGCTGACCGATCAGCCGTCGAGGGCCTCGGGACCAAAGGAAGCGGGCAGCAACTCGTCGAGGGTCATCTCGAACGCCGTGCCGTCACGTCCGCGCATGATCACCCGTTCGACGCCGAACTCCCTCATGACCTGCCGACATGCTCCGCACGGCGTGCACAGGTCACCATCGAGGCAGGCGACCGCGACGGTCGTGATCCGTTCGGCCCCCGCGGCGACCGCGGTCGTGATCGCGTTCGTTTCGGCGCACACGGTCACCCCGTAGGCGGCATTCTCGATGTTCGCCCCGGTCACGACGGTGCCGGCGTCGGTGACGATCGCAGCGCCGACACGGAAACCGGAGTACGGGGAGTAGGAACCCGTCGCAGCGCCTGCGGCGAGTTCGACGAGCTCATGATCGGTATACGTCATTCGGCCACCAGTGCATGTGCGAAGTCCTGAGCGTCGAACGGTATCAGGTCGTCCATGCCCTCGCCGAGCCCGATGAGCTTGACAGGTACGTCGAGCTGCTGCTCGATCGCCACGGCAACGCCCCCACGTGCCGTGCCGTCGAGCTTCGTGAGGATCACCCCGGTGACGCCCACGGCCGTGGTGAATGCGGCGGCTTGGGCGATGCCGTTCTGGCCGACGGTGCCGTCGAGGACGAGCAACACCTCGTCGATGTGACCTGCTTCTCGCCCGAGGACTCGGACGACCTTTGCGAGCTCGTCCATGAGGTTCGCCTGCGAATGGAGCCTCCCGGCGGTGTCGATGATCACGACATCGGCATCGTCGTCGACAGCACGTCGATACGCCTCGAACGCGACCGATGCTGGATCTGCGCCCGCACCCCCTGACACCACGGGCACGCCGACACGATCCCCCCAGGTTCGCAACTGGGTGTCGGCGGCCGCTCGGTAGGTGTCCGCGGCCCCGAGGACGACGGAGCGTCCATCGTCGACGAGGTGCTTTGCGACCTTCGCGATGCTCGTCGTCTTTCCCGTGCCGTTCACGCCCACCACGACGATCACGGCGGGGTGGGAATCGACGGACAGGCTTCGGTCCGTCCTCGCAAGGATCGTCGCAAGCTCCGCCTCGAGTGCAGACCTCGCTTCGATACCCGATGAAGGGCCTCGCGCTCGAACGCCCGACACGATCTGTTCTGCCGCTCTCGGTCCGACATCAGCGGCGATCAACGCCTCCTCGATGTCGTTCCACGTGTCGTCCGAGACGTCGGAGGACGCAAACACGCCACCGAGGGCGGTCGTGAGGGCGGAACGGGAACGCGAGAGGCGCCCGGCAAGGGAGCGATCGACCACGCCCGTGACGGGCCTCGCCGGGGTCGGCTCTGCCGTGAGCGTGTCGGATCCACTGCGCCGCGCCACGAGGACGACACCGATGATGACAACGAGTACGACGATGGCGACGGTCGCCACGACGAGAATGTCCACGAGGTGACCTCCGGGACCGGGAACCTTCCCTAGACGCTAACCGAGCTCATGCGCTTGGAGAGCACCTTCGATGACTCCCCGGGCTCCATGGTGACACCGTAGAGGACATCCGCTGCCTCCATCGTCTGCTGCTGGTGAGTGATGATCACGAGCTGTGTCTCACGCCGAAGCGTGTCGACGAGTCTCAGGAACCGGTGCAGGTTGGCGTCATCGAGAGCCGCCTCGACCTCATCGAGGACATAGAACGGGCTCGGCCGGGCACGGAAGACGGCAAAGAGGAACGCCAGGGCAGCGAGCGAACGCTCTCCACCCGAGAGCAGGGAGAGCCTCCCGACCTTCTTCCCTGCGGGTTGTGCCTCGACGAGGACACCTGTGCCCATGGGATCGGACGGATCCGACAGGCGCAGTCGGCCCGTGCCTCCGGGGAACACGAGCGCGAAGTTCTCCTGGTAGAGCGATTGGATCTCCTCGAACGCCTCGTGGAAGAGCACCTCCATCTTCTCGTCGAGTGCCGAGATCACCGCCCGGAGGTCGTTCCTCGCGGTCTCGAGATCGCGCAGCTGCCCCTCGAGCTCTGCGACATCGGCGGCGAGCTCCTCGAACTCGGCCGCAGCAAGGGGGTTGATCGGACCCATACGCCGCAGGTCGGCTTCGAGGGATGCCAACCGTTCCTCGATGGTCGCACCCTTCTCGACATCGGGTTCGGGTGCGACGAGTGCCTGTTCCTCTGTGGCATCGGCGTCGCGTCGAATGGCCTCGGTCGTCGCCTCCAGCCTGACACGGAGCTCTGCAAGTTCGACCTCGAGGTCGTTGAGTGCGTCTGATGCGGTTCGGCGCTCCGTATCGAGCTGGTCCCGCAGGGCCTCAGCCGCCTCCAGATCGGTATGGGCGGAACCTTCCCGTTCGCGAAGGTCGCGCTGACGGGTTCGAAGGGTCTCGATGTGACCCGCGACGAGGGTGCTCGTTCGTTCTGCAGCAGCTTCGATCTGCCCGAGCGCGTGGAGCCGCTCCGCCGAGTCCGGGATGAGCACGAGTTGGGTGAGCTCGTTTGCCACGACGGCGAGTCGTTGCTCGCTGAGTCGCCGTCGCTCGGCGAGTGAGGCCCTCCTGCCTGCGGCATCCTCGAGGGATCGGCGGGCGACGTCTCTCTGGCGCGCCACCTCCGCCCTCCGATCGTTCAGTGTCTCCCAGGCTGCCTGACGTGCGGCTTCCTCACCCTCGAACTCCGCCACCCTCTCACGGAGCGCATCCATCCGCTTTCGGCGAGCCAGTTCCGCCTCGTCGATCGCGCCGAGGCGGACCGTGAGTCTCTCGCGCTCCTCCCGGGAGGCACTGCGTGCTCGCTCCGTCATCGCGAGGGCCTCGGTGTAGCCGGCAAGCTCGGCCTCTGTTGCCTCGAGCCTCTCGAGCGATTCACGTTCGCGCTGTCGTGCCGAGTCGAATGCCCTCTGTGCCGATGTGAGCAGGCTCGTGGCCCGTTGCACTTCGCGCTCGGCGATCTCGACGTCGACCCGTGCGGCCTCCAATGCTGCGGGGCCGGCGCCGTCGGGCTGGGACACGAGGATCCCGTCAGCGGTGATGACATCGCCCTCGGGGGTCACGGCGGTGACGAATGGATGGCGTGCAACGACGCCACGGCCGGTCTTCCAGCCCTCGACGAGCACGCAGTCGCCGAGGTATGCAGCTGCGAGCGCCCGGTCGGCATTTGGCCCGAGCCGATCGATGAGCATGTCGAGGCCGAGTGTTCGGGCGGCCTCGCTGGCATCGTGGACACTTCGGGACCCGACGACGAGCGATACGCCGCCTGTCCCCGCTCCCTTGACCGCGCTGGTCGCGGCATCGACGTCATCGACGGTTCGGACGAGGTAGGCGGCCCTCCACACGCCGAGGGCTGCGTCCACCGCAGGGGCGATGTCTGCAGGTACGTCGAGTGCCGCCACGAGTGCGCCGATCACTCCATCGGCGTCCTCGGTGATTTCGCGCGCACGCTCGTCGACGAGTCCGTCGAGTGCACCTTCCAATGCCTCGACGCGCGCGCGTGCTCCCGCAACGATGATTCGCCGTTCCGCGGTCGCCTCTGTCTGGTGCTCCCAGGCCGACTGCGCCTCCACCCGCTCGCCGGTCACCGAGGTGTAGGCATCCTGAAGCGGCGCCGTTGCCTCGTCGAGGCGAAGGATCGCCTGGTTCAAGCGCTCGAGTTCGACGCTCTCGTCTTCGATGCGTGCGTCGACGAGGGCCATACGAGCCAGCACCCGGCTCCGCTCGGCTGCGTCACGCTCGGTCGCCGTCTCGAGCGCACGGAGGTCTCCCCGGAGGCTTGCTATGACCCCCTCGGCCGGGAGTTTGATCTGCTCGGCGAGGGACCGCTCCTCATCCTCGAGGGCTCGCAGCGCCGTCTCGCGACGCTCCGTCTCGTCGGAGGCTGCGACCTCGTCGTCGGTCGTTCGTGCGATCGCCTCGATGAGGTCGGCCTCCTCGACGACGAGATCCTCCCTGCGCTCGCCGGCTCCGTCGATGCGCTCCTCGAGCGACCTGCGGCGCTCACGTGCCACCGAACCGATCTTGGTGAGACGCTCCCGTACGGTTTCAAGGCGTGCCGCCGCCGCCGTGTCACGCGACAGCAGGGCTCCCACCTCGCCGGATTCGGCCCTGAGGACATCGAGGGTGCCTTTGAGGGCCGCGAGTCGGGCATCGGCATCGGTGCGCGCCTCGAGCGCGGACTCCCGCTCGAGGGCAGCATTCGAGAGCCGTCCACGAATGCGCCGGATCTCCTCACCCCCGAGGAACAGGCGCAGCGCATGGACCTCGTTCCTCACTGCGTCATGGCGTGCCGCTGCGCTCGCCTGCCTCTTGAGGGGTCGCAGGGCGCGGCGTTTCTCCGAAAGGATGTCGTTGAGCCGTTCCGTGTCGTGATCGGTCCGCTCGAGGCGCCGTACGGCGCGGTCGCGGCGGCTGCGGTGCTTCATCACGCCCGCGGCCTCCTCGATGACGGAGCGGTGTTCCTCGGGCCGGGCGTTGAGGATGTCTCCGATCTGGCCCTGCCCGACCAGGACGTGCTGGTTCCTGCCGATGCCACCGTCCGAGAGCAGGTCCTGGATGTCGAGGAGGCGACAGGGCACACCGTTCATCTCGTACTCGCTCGTCCCGTCTCGGAAGAGCCTCCTCGTGATGGTGATCTCGGCGAGGTCGAGGGCACTCGCCCCGTCGTCGTTCAGGAAACTCAGCTGCACCTCGGCGCGCGGCAGTGCAGGACGGGTCGCCGTACCGGCGAACACGACGTCCTCCATCTTCTCCGTCCGGAGCGACCGGGTTGCCTGGGTTCCCATGACCCACGCGATCGCATCGAGGATGTTGGACTTCCCCGAGCCGTTCGGTCCGACGACGACGTTCACGCCAGAGGCGAAGTCGAGTCGCGTTCGATCCGCGAACGATTTGAACCCGCGAAGGGTGAGGTGTTTGAGTTTCACGGCTCGGAAGGTTACCAGAGCGAATTACAGGTGTGTAACCCAAACCGTCGATGCGCGGCGGTGGAGATCACACGCCGCGATCGAGGGCGTTCGTTGCGGCGGCGATCGCGGCCGCCTTCTTGGATCCACCGGTTCCCTCACCGACGGTCGTGTCGTCGACCACCGCAGCTGCCGTGTACACGGCAGCGTGGTCCGGCCCGCTCCGGTCGTAGTGGAACTCGACGACACGTCCCGTGACGGCGAGGAGCTCCTGGAGCCTCGATCGCGCATCGCTGACATCGGGTTGTGCGATCCGCTCTGCGAGGACCGATCCCCAGGTCGAACGGACGAGCCGATCGGCTGCCGCGAAACCTCCATCGAGGAACACCGCGGCGATCAGCGACTCGCACACATCCGAGAGGATCGAGGCCCGGTACCTGCCGCCGGAGCGCTCCTCCCCGATGCCGAGGCGCATGATCTCTCCGACACCCCACTCACGGGCGATCGAGGCGAGCGTGGACTCGTCGACGATGGACGCGCGCACCTTGGTCATCGACCCCTCCGGCTCGCCGGGGAGGGCCTCATAGATCATCTGGGTCGTGATGAGTTCCACGACGGCGTCTCCGAGGAACTCGAGCCGTTCGTAGGACGTGGCATTGGAATGCTCGGCAGCGTACGAGGCGTGGGTCAGAGCCTCCTCGACGCGGCTCGCCTCGACGAATCGGTAGCCGATCGCCGTTTCGATCGCGTCGATGGTCTCGCGCGACGTCATCGACGTCACTCGGCCATCGCCGCGGCGATGCCTGATCCGACTCGTTCGACGAGTCCCTGCTCGACACCTTCTCGGGCGATGCGGATGGCGTTCGACACGGCGACCCTCGACGACGACCCGTGGGCGATGACGACGACGCCCTTCGTTCCCACGAGGTGGGCGCCCCCGACGCTCTCTGGGCTGAGCCGCTCGCGGAGTTCCATGAACGCCGGCATCAGGCCCGAGAGGAGATCGGCATACTCCGGGCGCGAGAGCGTCTCGAGGATCATCCGCTGTATTGCCTTGCCGGAGCCCTCACTCGTCTTGAGGAGGACATTGCCGGTGAAGCCGTCCGTGACGATCACGTTGGCGGTATCGGTCGCGATGTCACGCCCCTCGACGTTCCCCACGAAGTTGATCGCCGGACTCGCCGCGAGCAGGTGATGGGCGGCGCGTTCGACGTCTCGACCCTTCGACGGCTCCTCCCCGATGTTCAACAGCCCGACCCTCGGACGATCGACGTGTCCGTAGACCTCCGCGAGCGCCGAACCCATGACGGCGAACTGGAGGAGGTGCTCTGGTCGGCACTCGAGGTTCGCGCCGACGTCGAGGACGACATGACCCGTCGGGAAGATGCTGGCGATTCCCGGTCTCGACACGCCGGGAAGGCGTCCGATCAGGAACGTGGCCGCCGCCATCGCGGCACCCGTGCTCCCTGCCGACACGACCGCATCGGCGCCACCATCGCTCACCAGACGCGCCGCGACGGCGATCGAGGCATCCTTCTTCTCCCTGAGCGCGTGCGCAGGGTCGTCGTGGAAGTCGATGACCTGAGAGGCGGCCACGAGGGGGATGTCCGCCCGTCCGTCGATGATGTCGTCGATGACGGCCACATCGCCGACGAGCAGCACGGGAGCGCCGTCGGCATGGGCCATCAGTGCGCCTTCGACGATCTCGTGAGGAGCGCTGTCACCACCCATCGCATCGACGGCGATCATGGCCATGTTCGGCTACGAGGCTTCGATGACGTCGCGCCCGTTGTAGGTACCGCAGGTCGTACACGCGCGATGGGGAACATGGGGCGCGTTGCACCGTGAACACCGGGCCACGGTCGGACGAGCGATCTTCCACTGCGCCTTGCGTCGCCTGGTCCGTGACCGCGACATCTTCTTCTTGGGAACAGCCATGGTGGAAACCTCTTCCGTTCAGTCCTCGAGGTCGAGGAGGTCCTTGAGGACGGCAAAGGGCGAACGCGTATCGCCCTCGTCACCCGAGGAGCCTGTATTCAAGTCCGATCCTGCGCTAGTCACAAGTCCGGGGCACTGGTCACCGCAGGTGTGGGCGATGGGGAGGGACAGGATGACCTCGTCACGAAGCATCTGCTCCACATCGATCTCGTGACCCTGGAGCGGATAGCTCTCCTCGTCACCGGATCGATCGAATAGGGCACCCACCGTGACCACGCGCTCGGTGGTGGACGTTGCAAGGCAACGCACACATGCCTCGTGCGAGGTGAACGAAACCGATCCCGTCACGGCGATACCACCCGACACGGGATGGAGCACGAGGTCTGCGCGCAGCGGGGGGTCCGGCTCGACGCCGATGAGATCGACCGACCAGTCGACGGATGCCTCGATCACCTCGGGCCGCGAGGACACGTTCCGGCTGAGGAGGTCGGACACGTTCACGAGGAAGGGGCTTCGGCTCATGGGGAAACGGTAGCGCGGAGGTCTCGGAGCCCAACCGGCTCAGACTCCCGGGACGTCGGGTGCCGGAGGGAGCGCGGTGTGGAGCTCGGCTCGGGCCTCGGTCACATAGCGGTAGAGCTCCCCGAGGATCGTCTCGGCCTCGGAGAGGTGTCGCTCTGCATAGTCCTCGGCCTCGAGCCTGATCCTGCGGGCCTCGTTCTCGGCATTGCGAATCAGGGTGTTGGCCTCCTCGACGGCCTCCTGGACGATGTAGTTGTCAGACACGAGACGTTCCGACTCTGCCTTGGCATTCGCAACGACCTCTCGAGCACGTTCGTTCGTCTTCGCGATGTACGTCTCGCGCTCACGGACCATCCACCGCGCGGCTCGGAGCTCCTCGGGGAGTTGTTCCGCCGCGTGGTGGAGCCGGTCGAGCATCTCCTCCTGGTTGATCATCACGTTGCTCGACAGCGGGACGGCCCGAGCGTGCTCGATCTCGGTGATGAGGTCCTCGAGGAGCTCAGCGAGCGCTCCCGGTACGGGAGGTGAGGGCCGATTGGCTTCTGGTTGATCGATCATCCGAGGCGCTCCTTGAGTGCATCCGAGACGATGGGGGGTACGAGGTCCTCCACCGAACCGCCGAGCCTGGCAACTTCCTTGACGAGCGACGACGACAGGTAACCGTACTCCGGCTTGGTGGCAACGAACAGGGAGACGACATCGCTCGAGAGATGCCGATTCATCTGCGACATCTGGATCTCGTAGTCGAAGTCCGTGACCGCTCGGAGTCCCTTGATGACCGTCTTGGCGCCGATCCGCTTCGCGAAGTCCACGAGGAGTCCCTCGAAGGATTCGACGTGCACGTTCGTCCACTCTGCGCAGCATCTCGTGAGGAGGTCGACTCTTTCCTCTGCGGTGAACAGCGCCGACTTCGATGGATTGTGCACGACCCCCACGACGACCCTATCGAAGATGCCAGTACACCGCTCGATCACGTCGAGATGACCCTTGGTCGGCGGGTCGAAACTGCCGGGAACCAGGGAGATGATCACGATGACGGCCTCTCGAAGATGCTCACCACGGCATCACCGTACCGCCGCTCATCGACACAAGTGAGGAATTCGGGCGGCGCGAGGGCGCTCGATGCCTGCCGATGGACGATGACGATGCCGGCATCGGCGAGGAGGGCGTCCAGACGCCCGAGCACGTGTTCGACGCTTTCGTCGGAATCCCGGTACGGAGGGTCGACGAACACCACGTCGAACCTCCCCCTGAGCCTGCCCACCACGTCATATGCGGACCCCTGATGGACGGTCCCCCCGAGCCCGACGGCATCGACGTTCTCCGCGATGACACGCGATGCCCGGCTGGAACGCTCGACGAACACTGCAGACCTCGCTCCCCTACTGAGTGCTTCGAGTCCGAGCCCTCCGGAGCCCGCGTACAGGTCGAGCACGTCGGCGTCAACGAGGTGGCCGGCGATGATCGAGAACAGCGACTCGCGGACGCGACCCGTCATCGGCCGCGTTCCCGTTGGAGGAGCTGTGATCGTCCGACCCTTGGCCCTTCCGGCGATGATTCGCATCTCAGCTCTTCCCCAACCACTCATCGGACTCACCGATGAAGATACGGAACTCCTCGAGTACCTCGAGGACGAGCCGACTCGAACGGTCCTCCGCCACGGCCTTCGTGGCGCACTCCGATGCAGCGAGCACGAGGTCGCCGTCACGGAGGAGATCCCCGAATCGGAGATCGCCTGCCCCCGATTGGGACGACCCGAAGATCGTCCCATGACCACGGATCGCGAGATCCACCCTGGCGAGCTCGAACCCGTCGGTGGTGGCAACCATCGCGTCGACCCTGCGCTGTGCGTCAGGTGTCGACACGTCGACGACGAGGAGGCAACGGCCGGGGTCCGAGCCGCGCCCGACACGCCCGCGAAGCTGGTGGAGCTGGCTGAGGCCGAATCGCTCCGCGTTCCACACGACGATGAGGGTTGCGTTCGGGACGTCGATGCCGACCTCGATCACGGTCGTTGCGACCAGAACGTCGAGCGCTCCGGTGCGGAAGTCCTCCATGACTTCCGCCTTGTCGGACGAGGCCATCTGACCGTGGAGGAGCCCGACCCGGAGATCCGGGAGCGATCCGGCCACCCGGAGGTACTCCTCGGTCGCCGACCGCGCGTCGATCTTGTCGGACGGTTCGACGAGGGGACACACGACGAACACCTGGTTGCTGGATGCCACCACGGAGCGGATCTGCGAGTCGACGACGGTGTCGGCCCCGGCGTCAGCGACGATCGCGTCGGTCTCGAGTTCGGTCCGGCCGGGAGGCATCGTGACGATGGTCGAGACCTCGAGGTCGCCGTAGAGGGCCATGACGAAGGTTCGCGGGATCGGCGTCGCCGTCATGAGCAGGAGGTCAGGAACACCGTCCCTGCGATCGCTGTCACGCAGGTGCACGCGCTGCTCGACGCCGAACCGGTGCTGCTCGTCGACGACCGTGATCCCGAGGGAGTGGAAGCTCACGTCTGGCTGGATCAGGGCATGTGTTCCGAACGCGATGTCGATGGTGCCATCGGCGAGCCACTCGAGCGCCCTGGCCCGGGTGACGTCGGAACGGGAGAA
The DNA here is from genome assembly GCA_035461905.1 of Acidimicrobiia bacterium. Taxonomy (GTDB): domain Bacteria; phylum Actinomycetota; class Acidimicrobiia; order Spongiisociales; family UBA5794; genus SZUA-442. The sequence continues at coordinate 36,135 of DATHUV010000137.1, read as the reverse complement.
GTTCACCAGCACGCGGCCCGACGTGAAGAGCGCAACCCGCACCGGTCGAGTGGCGGGCGGCTCTGATCCGAACAGCGAGGCAGTACCCGTGCGGTGATCCGCTTCGGCAACGGGAGCCATCCCGGCCTCGGTGAGCGAACGGATCGTGCCGAGGTAGTGCTGGGTGGCAAGGACCTCGGTCGGTGCCATGAATGCCGCCTGGTGCCCACTCTCGACGGAGGTCAGCAACGCAGCGATGACCACGACCGTCTTGCCGGATCCGACCTCGCCCTGGAGCAGACGATGGAGCGGCGTCCCTGCCTCCATGTCATCGAGGATCTCCGAGAGCGCCCTCTCCTGGTCGGGCGTCAACTCGAAGGGAAGCGAACCGATGTACCGCTCGAGCAGGGGTCCACGAACCGAGTTCGAAACTCCGACCTGGGTCTCGAACTCGTCGTGTGCGCGAACCCGCAGGGCCATCTGGATACGCAAGAACTCATCGAACACGAGGCGTCGCTTCGCAGGACCGACGTCCGAGAGGGCCTCGGGAAAGTGGATCTTCTCGATGGCGAACGACCGGTCGACGAGGTCGTACGCATCGAGGGTCGCCTCGTCGAGCACATCATGCACAGGAATCGCCCGACGGACCGCGTTGTCGATCGACGAGCGGAGGGTGGCCGCATTGATCCCCGAGATCGTCGAATAGACGGGAACGACCCGACCGGTGGTGAGTGCCGGCTCGCGCGAGAGCCTGTCCACGTCGGGGCCCTTCATCTGGAGTGACGTACCGAACGTCTCGAGCGTGCCGGACAGGGCGACCTCCTCACCCTCGTCGAGTTTGATGTACGGGTTGAACCACACGACTCGCACGGTCCTCGTCCCGTCGGACACCTTCGCTTCGACCATCGTGCGACCTCGCGAGATCCGCCGTTTGGAGAACGCCTTGACAACGCCACCGATCGTGACCTCCTCTCCGATCGGCGCCGATGCGATGTCGAACAGCTGACTGCGATCGAGGTAACGCCGCGGCGGTGTCAGCAGGAGGTCGGCAACGGACCGGATCCCGTGGGTCGAGAGCTTCTTGAGATTCTTGGGCCCGATACCCTTGACCATGTCCACAGGCAGCGCGGCGAGGTACACGAGGGTTCGCTCGTTGCCCGAGTTCGATGAGGTCATGGACCCGATGTTGGTCGCGATGGCGCGCAAACGCGCCGACTCGTGCCGAATACGGGCACCCGACTGGTAGTCTGCATGGCTGCCTCAGGAGGTCTCCCGCACATGGCATACAGATGTGAAGTCTGCGGCAAGGAGCCGTGGACCGGCAAGCAGGTCAGCTTCTCGCACAAGCGATCGTCCAAGACCTGGCGCCCCAACATCCAGAAGATCCGAGTCCGATACGGCAGCAATTCACGCCGCGCCCGCGTGTGCACCTCGTGCATCAAGGCCGGCAAGGTCGAAAAGGTCTGATGCAGGGCGTCATCAAGGCATATGACGATGCGACCGGCATCGGCATCATCGTCAGAGATGACGACCGATCCGAGGTGATGCTCCGTCCAGGGAGCCTCGACGGCTCCATGTTCCGCTTCCTCCGCCAGGGTCAGCGCGTCCGTTTCGACCAGGTGGGCCAGGGCGACGACGCAACCGCGACCAACCTGCGCTTCGGCAGCGACGGCTACTGACCTCGCGTTCGCGTTCTCCTCGCTCCCAACGTTCGCGCTGCTGGTAGCGTTGACCCATGGTTCAAGCATTCGTGCTCATCCAGACAGATAGTGGGAAGGCGTCTGAGGTCTCTCGCGCCATCGGCCAGATCGACGGGGTGAAATCGGCCGAAGCCGTGACAGGGCCCTATGACGTGATCGTTGCCGCAGAGGCAGCCGATGTCGACGCGCTCGGCCACCTCGTCGTGACCCTGATCCAACCGGTTCCCGGCATCGTTCGCACCCTGACCTGTCCGGTCGTCCGGCTCTAGTCCTGACGAACCGACAGGTCGGCCCGCCGGGTGTGGCGCTCGGCCGCGGCCTCGACGAGGCCGTTGCACAGGTCCGGATAGGACACACCTGAAGCTGCCCACATCTTCGGGAACCCGCTGATCGACGTGAATCCTGGCATCGTGTTCGCCTCGTTGAACCAGATCTCCCTCGAATCGGGTTCGTAGAAGAAGTCGATGCGGGCCAGGCCGTCGAGGCCCAGCAGGTCGAACACTCGCTCCGCGAGCCTCCGCACCTTTTCGGCGTCCTCAACCGGAAGGTCCGCAGGGGCTTCGAACCTCGAAGTGTCGTCTGCGTACTTCGCGTCGTACGTGTACCACCCGGATGCCACGACCACCTCACCGGGTACCGATGCGCGGGGCCCGTCGAGAACGGCGACCTCTATCTCGCGGCCCTCGATCTCCTGTTCGACCACGACCTTGGTGTCGTAGCGGAACGCGTTCGTGACCGCATCCTTGAGGCCGTCCTCGGAGGTGACGCGCGTGATCCCGACCGATGAGCCCTGCGCCGACGGTTTGACGAAGACCGGCAACCGCAACGAGCGAACCGACTCCTCGAGGGCCCGTTCGGCGTCGTTCTCCCAAGCGTCGCGCCGGATCGTGCGCCAACGAGCCGTCTGGATCCCCGATGTCGAGACCAGCTGTTTCGTGAGGTCCTTGTCCATGGCGAGGGCACTCCCGAGCACCCCGCATCCCACGTAGGGAACTCCGCATGTCTCGAACAGGCCCTGGACGGTGCCGTCCTCACCTTGTGGACCGTGGAGCACCGGGAACGCGACGTCGAAGCCGATGTCGTCGGCGCCCACGAAGAGATGACCTCCGGGAACGCCCATCGAAACAACCCTGCCCTGGGCACGGAACGGACGAACGGATGGGTCCGCCAGGAACCATGAGCCGGACCGGTCGATACCGACCGGGATGACGCGATGACCCGACGCGATGAGCGCATCGTGGATGGACACCGCGGACGCGCACGAGACCTCATGCTCCGCCGAGCGGCCGCCGAAGAGAAGAAGCACACGCGACATGCAGCGAGGTTACCGTGTGACCCGATCTGCACCGAGGTTATCAGCGGCCGTGGAACGCACCAATCCGATCATCGAGTACCGCATCCGTGTGATCGTCACCGGACTGATCGTCTCGTGGTTCGGCTTCATCGGTGTCGCCGTGTGGACCGTGACGTCGACCGACCTGACCGTCATGTCACTCTCCATCCTCCTCGGTGGCTTTCTGATCGCCCTCGTCATCTTGTCGGTCGCTCCGTGGCGCACGATGCTCGCTTCGGGAATCGGTGACTGGGTGCTCCTGGCCTGGGTGGTGGGCCTCCTTATCGCCGTGGCCATCCTCGGGGTCACAGGGGATGCCGCGCCATCGGCGGTCGGGTTCCTCCTCGTGACGTTCTTCGCCGCGGCGACCCTGCTCCCGAACGGCATCCTGCTCACCGTCGGACTCGCATCGGCCCTGCTGTACGGCTTCTCGGTGTACGAGGAATCCGGTCTCGGGCAGTTGGACGGCATGACCCTCCTTGCCTTCGCCGGATCCCTGGTCTTTGTCCTCCTGCTGTCGGTCGGCATCAGGACCCAGCTCGAGCAGACGGCTTCCGCCTACGCCGAGATGGTCGAACGAGAGGCCGTGCTGACACGTCGCGAGCGCGAGATGAGCCAGCTCTACGACGTGTCCCGAACGATCGGAGCCGGATCCAAGCTCGACGAAGTGCTTCCCGAACTCGTAGGTCGCGTCGCGCAGTCCGTCAGCGCGCGCGTCGGTCTGGTGCTCCTCTACGATCCCGAGACGGAGCACCTCGACCTCATGTCACCGATCTGGGCGGCAGGACACACCGTGCCGGCCGATCCGTTGACGCTCAGCCTCGACGAGCCCGGTATCGGGCCCCGTGTCTTCATGGGAGGCGACCCCGTGCTCGTCAACGACACGGCGACGGCTCCGGAAGTCGATCGCCTGATCGCCGAGCTCCAGGCCGATCGCGTGGCGGCGGTGGCGATGAGGATCGAGAATCGGACGATCGGTGTGCTCCTGGTCGCCGACAAGGCAGAAGCCTTCACCGAAATGGACATCGACACCCTCCAGTCCGTCGCCGCACCCGCCGCCCTGGTGATGAACCAGATGGCTCGCTATGAGCGCGCACGGTCCACCGGGGAGCGGATGGCCGAACTCGCCGAGCTCAAGACCGATTTCGTGTCGGTCGTCTCCCATGAGCTCCGGACCCCCCTCACCAGCATCATCGGCGCCCTCGCAACGCTCCAGAGACCCGAACTGATGCCAGAGGATCCACGCGCACGGCAACTCGTCGACATGGCGTCGAAGCAGTCGAACCGACTGAAGACATTGATCGAGGACCTCCTCGTGATGTCTCGCATCGAGGCGGACTCGCTTCCCGTCCGGCCCGAGACGATCGACCTCGGTCCGTACATCGCAGACCTTCTCGGCACGTTGCCCGGAGGAGACGCCATCGACTACCAGCCGACACCGGGGATCGACCGTGTCGTCGCAGATCCGGACCACCTCACTCGAGTCATCACGAACCTCGTCGACAACGCGATCAAGTATGGCGGCGACACCCCGATCGAGCTCGTGACAGCGGTCAGCGCCGGCGAGGTACACATCTCGATCGTCGATCACGGTCCCGGGATCCCGTACGAGCAGCACGATCGGATGTTCGAACGATTCACCCAGCTCCAGCCGCACGCGACGCGCTCGAAGGGAGGCGCGGGACTGGGCTTGTCGATCGTGAGGGGCCTCGTCGAGGCGATGGACGGTCGGGTGTGGTTCGAGCCGACGGTCGGGGGCGGAGCGACCTTCACGGTCGCAATCCCGAGCGCCTGAGGTCTATGACCCGGCTCGATCCTCGGTCGAGGGCGCGATGTATCCCTCGGTGTCCCCTGCCGCCACGGCATGGAACCCTCCGTCGACGTGGACGACCTCACCGGTTGTCGCACGTGCGTAGTCCGAGAGGAGGAAACACGCCATGTTCGCCACAGGTTCCGGATCGCGTGGCTCCCATCCCAGCGGAGCCCGGACCTGCCAGAGGTTCTCGAACTGCGTGAACCCCGGAATGGACTTCGCTGCAACAGTTCCGAGCGGACCGGCCGAGACGAGGTTCACGCGTATCTGGTCGGCTCCCAGGTACCGGGCGAGGTAACGATTCACCGACTGGAGTGCAGACTTCGAGACGCCCATCCAGTCGTACGCCGGCCATGCAAGCGAGTTGTCGAAATCGAGGCCGACGAGCCCACCGCCACCCGCCTTCGTGAGCAAGGGACGGAGCCCAACGGCCAGGGTCTTGTAGGAGAACGCAGAGGTCAGGAACGCCGTGCTCGCCGACGCGGCAGGCGTTTCGAGGAAGTTTCCGCCGAGCGCATCGTTCGGAGCGAAAGCGATGGCATGGAGGGCGCCGTCGAGTTTGCCCCACCGACGATCGAGGTCCGCCACCAGAGCATCCATGTGGGCCTCGTCGTTGATGTCGAGTTCGAGCACGTCGGCTGCGACGGGAAGCCGTTTTGCGGATCGCGTCGTCAACGACATCCCACGTCCGAAGCCCGTCAGCACTACCGACGCCCCGAGCTCCTGGGCCACCCGAGCGGTATGGAACGCGATCGAGTCGTCGGTCAGCACGCCCGTGATGAGCAGCTTCTTCCCGGCCAGCATCGGTGCCCCCTTCATGGTTTCAGAGCGAGACTAGTGGCGCTGGTCGCAGGGGCACCGCACGACGAGGCCCACCGGAGGGTGAACCTCGATCACCCGACGTTCGCCCAGGCGCGCAGCCCGAGTCCCATGACGAACAGCAACAGAACCCCGTACGTGAGCGCGGGACGGCGAGCCATGGTCGAGCGGTACAGGTATGCGAGGGTCAGCGTGATGACGATGACGACGCCGTAGAAGACGTGGAAGGAGTTGCCGGGGCGGACATTGTTCGAGTACAGGTAGACGCCGGCGCCGACCTGGACCAGCATGGTCGCGATCGCAACGCCGCGGGCGACAGCGAAGGCACGACCGGGCTCGCGTCGTGCAAGGGCGGCGATCAAGCCCCAGGCCCCCACGATCCCACAGGTGACGACGGCGACGTAGAACCACCACTGGTGGAAATCGAGTACGACGTTGAGGGGCACGGGCTCTTCTCCTGGGGGTTGGGTGCCGGGCGCTGTGCGTCCTGCTCCCTGAACGGTAGGTTATCCGCATGATCGAACTGCACCCCCACGGCATGGCCCACGGTGGCGAGGCCGTCGCCCGACGAGACGGAAAGGCCCACTTCGTCGCCGGTGCGCTACCGGGCGAAGTCATCGAGGCGACCGTGGTCGAGGACAAGGGATCCTGGGCCCGCGCCGAACTCATCCGCATCGTGGAGCCCGTCGACGAACGCAGGACCGCCCCGTGCCCGCACGCGGCGACCTGTGGCGGGTGCCAGTGGCAGTTCGTCGAAGAGGCGGCCCAGCGCAGGTACAAGCGTGAGACTGTGATCTCACAACTCACGCACATGGGCAAGCTCACGGACCCTGTCGTCCACGAGGTCGTTGCCCCGGGTCCGGACCTGGGATACCGCAACCGCATGGACTTCCATGTGGTCGACGGCTCACCGGGCCTCATGCGACCCCGCTCGAACGATCCTGTCGCCCTGGACGTATGCCTCCTGATCGAACCGACACTCGCCGAGGTGTTCGAACGCCTCGGCGACCTCGCCGGGCTCGAGCGGCTCACGATCCGTGCCGGAACGAGGACAGGTGACCTCGTCACCGTCGTGGAGGGAACCCTGCCCGCAGACTCGGAGCGATGGGGAACGTCGATCGCTCGACGAACTCCCGACGGACTCGAGCCCATCGTCGGTGGCCTGACGTTCACTGAGATCGTGGATGGATCGACCTTCACGATTCCCGTCGATGGGTTCTTCCAGAACAACACGCACGGTGCGGATGCGCTGGTGGTCCTCGCGAGGGCTGCAGCATCAATCGCACCGCACGAGACCCTCCTCGATGCCTACAGCGGCGTGGGGCTCTTCGGTGCAACGGTCGGCAGGGACGCCGGCCTCGTGCTGGGGATCGACTCGTCGGACACCGCGATCGGCCTTGCCAGGAGGAACCTCTCAGCGGCCGGCGTCGCACACCGGTACATCACGGGGTCCATCACGCGCGACATCGAACGTCTCGACGCCTACTGGGACGTCGCGATCGTCGACCCACCGAGGAAGGGACTCGGCGAGCGCGGTGTCGACGCAATCACATCCGCCATGCCGAGGCGTGTCGTGTACGTCTCGTGTGATCCCGCATCACTCGCCAGGGACGCACGCATCCTCGCGGGAGCGGGATACTCGTTCGTCGAGGCGACACCGGTCGACATGTTCCCCCAGACATACCACGTCGAGGTCGTGGCGACCTTTGACAGGGACGCCGTCGAGGGCGATGGAACGACGGGCTGACCAACCGGTCGCGGCCGCGGCTCACACCGCGGAACCGTAGCGAAACGCACGATCACATCTCGTTGAGCAGTTCCGTCCGTTTCGCCTCGTACTCCTCAGCGGAGATGAGGCCATCGTCACGAAGCCTCGCGAGCTCGCGGATCTGCGCGGCGTGGTCGCGTTGCGGGGAGGGCGCTGGAACCGACCCGCCCCGAGGGGGACCTTCCTGTTTCCCCTCTCGCGCCTTGTACAGGACGGTCTGGAACTCGTCAGGGTGGGGAATGTCCTTGAATCGGCTCTGGCCGGTGGATCCCGCCGACTCGATGAGGAGGTCACCGGCACCGAGGATGCGCTCGATGATCGACTGGGAGAAGTTCACGTTGGTGATGCGATCGAGGGGAATCTCGACTCCTGCCTTTGCGATGAGCCCGGTACGTGTGATGAGCCTCTCGGACGTAAGGACGTACCGCGTCGTGTACCAGTTGACGAGGGGTTTGACGACGAAGATCACGGCGAACACCGCAAGGGCGGCGATCAGGATCCATTGGAGGACATCAAGGTTCACCGCAACCAGGATCATGGCGATCGAGAGGCCCACGAACCACACGATCGGGATCGCGAGCAGCTTCCAGTGCGGACGGAACGAGGTGATGATCACCTCGTCGTCAGTCAGTACATCTTCGGGCCATGCCATCGCGTCACGATACCATTTCGGGACCGACTCGATGCGCCACAGACGCCGATTCCTCTCCCCCTCCCCCTGGTCCTCCGAACGCGAGAAACCCCAAGGAAGCCGAAGCCCCCTTGGGGTTCCCGTCGGACTGCCAACCTTGCGACCGGCAGCCACGCCGCTCCGTCACCGGAGCGAGTGCCAAGAGCCGAAGCTCTCAACGTTCTCCGTCAGATCCGTCCAGCCGAAGCCGTTCGGCGGGGCTCACACCCCTTCCACCCGAAGGTGTCTCCGTCAGGAGATGGCCCGTCTCCGGGCCCTCCGGCTCTCACCGGAGTGCCAGCTCTCGCTGGCCCGCCTCAGGTTGCCCTTCGGCGCTCTGCTTCCGGGTTCCCCCTTCCGCAGTTCTGACATATTGGCCCTCCCCCTGCGACTGATGCAAGCCGAAACGCTCTTTCGTTTTCGCGTTCCACATCGGGTTTTCGCGAAAGGGGTCGGTGCGGGCGTATACCCTCCGACGATGGGTCGACGAAACCTCGGAATCGCAATCCTCCTCGCGTGCGCAGTCCTCCTCGGTGCCTGTTCGCCGGGCGGTGGGCCGAACACGGCGCCAACTCCCACCACCCCACCCACGCTCGTCCTCAGGGCGTCAGGCATCGGCGCCTACGACGTGGGAATGCCCGCCGAGCGCGTGATCGAGGGCATATCGAGCGAGATCGGTGGCTCGGATGCGGACTCCACCGAGTCCGACAGCAGCGTCATCGTGCCGGATTGCGGTGTCGCATCCGTGCGACTCGTGTCATGGGGGAACCTCGTCCTCTTCTTCTCCGGGGAGGAGCCGGACTCGCCGTTCCTGACCTGGTCGTACGGCTTCGACCCGATGACGGCGAGTGCCGACGACCTCCGCCAGCTCGGGCTCGTGACGGATGAGGGAATCAGCCTGGGCAGCTCGCGTGCCGACGTGGAGCGCGCCTATCGGGGCAGGATCATGATCCAGGACGACGAGGTCATCGACATCGCGACGTTCACCATCGACGGGGATGAGGCCGAGCACATCACCGGGCACTTCCCGACGACCGACCCCGACGATACCGTCCAGTACCTCGAAAGGGCTCCGGGCTGTTCACCGTTCAGCTGAGCCCCTCGCACACCGACCCGAACGCGAAGAACCCCGAGGAAGCTCGACCGAAGTCTCGCCCTCTCGGGGTTCTGCCGAAGTGAACAATGTCCACTCCGATCCGGGGTTCGCCGGTTTCCCGACTCCACCCGGGGTGGCCCGTCGTCTCCGTCGGACCGAGGTCCTCAGGCCCGTTTCGAGCCGCACCCATCGGTGTGAACCGATGAGCACTGGTTTCCCGAGGGGCCAATGGCCCTTTCGGGAGGGTATGACCTTTCGGCCGTACCCGACCACCTGGTTGAGGCTGGGCTCCCCCGCCAGATGGAGGTGGTCCCGCCGAAGCGAAACCGTGACCCGGGTCTCCCCGTGTCATCGGCCCGGTTTCCCGGTGTCACCGACCCGAAGGTCGTTGGCCTGCCGAACTCTCCGGGTTTGCACCCTTCGAGCGAGCGGAAAGGTAGGTGGCCCACCCGGGTTCGGCAACTCCAAGGCGTGATTCGTTTTCGCGTCCTTCACAGCGATTTCGCGGTCGATGCCTGCGGTGCCGGGATTCGGTATGCGCGATCCTCGGGCGGGTCGTTTGTGTCACAGGGTCGCGGTACAGTCGCCCCATGACCCTCGACACCACCGAGACACCGCTCGATCAGCCCCGGTTGACGTCACTCTCACCGTCGAGGGCGAGCGACTTCAAGACCTGTCCCCAGCTGTACAAGTTCAAGTCCATCGACAAGATCCCGACGGTACCGACGCCGCACCAGGCACGAGGAACCACGGCACACCTTGCACTCGAGCGGCTGTTCACCGAGCCCGCACCGCTGCGGACACCGGATCGCTTGTACGACCTCTTCCGTGAGGCGTGGGCCGAGATCAAGCCGGAGGAGTACCCCGATCTCTTCGCGACGCTCGACGAGGAGCGTGCCTGGGGAATCGAGAGCCTCGGACTGCTCGCCGCCTACTTCGGTATCGAGGATCCGACGGCGTTCGAGCCAGAGGAACTCGAGATGGACCTCACGGCCGACATCCGATCGGACGACATGGGATCGATGACGATCCGGGGCATCCTCGACCGCATGGAGCGCATCACCGAGACGAACCTCGACGGCAGCGAACGAGAGCTGCTCGTGATCACGGACTACAAGACGGGGAAGGCACCGCCGGAGCAGTACGCCCACAAGGCATTCTTCGCCCTCAAGATCTACGCATTGTTGATTCGCGTCACCCGCGGCATCACGCCCGATCGCGTCCGACTGCTGTACCTCAACGGACCGACGGAGTACACGATGGACATCAACGATGCCCAACTCGACGCCATGGAGCGCCAACTGCAAGCCCTCTGGAAAGCGATCCAGAAGGCGATCGACACCGACGTCTGGCCAGCTCGGACCTCGGCATTGTGCGATTGGTGCGACTTCAAGGACACGCTGTGTCCGGCTTGGAATCGTGGTGAGGGGCTCGATTCCGCGGGTCCCGATCCGGCTGCAGGATCGCCCATGCCGGTTTCCCGAGCTCCCGGTTCGAACACGGGTGGCTGACACGCTCTTCGACCTCGAGGATCTTGACGGAGCGACCACCTCCGCCTCTGCCACCGTTGCCCAGGAGTACCGAATCGGGCCTCATGATTGGGATCGGGCCCTCCTACCGACAGGGAGGCCTCGAATCGTCGTCGGCGGACCCGGTACCGGCAAGACGGAGTTCCTCGTCAGAACGGTCGTCAGGGCGGCCCGGGACGACGAGGTACGGCCTGAGCGAATCCTGGTCCTGGGGTTCTCGCGTCGCGGTGTCGACGACTTCCGGAGTCGCCTGGTCGCGACGCTCGGCACCGCTGCGCACCGGGTCACGATGGCGACATCGCACTCCCTCGCGATGCGCCTCGTCGAGGCGAACGCCCAGCTCCTGGGTTGGGACGGCCCTCCCCGACTCCTGACGGGAGCCGAGCAGGAGCGTGTCGTGAGGGGGCTCATCGCCGATGAGGATCCTGCCATGTGGCCCGTTGCCTTCCGATCACTCCTGGCGTCCGAGGCGATGGCCGCCGAGGTCACGGACTTCATCCTCAGGGCGAGGGAGCAGATGGTCGATCCCGATTCGATCGCCCGATCGGGGCGCGCCGACTGGCGTCCACTCCCGGGGTTCCTCGCCAGATACGAGCACTCGCTGCGCACATCCGGGCGAATCGACTACGGGTTCCTCCTCACCGAGGCGCTGAGGCTCGAAACGATCGATCCTGGTGCGCTCGCATCCTTCGATGTCGTGGTTGCCGACGAGTACCAGGACACGGCCCCCATCCAGGCGGCACTCCTGATGGCCTGTGCGAGGAACGCAGCCGAGTTCGTGGTCGGTGCCGACCCGTACCAGTCGATCTACTCGTTCCGCGGAGCGAACGTGGAAAACGTCTTCTCGTTCCCCGACGACGTTCGACGGGTGCTGGGCAGACCGGTCGAGCGACTCATCCTCGACACATCCTTCAGGGTGCCCTCTGAGATCCTCGGGGCTGCCGTGTCCGTCACGGCACGTGAACTCCCCGGTGGAGCGGGACGAGTCGCAAGTACCCGCAACGGTGGGACGGTGGCGTGCCACACGTTCGGCACCGTCGGGGATGAAGCCGAGTGGATCGCGTCCGACATCGAACGCATCCACCTCGTCGATCGCATTCCGCTCGAGCGGATCGCTGTGTTCGTGCGCGCCCACGGCCCGTTTGTCGACGACCTCGCACGTGCGCTCGATCGCCGGTCGATCGAGCACTCCCACGCTGATGATCGACTCCTCGATGAGCCTGTCATCCGGTTCCTCCACGATCTCGTGCGGGTGACCACGGGAGGCGACGCCGCCGAAGCGGCCATGCGGAGGGTTCTCCTCGGTCCCTTCGTCGGTCTCGGACACGGCGTGGTCACCACCCTCCCGGAAGCACCGAGCGAATGGCCGGGATGGCTGAGAACCCGAACGAGCCACGAGCACCATCCGCTCGCCGCACTGATCGAGGACACCTCCTGGTGTCATGAGGACGACGCACCGACCGGCCTGTGGCGAGTGTGGTCCACGCTGCCCGTGATGGCAAAGGTCGCCCTCGATGCCGACTCCGTGCGCGACCGGAGGGCGTGGTCGTCATATGCACAGGCAATGAACCGAGCCGTCGAACGGGACGCGACGTCCACCCTCGCCGACCAGCTCGAACTCGCCGACGACGTCGACTTCGAGGTCGACACGCTGTTCGACGTACACGAGGGAGGCGTGGCCATCGCAACCCTCCATCGATCGAAGGGGACGGAGTTCGACGTCGTGTACATCGCGGACGCCGTCGAGGGCTCGCTTCCCGATCTGCGCCATCGGGACTCGATGCTGGGCGTTCGCCACCTCAATCCCAACCTTCCGCATGCCACCGCGGAGTACGTGGCGTTCCGACTCGACGAGGAGCGACGTCTCGCGTACACCGCAATGACCCGATCGACATCTCGCGTCGTGTGGAGCGCAACGGTGCCGACGGATCGCGGCGGAGGGACCGCCCCAAGCCGGTTCATGCGACTCGTGGCACCGATCACCGACCCTGACGTGCCGGCAGGACCGCTGACACCACGGGCCTTTCTCGCCCAGCTCCGTCGGGAGGTCGCCGACCCCCTCGCCGATCCGATCCGACGACTCGCCGGCATCTCGTTCCTCGCGGGACACGGCGCCGGGATCGCCGACCCACTCGATCGCTATGGCACCCGTCTCCGAGGTGTCGACGTCGGCACTGTCGGCACGCCGATCCGCCTCTCACCGACCCAGGCGACGAGCTACGCAACGTGCCCGCGCAAGTACGCCATCGAGAGGTTCCTCATGACCGTCGAGCAGGACTCGCCGTATCTGGTGCTCGGGAAGCTCGTACACGACGTGCTCGAGGGAGCAGAGAGGGAGGCGCTCGAGGCTGGGGATGAGCGGAGCACCTACGGGCAAGCGGCGATGTGGCTCGACCGCCTCTTTCCCGAGTCCGGATTTCCCGACGACAACGTCGGTAGGGCGTGGAAACAGCGAGCCCTCGCCACACTCGCGACGCTGTACGACCTGTGGCCGTCGAGCGCACGGCCCGTAGCGCTCGAGACGACGCTCGAGATGAACCTCGATGGTTGGGCGTGGAGCGGGCGAGCCGACCGGATCGAGCGGAGCGGCGACGCACTCACGATCGTCGACTACAAGACCTCGGCGACTGCTGTCACGAAGGACGATGCGGCCGGATCCCTCCAGCTCGGCTACTACGTCCTCGCTGCACGCGAATCCACGACCCTCTCGGACCTGGGCGTCGTGACAGGGGCGACGTTCTGGTATCCCGCTGCGCCACCGACGAAGTCCGCGATCGCGACGAGGGACTTCGACATGGCACGGATCGATGAGGTCCGCATACAGCTGCTCTCCATCGCCGAGGCGATCGAGGCTGAGCGCCTGCCACCCACCCCCAACAAGGATTGCGGCCGGTGCGCCGTCTCCGTCGTGTGCCCTGCGGTCCATCAGGGACGGGAGGCATTCGCACGGTGATCACATCTCTCCCCTTCACGCCGTCGGACGAACAACGTGCGATCATCGACCACCCTCGCGAGCCCCTGCGGATCTCCGCGGGAGCGGGCACGGGCAAGACCACGACCATCGTCCAGAGGCTGACGGCGACGCTCATCGCAGGTGCGGACCCTGCACGAGCACTGGGCATCACCTTCACGAACAAGGCGGCTGACGAATTGCGTGATCGGCTCCGGCTGGCCGTTCCCGAGCGCGCCGACGGGCGCGAGATCGAGGTAGCCACGTACCACTCGTTCGCATCAGGGATCCTCGACGAGTTCGGCGGACGGATCGGCCACACGCGGGGAGCCGTCCTGATGGACGAGGGCCACCGGTTCGAACTCGCCGCCCGCGTGCTGCGATCCCTCGATGAGACCCCGCTCGATCTCACGAAGATCCCGAACCTGCGCAAGGACCTGCTTGCAGTGGCAGATGCCCTCAACGACAACCTGATCGATGCCGACGACGTCCTGGCGACCATGCCGCCGAACGCCGACGATGTCTGGGTGACGCGGGCCGCCCTCCTGGCCGCCGCTTCCGAGTTCCACAGGCGCAAGGACGAGCTCGGGCTCATCGAGTACAGCGACCTCATTCGGAGGGCCGTGATGATCGTCGAAGCCCACGAAGACGTCGCCGAGTCCATCGCGGCACGCTACGACACCGTGCTGCTCGACGAGTACCAGGACACCGACCGTGCCCAGCGCAGGCTGCTGACCCGCGTATTCGCATCCACTCCGTCGGTGACTGCGGTCGGCGACACCGACCAGACGATCTACGAGTGGCGCGGAGCATCCCTGGAGAACTTCGAGGCATTCCCCGAGGACTTCCCGACCCGTGCGGGCCTTCCTGCCCCCACCCTTCCCCTGTCGATCAACCGACGCTCCGACCGCCTCATCATCGACCTGGCGAACGTGGTTCGTGGCCACCTCCCCCAGATCGGGGACGCGACACCGCTGCGGCCACGTGCCGAAGCCTCCGAAGGGGAGGTGGTGGCGGCGTGGCTCCGAACAGACCTCGATGAGGCTGGTTGGATCGCAGAGCAGGTCGGACAGCGGCACGCCGATGGCGTTGCGTTCGTCGACATGGCCGTCCTGTGCCGACGTCGCGAGAGCCTCCGCATCATCGCGGACGCCTTCCGCTCGGCTGAGATCCCATTCTCGATCTCGTCGATGAGCGACCTCCTCCACGTACCAGAGGTTGCCGACCTCGTGGCGTGGTTGCGCCTCCTGGCGGACCCCTCCAACGAGGTCGCGCTCCTGCGCATCCTGATGGGTGGGCGCTACCGCCTCGGAATGGCCGACATCGCGGTGCTGTCGCGCAGCGTCCGGCGCGAAGCCGGCCAGAGCCTGATCGACGCCGTGCTGTCGGACAACGTGTCCGAGACCGTGACACCGTCCTGCCTGGACGCGATCGGGGCATTCGGTTCCCTCTTTCGCGGTGTGTTCACGCTCTCCCAGGCATCGTCCGTCGCGGCGTCGCTCGATGCCGTCATCGACTCTCTCCACTACTGGGACGAGGTCGCCGCCCTCCCGCCTCACGCAGCAACGACGGCCCGCCTCAACATCACACGTTTCGTCGATCTCGCCGGTCGATGGCGACCCATCGGCGGAACCGCCGACATCGCAGGATTCCTCCGATATCTCGACGCGTTGGCCGAGCCTGGACGTGCAGAAGAGCTCGATGCCGTCGAGCCTCCGACGGAGGATGCCGTCCTCCTCGTCACCGCACACGGGGCGAAGGGCCTCGAGTGGAGCGACGTCTACCTCCCGGACCTCGCACACAACGTGTTTCCCTCCGGTGTGCGGAACTACTACGAGCCACTCAGTACCGCCGTTGCGCTCCCCTACGGGGTGCGACTCGATGCGGACTCCATCGCTGATGTCGCAGCCCTCGACGACCCGGATGCGCGCAAGCGCCTCCTCAAGGTTCGCCACGACCATCAGGAGTGGCGCCTTGCGTACGTTGCCGTCACGAGGGCCAAGCGCCGCCTGGTCCTGAGCGGCCACGCATGGCACGGCGACAACAAGACCCCTCGCAAGCCGAGCCAATTGCTCACCGACGCCACGGCGCTGCCGGGAGCGACCGTCGGGCCCTGGATCGACGACGTCGGGATCCGGCCCGAATCGGCTCCCTTCCATCCGCCGCCAGAAGCTCCCGATCCCCTCTTCGACGAGGGCTGGCCCGCAAGCCTCCGACGCGCCATCGAGGATCCCGAGTGGATCAGGGATCGCCACACGGACCTCGCCGATCGAATCGAAGCGGAGGTAGGGCAACTTGAGATGATCCTCGCGGATCTGGCCGAACCACGAGGAGCCGAACCGGAGCGGCCGTTCATGACCTCGGTGACGAACCTCGTCGCCCTTGCAGAGTGTCCCCTCAAGTTCCGATGGATACACCACGATCGGCTGCCACGTCGGCCCATGGCGTCTGCCGTGAGGGGAACCGAGTTCCACCGGAAGGTCGAACTCCACAATCTGGGGATCATCCCGCTCACCGACGCCACCGAGGCCGACTACGACGGCGAGGTCGGTGACGACTCGGGTGACGCCGGATTGCGAGGCGGGGCGGATCCGTGGGAGTCGTTCCTCGGATCGCGCTTCGAGGATGCGACACCGATACTCGTCGAGACACCATTCGCCATCACGTTCGATGGGCGGACGCTGCGAGGCAAGGTCGATGCCGTCTACGAGACGAGCTCCGGATGGGAGATCGTCGATTACAAGTCGGGGGCCGCGACGGACACCGACACCAAGCGCGTCCAGCTCCAGGCGTATGCCGTTGCCGTGCGAGCGGGTGCGCTTGGCATCGATTCGCAGCGGCCGCTGGACGTCACGTTCGCGTTCTTCGGAGAGAATCCGCCGATCGAGGTGACGGAGCACGCCGATGAGGCCTGGCTCGGCGAGGCCGAACGCACGATGTCGGACCTTCTCAGGGTGGCCCAGGAAGGCCCTTTCGATCCCACCCCCTCAGCCGCATGCCGATGGTGTGACTTCCTGCACCACTGCGATGCAGGCACCGCCCACCTCCGTCAATCCAAGGGTTGAGAGGGGAGGATCGCGCCGTCGATGACGTCGATCACGAACGTGACGGGCCCATCGTTGACGAGCTCCACCTCCATCATCGCACCGAACCGTCCCGTCTCTGTGTGGACACCGCTCGAGCGCAGGTGATCGACGAGTGCATCGAGCACTCCCGTTGCGACCTCGGGATCGGCTGCATCCGAGAAACTGGGCCTGCGGCCACGCCGGAGGTCTGCCGCCAGCGTGAACTGGGAAACGACGAGGACCGAGCCGTTGACGTCACCGAGTGAACGGTTCATCCTCCCTTCCGAGTCGGGGAAGACCCTCATGGTGGCTACCTTGTCGGCGAGCACGTGGACATCCTCGACGCTGTCGTCTACGGCCACGGCGACGAGCAGCAGGAAACCATGATCGATGGCACCGACGGCCTCGCCCTCGACGCGGACCTCGGCTCGCGAGACCCTCTGGACGACTGCGCGCATGGCTCCCCCGTGTGGTGAGTGCGTGAACCTACACTCGCCCGGATGCTGACCGTCCTCCTCACGTTCGTACGCGGGTTCGCCATGGGCGCTGCAGACATCGTCCCCGGGGTCTCCGGCGGGACGGTCGCCCTGGTCCTGGGGATCTATGAGCGCCTCATCGCCTCGGTACGTGCGGGATCATCTGCCCTCGGTGCACTGCTTCGCGTGGATGGAAGCGGATCACGAGCGTGGTTCGGCAGGGTCGAATGGTCGTTCATCATCCCGCTCGGCGTGGGCATCCTCTCGGCGATCGTCCTGCTCGCACACCTCATCGAGGATCTCCTGGTGGACCAGCCTGTGGCCATGGCCGCTGCATTCCTGGGCCTCGTGGCAGGTTCCGTGGTGATCGCGTTGAGGCTCCTTCGTCGCCCCGAGCGACGTCACCTGCTGATCATCGGGATCGTGGGCATCGTCGTGTTCGCACTGCTCGGACTCCAGGGCGGTACGAGCGAGGAAACGGTCACACAGATCAGCGAGCCCACGCTTGTGGCTTTCTTCCTCGCAGGATCGATAGCGATCTGCGCGATGATTCTGCCCGGTGTCTCTGGCTCGTTCCTGCTCGTGGTCCTCGGGATGTACGGAGCCGTGCTCGGGGCGGTCACGAGCAGGGACTTCCTGTCGCTCGGTGTCTTCGCGGTCGGAGCGATCGTCGGTCTCGCACTGTTCTCCCAGGTACTCGACAGGGCGCTGCGCTCGCACCACGACACCGTCCTCGCCGTGTTGATCGGCCTGATGGCGGGCTCCGTCAGGGTCCTGTGGCCATGGCCGCTCGGTGTGGACTCGACCGACCTCGGTGCCCCGACGGGTGAGATCCTCATCCCGATCGTCGTCGCAGCGATCGGGTTCGCCGTCGTCGTCGTGGTCGGTGGATTCGCACAAAGGCTCGAGGAATCGACCCACCCCGCCGAAGCCGACTGAGTACCTTCAGACGACCCGGATCCTCCCTGTCGCCCCGAGTGCCGAGAGGGTTTCCTCGGAGAGGCCGAGCAACGCCAGCGTGTCCGCGGCGTCACGGGGGGCGGCCGACCGAACGGTGCCGTCACCGAAGCGCGGGGCGACGTTGGGCCTCGCGCCGATGGGTGTTTCCACAAGGGCGATGCGCTCGGAGTTGTGCGGGTGGTCCATCACCTCGCTCATCGTGAGCACGGGCGTGACACATGCATCCGTTCCCTCGAACACCAGAGCCCATTCGTCACGGGTTCGGGCTGAGAATGCCTCGGCGAAGATGACCTCGAGTTCGTGCCAGGAAGAGGGATCCATCCGATCGGGGATCGACCCGGGGTCGATCCCGAGGCCCGAGACGAGCGCCTCGTAGAACGGTGCCTCGAGGGCTCCGACCGCGACGTACCGGTCATCCGCCGTCCGATACGTGCGATAGAACGGTGCGCCGCCGTCGAGGAGGTTCGTTGACCTCCTCTCGCTCCACATGCCGATGTTCAGGAGGTCCCGGATCGGTGCCAGAAGTGCGGCTGAGCCGTCGACCATGGCGGCATCGACCACCGTGCCAAGGCCCGTCTGCTCGCGTTCGATGATGCCAGCGAGGATGCCGACGACAGCGAACAGGGCGCCGCCTCCGTAGTCACCCACGAGGTTCAGCGGAGGCGTCGGGTGCTCGCTGCCGATCGCGGCGAGGACTCCCGACAGCCCGATGTAGTTGATGTCGTGCCCTGCCATCCCCGCAAGGGGACCCGACTGACCCCATCCGGTGATCCTCGCGTACACGAGGCGGGGATTGATCGCGTGCGCATCGAGGGGTCCGAGGCCAAGGCGCTCGGCGACACCCGGTCGATACCCCTCCACGAGGACGTCCGCATGCCTGACCATCGTCCGCACCGTTTCGAGGCCGGATTCCTCCTTGACGTCGACCTCGACGATGACCCTGTCACGGACGCCGATCCCACCGAGGCCACCCGGAAGGCCTCCGCGCAGGCCATCGGGCCCTGTGGGCCGTTCCACGCGCACAACATGGGCACCAAGGTCGGCGAGCAGTCCGCAGGCGAATGGACCGGGACCGATCCCCGCCAGCTCGACGACCATGAGGCCCTCGAGGGGGCGGGAACCGCCGCTCACAACGAACCGATACGCGACACGAGCAACTCGAAGAACCGGTCCGCATCGACGTCCCGCATGACGAGCACGTCGTGTCCTCCATCGGCATCGGGCGCGAACGTTGTGTTCCCGATCGACGCTTCATGCTCATGATCGACGGCGACCGGTTGACGGGTGCCCGTGAACAACGAAGGGTCGATCAGGTATGCGATCACGCACGGATCGTGCATCGGGGCACCCGGGATGTCGTACTTGTCGATGTCGTGCCGCTCATAGAACCTGACCATTCCCGCAGCAGCGAGGGCCACGGGCGTGTCGTACGCCGCGAGCGCCTCGATCGAGTGCGCTGTCATCAAGGCCCGGTGGGTGACGTCGAGCGGGAAGATCGTCAGGGGCACGCCCGAGCTGAACACGATATGTGCCGCGTGGGGATCGACGTACGCGTTGAACTCGGCGAGGGGGGTCGTGTTCCCCGCCTCGACGAATGCCCCGCCCATCCACACGATCTCGGCGATGCGTTCGGCAATGCGAGGTTCCTTGGCGATCGCCATGCCGATGTTCGTCAGTGGCCCCAGGGGACACAGGGTCACAGGGCGATCGCCCGAGTCCATGCAGAGCTCGATGATCCGATCCACACCGTGCCCATGACCAGCATCGACGGTCGGCTCCGGGAGGTCCGCCCCGTCGACGCCCGTCGGACCGTGCACGTACTCGGCGGTGTAGAGCTTGCGCAGGAGGGGCCGCTCGCAGCCGCGATACACCGGTATGTCCGTACGGCCGGTGAGGGTCAGGAGGGCCAGCGCGTTCCGTGTCACGAGTGGTTGGGGGACGTTCCCCGCAACGGTGGTGATGGCGAGGACTTCGACCTCCGGAGAAGCGACCGCGAGCAGGATCGCCAGCGCATCGTCCTGCCCGGGATCCGTGTCGATGATGATGGGACGTCCGCTCAACGTTGGTTCTCCAATGCTCGAAGGAGGCGATCGCGACCCGGCATCGCGGTACGCGCTCCGACTCCGGTGGTTGCGAGCGATCCTGCCACAACACCGCGGGCTGTGGCCTCGAATACGTCCAGTCCCTCGTCGAGCGACGCCGCGAACGCGCCGCAGAACGTGTCCCCCGCCCCCGTCGTGTCACGCGCCTCCACCACAGGGGCACGAACGAAGCCGACGTCGGACCCTGTGATGATCTGAGCACCCCTCGCTCCGAGTGTCACGACGACCGTCGGAACACCGAGGTTGCGCGCCGCAGAAGGCTCGGGCGACCCCGCAAGGGCTACGAGCTCGTGTTGGTTCACGACAAGGACATCCACGAGGCCGAGCGTCGTGGACGGTACCGCTCTTGCCGGGGCGGCATTCAGGATGAACACGCCACGCGACGCCTCTGCGGCAGCGGTCACGGCTTCCATCGGGATCTCGAGCTGGCAGAGGACGACATCCGCTTCCCCCAGGACTGCACGCTCGTCCGCGTCGATGCGGACATGGGCGTTCGCGCCGCGCCCGACGACGATCGTGTTCTCACCGCGGCGGTCGACCGTCACCAGGGCGACACCGGACGGCCCATGGACTCGACGGACGAGGTCGGTGTCGATGCCCTCGCGCCCGAGCTCGTCGGCGAGTGACTCCCCCGCTGCATCATCGCCCACCGCACCGACGAACCGCACGGTCGCCCCCAGCCGCGCCGCGGCGACAGCCTGGTTCGCACCCTTGCCACCGTGTGACGTCAGGTGCGACGATGCGAGCACCGTCTCGCCGGGACGGGGGTGGTCCTCCACCGTCGCAACGGTGTCGAGGTTCACGGAGCCGGCCACAACGATCACGGCTGGCGCTCCAGTCGCAGGATGGCCCCGTCGCGCGAAACGACGTACACCTCACCGTCCCCGCCGGTTCCGAAAGCCGACACGGCAGGCACCCTGCCGACCCTCTCGGTCCAATCGTTGCCGCCGACGTCCGGTTCGTAGCTACGGATGAATCCGCTGCAGTAGTCCGAGTAGAAGAAGTGGCCGTCGAGTTCAGGGATCGCGGACCCGCGGTACACGACACCGCCCGTCACCGAGCACCCCTCACCGTGGCCATACTCGGTGATCGGCATCGTCAGCCCCTCCGTGGTGCACGGCGTGCTCCTGAAACACCTGGTTCCTTCCATGATCGGCCAACCGTAGTTGAGGCCGCCCTCTGTGGCGGCGACGAGGTTGATCTCCTCGACCTCGCCCTGACCGACATCGGCGATCCACAGGTCCTGACCGTCGAACGCGAACCGCCACGGGTTGCGCAGGCCTATGGCCCACACCTCTGGTGCACCGTCCACTCCGTCGACGAACGGATTGTCCGGAGGGATCGCGTATCTCTCGATCCCGTCGAGGCCGACCGCGATGCGCAGCATCGCGCCGAGGAGGGTCTCTGGTCGTTGGGCCTGGTCGAACCGGTCGTTCGACCCTCCGCCGTCACCCATACCAACGAAGAGGTACCCGTCGGGCCCGAAGGCGATCATCCCGCCATTGTGGTTCGGTGCGGGCTGGTCGATCGACAGCACGACCTTCCGGGTCGAGGTGTCGAACACTCCCCCGTCACCGACAATGAACTCCTCGATGATGCTGGTTGGCCCTTCGCCGACATACGCGACATAGGCGAGCCGATTCGTCGCGAACTCCGGGTGGTATGCGAGACCGAGGAGGCCCTGTTCACCGCCGAACACGACGTCGGCGGAAAGGTCCACGAGCACGTCGCGGCCATCGTCGGCGCGCACGACGCGACCGGGCTGTTCCACGACGATGTCCGGCCCACCGTCGGGATCGGCGACGAGGAGAACGGGCGCGTCGAAGCCGTCGGCGACCAATACGAGCTCGAGGTCGAGCTCATCGAGCGGAACGAGGGGCACCGGCGCGATCGACGTCGACGTCGTGGCATCCGGAACCGTGGTGGTCGTCGTCTCCGACGGAGTCGTGATCGTAGTGGTCGCCGTCGTGGTCGTGGACAGGACGGGAGCGCTCGACGTGGGGGCAACCGAGGCATCCGAGCACCCCGCAACGACGATGGCGCCGAGCGCGATGGCGACCGACAGGCGATGGAACGCTCGCATCACTGAGGGCCTTCGGCGGGCGTGGAGGAGCCGATCCCGGCGGTGTCCGAAGGAGCCATGACCCAAGTCAAGCAGGCATCTGAACTCACAACACTGGTCAGCCGTACGCCTCGTGCTCCTGCTTGGAGAGGAACTCGTAGATCTCCACCATGTCGACACCGGGGATCGTCTCCACCGGCATTGCGGCGAGGACGTGGGAGTTCGGCTTCACGGACGGACGCGCGAAGCCGTTCCAATGTGTCGCCATCTCCTCCGATACACGCCTGCAGCAGTCGCCATCGGGACATCCGGACACCGATCGGCGCTCCGTGTTCCATCCTCGGAACCACTTCGAGTCCTCGAATCGCACGCCCACGGTGATCGCGGACGCAGGTTCCCTCGACGTCTCAACGAAGGTTGCACACCAGAAGGTGCCGTGCGCTGTGTCGGTGTACTGATAGTGGATCGTGTAGCGGGCGTCCGACAGGAACGCCTGGCGAGTTCCCCATTCACGGCAGAGCCGTTGGCCCTCGATCGCTCCGGCCGAGTTCCTCGGGAAGGGGACACCGTTGTTCTCATACGCCTTCCAGATGATGCCCTGGTCATCCGAGCGCACGAAGTGGGTTCTGAGGTCGAGATGTTTGGTGGCCAGGTTGGTGAACCGGTGCCCTGCCATCTCGTACGAAACGAAGAAGCGGTCCTTGAGGTCCTCGACCGAGAGGTTCCGATCAGCCTTCGCCGCGACGAGGAACGGGATCGACGCCTTCTCGGGAACGAGGACCGCTCCTGCGAAGTAGTTCGCCTCGACCCGCTGCCGGAGGAACTCACCGAAGTCACGAGGTTCGGAGTGCTCGAGGGCGAAGTGGCCAAGTGTCTGGAGGATCACGGATCTGGACTGTTTGGAGTCGAAGCTGTCGCGTCCGTGGACGTAGATCCTGCCGTTGCGCGTGTCGGTCACCGACCGCACCGATGCCGGCACCTCAGGTGTACGGATGACCCTGAACCCGAACAGCTCCGCCAGGGCATTGAGGTCTCCCTTGGACATCGCCCCCTGCCCGGAGAACCCGACGGCGTCGACCGCTTCGCTGGCTATCCGCTCGATGTCAGGGAAGTAGTTGCCCTTGTCGGTCATCTCGGCGCGGAGCTGGGCGTTGACCGCCCTGGCCTCGTCCCTCGTGAATGACGACACACCATCCCTGCCCCGCATCTCGTCGTACAGCCTCACGATGTGCTCGAGGGCGACGTCGGGCACCCGGCTCGAGGGCTTGAGGTACGGGAGCGAGAGGTCCTGGTACGCCCGGTCACGCTGTGCCTTCTCGATCGCCACCTCGAGTGCCGCCCGACGCGACGGTGGCTCCTGGGCGAGGAGGTCTGACACCTCGACACCGAGCGCGCGGGACAGTTCGTTGATGAGGCCGAGCTTCGGCTCCTTCTTGCCGTTCTCGAGCAGCGACAGGTACGGCGCAGGCTTGCCGACGCGTGCACCGAGGTCGTCGAGGGTCATGCCGGCACGCTTGCGGTAGTGGCGCACACGGTGCCCGAACATCAGTGAATCGATCATCGAATGCGGACCCTATCTCTCGAATGGCGAAAGAGTAGCATTTGTTATTGCCTTGTGGTGTTGCGGTTATAGTAAGTATGCCGTTTCCTAATGGCTCCCAACGAGAGGAACTCGTGCCGAACATCGAATGTGCGCATTCTCCAGCGACCGACGCCGACGCAATCCTGACTCCGGAGGCGCTTGCGTTCGTCGGGATGCTCCATGCGCGCTTCGACGAACGACGACGTTCGCTCCTCGCCGCTCGCCACGAGCGCCAACGCCGAATCGATGAAGGGGACACGTTCGGGTTCCTGACATCGACCGCCGAGATTCGGTACGGCTCGTGGAGGGTCGCCTCCCCTCCTGGGGACCTCGCCGATCGCCGGTGTGAGATCACGGGCCCGACGGATCGCAAGATGGTCATCAACGCCTTGAACTCCGGTGCCCGCGTCTTCATGGCGGACTTCGAGGACTCGAACTCACCGACATGGTCGAACGTGGTCGAGGGACACGTGAACCTGAGGGACGCCATCCGCCGGGACGTCGACTTCACAGCAGATACCGGAAAGCGGTATGAGCTGGGAGACCGACCGGCGACGCTCATGGTGAGACCCCGCGGTTGGCACCTCGTCGAACGACACGTCACGGTCGACGGGCAGCCGGTCTCTGCCTCCCTGTTCGACTTCGGCCTGTACCTGTTCCACAACGCACACGAGTTGCTGAGGCGTGGATCCGGCCCGTACTTCTACCTCCCGAAGCTCGAGTCCCACCTCGAGGCGAGATTGTGGAACGACGTGTTCGTGACGGCCCAGGACGCGCTCGACATCCCCACGGGGACGATTCGTGCGACCGTCCTCATCGAAACCATTCCCGCTGCCTTCGAGATGGAGGAGATCCTCTTCGAGCTTCGCAGCCACTCCGCGGGCCTGAACGCCGGTCGTTGGGATTACATCTTCTCCGTGATCAAGAAGCACCGCAATCGCGAGGGGTTCACGCTCCCGGATCGCTCCCAGATCGCGATGACGGTGCCGTTCATGCGTGCGT
Source organism: Acidimicrobiia bacterium (assembly GCA_035461905.1). Taxonomy (GTDB): domain Bacteria; phylum Actinomycetota; class Acidimicrobiia; order Spongiisociales; family UBA5794; genus SZUA-442. The sequence goes on along the minus strand of DATHUV010000137.1, from coordinate 11,229 downwards.
ACACCGAGCTCCTCGTTGCAACGTGCCATCGTCGCGGCGCCCACGCGATGGGAGGCATGGCGGCGTTCATCCCATCTCGTACGGACGAAGAGGTCAACCGGACCGCCCTCTCCAAGGTCCGTGCAGACAAGATGCGCGAGGCGGGCGACGGATGCGACGGTACGTGGGTCGCCCATCCCGATCTGGTACCCGTGGCGACAGAGGTATTCGACGAGGTCCTCGGTGACCGCCCGAACCAGATCGAGAGGCTCCGCGACGACGTCAACGTCGTGGCCTCCGACCTCCTCGCGTTCGACGTACCGGGTGGGACGATCACCGAGGCTGGCGTTCGCCAGAACGTCGATGTGGCCGTCCAGTATCTGGCGTCCTGGTTGCGAGGCACGGGTGCCGCTGCGATCTACAACCTGATGGAGGATGCAGCCACCGCTGAGATATCCCGGTCACAGGTATGGCAATGGGTCCGGTCCGGTGCTCGAACCGTCGAGGGGGAGGACATCACCGCCTCCTACATCGGGAAGATCGCCGACGAGGAGTCAGACCGCCTCCGGTCCGAGCTCGGACACGACGCGTTCGATGCAGGACGCTTCGAGGAGGCGCGCGACCTGTTCGAGCAGGTCGCCCTCTCCACCGATTTCCCCGACTTCCTCACCATCCCCGCATACGAGATCCTTGAACGATGACACAGACACAGACGGGAGCACCCATGACGAACGAACACGACATCCAACGACGCGCGGAGAAGATCAGGCGCGATTGGGAGACCGACAGCCGATGGAAGGATGTCGTGAGGGACTACAGCGCAGAGGATGTCGTCCGCCTCCAGGGTTCCCTGGTGGAGGAGCACACCCTCGCCAGGGCCATGGCCGACAAGCTCTGGCGGCTCCTGCGCGACGAGGACTACGTGCACGCCCTCGGCGCGATGACAGGTGGCCAGGCCGTTCAGATGGCCAGAGCGGGGCTGAAGGCGATCTACCTGTCTGGCTGGCAGGTGGCCGCCGACGCCAACCTTGCCGATTCCGTCTATCCGGATCAGTCGCTGTACCCAGCGAACTCGGCGCCCTCACTCGTGCGCCGGATCAACAACGCCCTCCGACGAGCAGATGAGATCGAATGGTCCGAGGGTGGAACGTCGACAGACTGGTTCGTCCCGATCGTGGCGGACGCGGAGTCAGGCTTCGGTGGAGCGCTCAACGTCTTCGAGATCACGAAATCCTTCATCGCTGCCGGAGCGGCCGCAGTCCACCTCGAGGACCAGCTCTCATCCGAGAAGAAATGCGGGCACATGGGAGGCAAGGTCCTCATCCCGACGGCCCAGCACGTGCGGGCGCTCAAGGCTGCTCGCCTCGCCGCAGATGTCATGGGGGTTCCGACCCTGATCGTCGCTCGCACCGACTCACTCGGTGCGACGTTGCTCACGACCGACGTCGACGAGCGCGACCGCGCATTCACCACCGGTGAGCGCACGGCCGAGGGCTTCTACACGGTGGACAACTCGATGGAGGCTGCGATCTCGAGGGGTCTTGCCTACGCACCGTACGCCGACCTCGTGTGGTGCGAGACGTCGACGCCCGACCTGGACGAGGCAGCCCGATTCGCCGAAGCCATGCACGCCGAGTTCCCCGGCAAGATGCTGGCCTACAACTGCTCGCCTTCGTTCAACTGGAAGCGCCACCTCGACGACGCCGCGATCGCAACGTTCCAGAAGGAGCTCGGTGCCCTCGGCTATCGCTTCCAGTTCATCACGCTCGCAGGATTCCATGCCCTCAACGCCACCATGTTCGACCTCGCCCGCGGGTACGTCGAGCGAGGCATGGAGGCCTACGTGGAGCTCCAGGAGTCGGAATTCGCCATGGAGAAGGCCGGCTACACGGCGACCCGCCACCAGCGCGAGGTCGGTGCAGGGTACTTCGACCAGGTCAGCCAGGTCGTCACGGGTGGCATGTCCTCGACCCTCGCGCTCGAGGGATCGACCGAGGAAGACCAGTTCTACGACGGCAACGGCTGACGGGAGAAGGCCCCTCACCTGAGTTCTGGCATGACCTCACGGGCGAACAGCTCGAGGGATGTCGGGTCGTACGCGGCGTCCGGGAAGTACGCGATCGCATAGGCCATGCCGGCGTCCTTGAACGACGCGATCTTCTCGATGACGGCTTCCGGCGTGCCGACAGCTGAGCCGGGGCCTTCGAACCACCGTGCAAGCGTCCGCTGGCCATCGACGGACTCGACGGACTCGAACCGCTCCGAGAGGGCATCCATCTTCTGGCGCACGTCGGCGTCCGTCTCGCCGATCACCACGTTGAAGTTCGTCGAACGTGTGATCTCGCCGAAGTCGCGTCCCTCTGCCTCGCAGTGGCGTTCCAGCACGGACGACTTGTGTTCGAAGTTCTCGACCGACTCACCGAAGTTCGTGAAGTCCGCATATCGGGCGGCCGTCCGCAGGGTCAGCTGCTCTCCCCCACCGGCGATCCACAACGGGATCGAGGCGGCCTGAACGGGCTTCGGCTGGCAGATCGCACCCGCGACCGTGTAGTGCTCTCCCTCGAAGGTCGTCGTTTCATCCGCCCACATCGACCGCATGATCTGGACGGCTTCGTCGAGCTCACCGAGGCGAACGGATGGTTTGGGGAACGGATACCCGTATGCGAGGTACTCGTGCTCGTACCAGCCACCTCCGATGCCCATCTCGACGCGTCCGTTGGAGATCACGTCGATGGATGCCGCCACCTTGGCGAGGTAGGTGGGCGACCGATATCCGTTGCATGTGCACATCTGCCCCAACCGCACTCGCTCGGTCACCGTTGCCAGTGCCGCCATGAGGGTCCACGCCTCATACGTCGGTTCCTGGGTCGGTATCGGGACCGTGTGGAAATGGTCGTAGACCCAGATCGAGTCGTAGCCGAGTTGCTCGGCCTGCCAGGCGACACGCTGCATGGTCGACCACTGCTCGGACACGGGAATGCCGGCGAGGTCAAGTCGCCAGCCCTGCGGGATGAATGCTCCGAATCTCATGAGCTGACACTAGGCAGTCGAGGTGACGTCCGCTCCGAGGGCCGACGGGAACCGGGCCCTGGAAATGAACTAGATGCCGAGGGCGTCCCCGAGGCGATCCCGATGGCTGCCGACGGAGCCGAGGAGCAGCGAGTCTGCCTTCGCCCTCTTCAAGTAGAGATGGGCGTCGTGCTCCCACGTGAAGCCGATCCCCCCGTGGATCTGGATCGTGTCCCCTGCGACCTTGAGGAAGGCGTCCGAGCACACGGCCTTCGCGAGGGGGACCATGATCGCAGCCTCGTCCGGATCGTCGAGCGTCACAGCGGCATGCCAGGCGACGGATCGTGCGTGCTCGAGCGCCACGAGCATGTCGGCACAGCGGTGCTTGACCGCCTGGAACGACCCGATCGCCCGCCCGAACTGGTACCGGCTCCGGGCGTAGTCGACCGACATCTCGAGACAGCGGCTCGCGCCACCGACCTGCTCCTGGGCGATCGCCACGACGCCGACGTCGCACGCACGGCGGATGATCTCGGAGCCATCGGCACCGGTCAGTCGATTATGGGATGCCACCGTGGCATCGATGGAGAGTTCCCCGAGGGGGCGTGTCGCATCGAGGGCGGGGATCGGCGTCACGGACACACCCTCGGTTCCGGCCGGGATGATGAAGACGCCGATGCCGTCACCAGTGTCTGCGGAGACGATGAAGAGGTCGGCATGGATCGCATCCGTGACGTACCGTTTCGTACCTGTGATGCGCCACCGGCCGGCATCCTCCGTGGCGGTGGTGCGGGGGTGGTCCGGTGAACCGTGCGCATCCTCGAGGAACGCCACGGTCGCGACGGATGAACCCGATGCGATCGACGGCAGGAACTCGGCCTTCTGCTCCTCCGTGCCGCCCTTGTCGATGGCGGCCGCCGCCATGACACTCGACAGGAGGGGCACGGGGACGACCTTGCGTCCGAGTTCCTCGAACACGACGGCGAGGTCGGTGAACGGCGAGTCGGCTCCGCCATGTGCCGACGACAGCGTCAGCCCGACGAGCCCCATGTCGGCAATGGCCCTCCACACGTCCTTGTCCATCGCCGCCGTCGTGAGGGACGAGTCACGGACCCCGTCCATGTCGACCATGTCACCGAGCATGTCTCGGAGGGTGCCCACAAGCATCGTCTGCTCCTCGGACCGGGCGAACGTCACGGTGTCAGCCACGGGGAACCTCCTTCCATGGGAGGTCCTTGTCGACCCTCGGCTCGCCGGGCAGTCCGAGGACCCGCTCGCCGAGGATGTTCCGCATGATCTCGGAGGTTCCACCCTCGATGCTGTTCGCCCTGGCACGGAGGAAGTGGCGCTGGGGGCTCATCACGCGCTCCTCCTCCCTCGTGTCATATGTGGTGGGTTCGAGCGTGTAGCCCTCGGGGATCGTCGCGCCATCCATCCCGAGCATCGACACCGTGAACGAAGTGACCTCCTTGTTGAGGTCTGCCCAGGCGAGCTTCCCGGTCGAACCCTCGGGTCCCGGGGTTCCTGCCTTCATGTTCTCCGTCGCGCGCAGCGCGGTCAGGCGCATCGCCTCGACCTCACCCCACAGCCTGACGAGTTCGCGCCGCGTTGCGACATCCCCGGAACCGGAGTCCTTCCACGTGGAGACCGCCGCCGCGATGGTCCCCGTTCCCCGTGCAACCGTGTTGCCCCCGATGGCGACGCGCTCGTTCATGAGTGTGGTCATCGACACCCTCCATCCGGCGCCGACCTCGTCGATCCGCTGGGAGTCGGGGATCCGGACGTCGTCGAAGAAGACCTCGTTGAACTCGGCCTCCCCCGTGATCTGATACAGGGGTCGTACGTCGACGCCCTCGGCCTCCATGTCGACGACGAAGTAGGTCAGGCCGAGGTGTTTCGGTTGATCGGGGTCGGTGCGAGTGACGAGCAGCCCCCACTTGGCGAGATGGGCGAGGGTCGTCCACACCTTCTGGCCGTTGACGATCCACTCCTCACCGTCGCGCACTGCGCGGGTGGAGAGGCCTGCGAGGTCGGATCCCGCCCCAGGCTCTGAGAACAGCTGGCACCAGATCTCATCCATCGTGAACATCGGCCGAAGCCATCGCGCTCGTTGGTCCGGCGTCCCGTGCGCTGCGAGCACTCCGGCTCCCATGCCTATGCCGAGGATGTTCGCTGTCCGGTTCCACGTCGGTGCACCCACCTCGGTGAGCCTCCGTGTGACGTGCTCGCGGTAGCGGGGGGATACGCCGAGGCCGCCATCACCCTCTGGGAAGTCCACCCATGCGAGTCCGGCATCGAACTGGGCTCCCCAGAACTCCTTCGGCTCGGTCGCCGACGGCGGGTGCCCAGCGAGCAGGCGATCGACTGCTTCCTCGACGATCGCTGCGTGCGTGTCTGGAGCTGCCATTGCGGTCACGCCTGTGCCATCACGGCGAGCGTGAGGATGTCGGCGACGAGCGCGGGACGCTCCTCGCCCTCGATCTCGACCGTGACGGTCGAGGTGAGCAGGATCTGGCCCGGCGACTTCTCGGCGACGTCCTTGAGCACGCTGACCGTCCTGATCCTCGAGCCGACCTTCACGGGGTTCAGGAACCGAACCTTGTCGGATCCGTAGTTGACGAGCAGGGCTGCACCCTGTGGCAGGATCGCTGCCTCCGTCGAGAGGTAACTCACGAGTGACAGGGTGAGGAAGCCGTGGGCGATGGTGGCACCGAACGGCCCTTTCGCTGCCGCATCACGATCGATGTGGATCCACTGACGATCCAGCGTCACCTCCGCGAACTGATCAATACGGTCCTGGTCGATCACGAACCAGTCGGAGCGTCCGGTCTCGGTACCTACGTACTGTTCGAGCTCATCAGCGGGCACAACCTGCATCGACCATCCTCTCTGAGAAACCGCCGTGAGCATACCTGCTTGCGACAAGCGGCCCTGCACAGCAGTCTGGGCCTCACCCGGTCGAAGGAAGAGCCCGGTTACGAGCGCCAACGAGGAGCAACATGGACATCGAAGGACGGATCGTCCTGGTCACGGGAGCAGCGAGCGGCATCGGTGAGGGTTTGTGCCACGCCTTCGCAGCACGCGGCGCCCAGCGTGTGATCGTCACGGACATCGACGAGGAAGGCGCTCGGCGCGTCGCGGCCGCGATGGGTGGCGATCACGCACGAATCGACGTGTCGAGCGAATCCGACGTTGCCCGGGTCATCGCAAATGTCGAAGCCGAGTTCGGAAGGCTCGACATCCTCTGTGCCAATGCAGGGATCGCCGTCGACGGCTCGGTCGACGCCCCAGACGATGACTGGCTCAGGTCCTGGAAGGTCAACCTCATGGCCCACGTGTACGCGACACGCCACGCGCTCCCCGGAATGCTCCAGCGCTCCTCCGGCTACATCGTGACCACGGCTTCGGCAGCGGGCCTCCTCACGAACCTCGGCGCGGCACCGTACACCGTGACGAAGCACGCGGCGGTCGCCCTTGCGGAGTGGCTCGCCATCACCTACCGGTCTCGGGGCATTCGCGTCTCGTGCCTGTGCCCCCAGTTCGTCGACACTCCGATGCTCGACGTCTTCGCGGGCCACACCGACGAGATGCGAAGCTGGGTCGAGGGGATTGCGATCCCGGTGGATGAGGTCGCAGAGGCGGTGATGCTCGGGATCGAGCAGGAACGCTTCCTGATCCTCCCCCACCCCGAGGTCTCGGAGTACGTCATCAACAAGGCGACCGACCCTGACCGGTGGATCGCCGGGATGGCCCGCTTGCAGGCCTCGATGGGGAGTTAGCCCCGAACCGAGAGCAGGGCCTTGCCCATGACGGACCGTGATGCGAGCATCGCGAAACCGTCGGTGAACTTCTCGAAGGGAAGCGTGGCGGCGATCCTCGGTGTGAGGGTGCCTTTCTCGACCATGTCGAAGATGCGCCTCGCATTCGATCGATTCGTGTCGGGTTCCCTGGCAGCGAATGATCCCCAGAACACGCCGACGAGGCTCGCTCCCTTGAGGAGCGGGATGTTGAGACCGATCCTGGGTATCTCCCCGGCCGTGAACCCGACGATCAGGTGGCGCCCGCCCCATGCGATGGAGCGCAGGGCAGCCTCGGAGTGCGATCCCCCCACAGGGTCATACACGACGTCGACGCCCTGTCCGTCGGTCAGGTCGGCGATGATCTCCCGGAACCTTCCGTCGGTGTAGTCGATGGCGTGGTCGGCACCGAGGTCGACGCAGAACGCTCGCTTGTCCTCTGTGCTCGCTGCGGCGATGACCGTTGCGCCGAGCGCCTTCCCTATGTCGATCGCAGCTGAACCGACACCTCCCGCCGCACCAAGGACGAGCAGGGTCTCACCCGGCTGGATCCCGGCCCTCTGCACGAGCCCGTGGTACGAAGTGCCATAGGTCATCGTGCACGCAGCGGCCGTTGCGAACGAGATACCGTCGGGGATCGGGACGGTCAGCGCTGCATCGACGGACCAGCGGCTCGCAAAGGCACCGGAGGAGCCGATCGCGGCGACCCTGTCCCCGACGGCAAAGCCTGTGACGCCGGGTCCGACGGCGACGATCGTCCCCGCCGCCTCCCCGCCAGGCGCGAACGGGGGCTCTGCCCTGAACTGGTACTCGCCCGCGATGACGAGGAGGTCGGGGAAGTTGAAACTCGCTGTCTCGACCTCGATCGTGACCTGTCCAGGACCCGGCTCGGGGTCAGGCAGTTCACCGATCGAGAGCAGGTCGGGCGTCCCGAGCTGTGAGCAGACGACGGCTCGCATCAGGCGATCTCGAACAGGCCGGCCGCGCCCATGCCGCCGCCGACGCACATCGTCGCCACGACGTATCTGGCACCACGTCGACGGCCCTCGATGAGGGCGTGCATCACCATCCGGGCACCCGTCATCCCGTACGGGTGGCCGATCGATATCGCTCCACCATGCACGTTCAGCTTGGCGTCGTCGATCCCGAGCTCGTCACGGCAGTAGATCACCTGGACGGCGAACGCCTCGTTGAGCTCCCACAGGTCGATGTCGGAAATGGTCAGCCCGGCACGCTCCAGGAGCTTGGGAACCGCGTACACGGGACCGATGCCCATGACGTCGGGATCGACTCCTGCAACTGCAATTCCCCGGTAGTAGCCGAGCGGCTCCAATTCCCGCTCCGCTGCCATGGATGAGCTCATCACGACGGTCGCTGCGGCGCCGTCCGACAGCTGGCTCGCGTTCCCCGCCGTGATGGTGCCGCCAAGCACCGGGGGAAGGTCGGCGAGGCCTTCGAGCGTGGTTTCCGGTCGATTCCCCTCGTCCGCGGCGAGGGTGACCGTCTCGTAGGTGGTCTCCCCCGTCGCTCGATCCACGTTGGCCTTGCTCGTGGTGATGGGAACGACCTCGTCGTCGAACGCCCCGGCGGCCTTGGCAGCAGCGGTCCGCATCTGGGACTGGTATCCGTACTCGTCCTGGGCTCGGCGACCGATCCCGAAGCGTTCGGCGACCACCTCCGCGGTCTGGAGCATCGGCATGTACGCGGCGGGATGCCGTTCGATGAGGGCAGGGTCGACCATTCGGAACGTGTTGGTGTGCTCGTTCTGGGCGAGCGAGATCGACTCGAGACCACCGGCGACAACGATGTCCATGCCGTCGTACATGACCTGCTTGGCTGCCGTCGCGATCGCCATCATTCCGGAGGAACACTGCCGGTCGATGGTCATGCCACTGACCGACGTCGGAAGCCCCGCTGCCAGTGCGACGAGCCGGCCGATGTTCGGGAACTGTGTGCCCTGGGGCATCGCGCAGCCCATGATCACATCGTCGACCTCGGCGGGATCGACGCCGGCACGCTCCACGGCCGCTGCGACCGGAATCCCTCCGAGGCTCGGCGCCTCGAGGTTGTTGAACGCGCCGCGATAGGCCCTGCCGATCGGGGTTCTCGCGGCCGAGACGACGACTGCTTCACGGTCGCTCATGTGGTGGCACCTCCGCCCAACGACATCGCCTTCTCGAGGAACTTCATGGTCTGGTCACCTCCCGCCAGCAGCTCGCGCTGGCCCACCGGATCGGTGATCTCGGCGAACCGTTCGGCAATCGCCTCGGGTGTCCTCTCATCTGGTGGGAGCCAGATCCCATCGGTCTCGTAGATCCTCGCCGTGGCGTATCCGCCAGCCCCGGCCGCGAGGATCGTGCGCGTCGGGGCATCCCGCGACACGAGGAACAGGACGGCGGGTGTGACCTCGGCCGGTTTGAGGAGCTCTTTCGCCTCGTCCGGGAGCAGGTCGTCGGTCATGCGGGTGTGTGCGACCGGTGCGAGGGCATTGACCCGGATGTCGTACTTCGCCCCCTCGATCGCCAGGGTGTTCATGAGCCCGACGACGCCCATCTTCGCTGCGCCATAGTTCGCTTGGCCGAAGTTCCCGTACAGACCCGACGACGAGGTCGTCACGACGATGCGACCGTAGCCCTGTTCGCGCATCTGGCCCCAGACGGCCTTCGTGCACAGCGCCGTTCCGCTGAGATGGACACGCACGACCAGGTCGAAGTCGGCCTGATCCATGTTTGCGAACGACTTGTCCCTCAAGATGCCTGCGTTGTTGACGAGGATGTCGACACGACCCCACCTGTCGATGGCGCTCCCCACCATCGCGTCGACCGCCGACGGGTCGGTGACGTCCGCTCCGTCGGCGACGGCCTCGCCTCCCGCGTCCTCGATCTCTGCGACCACGGTCTCGGCAGCGGAGAGGGACGAACCGGTTCCGTCCCTGGCGCCTCCGAGGTCGTTCACCACGACGCGAGCCCCTCGCTCGGCGAGGGCAAGGGCGTGGGATCGCCCGAGTCCGTGACCGGCACCGGTGACGATCGCCACCTGTTCGTCGAATGTGATCATGTGAGTGCTCCTGGGACGACCGAGCCGCATTGTAGGAGTGCGGGAGCGGGCGGCTTCGGGGCTACTTCTTCACGTATCCGCCGTCGATGGTGATCGTGTCCGCCGTGTGCCAGCGTGACGCGTCGGATGCGAGGTACACGGCGATGCCCGCGAAGTCCTCCGGTTGTCCCCAGCGGCCGAGCGGAACACGGGGCAGCACGTTGTCCGTGAACCGGTCGCCCTCGATGAACCCATCCGTCATGCCCGTGACGACCCAGCCGGGCGAGATCGCGTTCGCACGGATGCCGTGTTTCGCGTACTCGACGGCGATCCCTTGCACGAGCGACCTGACGCCCGCCTTCGTTGCTGCGTAGTGCTCGCCGCGTGGGAAGCCGAAGTCCGCCGATACCGAGGACGTGACGACGAGCGACCCCCCTCCGCGTTCCTTCATGTGGTTCACGGCCTCACGGAACGTCCAGAACACACCGTCCATGTTCACCCGGAAGATCCACCGCCACTCCTCCGTCGTCATGTCACCGAACGGTGTCGCAAGCGCGCCCACGCCGGCGTTGGCGAACACGGAGTCGACGTGGCCGAACGCGGCGACCGAGGCAGCGAACGCCTCGACGACATCCTCCTCGATCCCGACGTCGACCTTCATGGCGAGCGTCTCGCCACCGTGGGATGCGATGTCGTCGATCGCCTGTGCGTTGCGGTCCTCGTTCCGACCCCAGATCACCACGGTCGCACCCGCCGAGGCGAGGCCGTTCGCGATGCCCAGGCCGATTCCGCCGTTTCCGCCGGTCACGATCGCCACCTTGCCGGTCAGGTCGAACAGGTCGGGCATCGTTCCTCCAATGGCACTCGGGTCGTGGCAGCCGATACTAGAGCCGTGGATCCGACCGCTTCATCGGTCAGGATGATCCCAGTTCGGGATTCCGGGTCCTACCGTTGCGCCATGTCGAGACTCTGGATTCCGCTGATCGTCACGCTCGCCGTGGTCGGCGCCGCGTGCGACACGAGACCCCAGGCGCCAGAGTTCCAGACCACGACCAGTTCCACGTCGACGACCCTCCCGGGCGGTTCGTCGACGCCGACCATCACGCCTTCCCTCCCACCTGCCGACGAACGGATCGTCGGGAGCGTGTCAGGGGTCACGGATGGTGACACCATGACCGTGCTGATCGACGGCTCGGAGACTGTCGTCCGACTCCTCGGCGTGAACGCCCCCGAGCTCACGGAGTGCTGGGGCCCCGAGTCGGGATCCGCTCTGACCAATCTGGTTCTCGGGCGAGACGTCGTCCTCATCGAGGACGAGGAACCTACGGACGGGTTCGGGCGTGCCCTCCGGTTCGTAGTGGTCGTCGAAGGGGATGCGGTCGAGTTCGTCAACGCTCGGCTCGTGGCG
>DATHUV010000136.1:0-22147 GCA_035461905.1 Acidimicrobiia bacterium | reverse complement strand
CGAACGCTCCTCTCGATCCCAGTCCTCATCGGGATCGTCATCGTCGTGTTCCTACTGATCCGCGCGATCCCCGGCGACCCCTGTACCTCACTGCTGGGCGAGCGCGCGACGGCCGAGGCATGCGAGCGGTTCGACGAGGCGAACGGTCTCAACGAACCGATCTGGGTGCAGCTCGGGATCTACATGAAGAACGTGGTCACGTTCAACCTCGGCGATTCGATTCGATTCTCACGGCCGGTGAACCAGCTGCTCATCGAACGCCTCCCGACGACAACCGAGCTCGCCGTATCAGCTCTCACCCTGTCGATCCTCGTCGGAGTGCCCATGGGCATCCTCGCCGCACGGCGGCATAACACGGCCGTCGACGCCGCGACGATGGCATTCGCGAACGTCGGTGTGTCCATGCCGGTGTTCTGGCTCGGCCTCATGCTCGCGTATCTCTTCGCGATCGTGCTGCAGGACACACCACTGCAATTACCCCCTTCGGGCCGATTGACCGCAGGGGTCTTCTCGGTCCCCTACTACGAGGTCTGGGGATGGAACCTCCGGGAGGGCACCTTCTGGGCGAGCTTCAACGAATACGTGGCGAACCACATCATCTTCAACACCTTCATCACGGGCCAGTGGTCCGTGTGGTGGGACGCTGTCAGGCACATGATCCTCCCCGCGATCGCACTAGCAACGATTCCCCTCGCCATCATCGCCAGGATCACCCGGAGTTCCCTGCTCGAGGCGATGAACAAGGACTACATCCGCACCGCACGTGCGAAGGGCGCATCCGAGACGAGGGTGGTGCGCAAGCACGCGCTCAGGAACTCGCTGCTCCCCGTCGTCACGATCATCGGCCTCCAGCTCGGAGCCCTCCTCGGTGGCGCCGTCCTCACCGAGACCGTGTTCAGGCTCGCAGGGATCGGCACGGCACTCTTCGATGCCATCACAGGGAGGGACTACGCCGTCGTCCAGGGGTTCACGGTGATCATTGCCTCTGTGTACGTCATCGTGAACCTTCTCGTCGATCTCTCCTACGGGTACCTCGATCCGAGGATCAGGGTGAAGTAGATGACGAGCAGAAAGACCGTCGAACTCCTCGAGTCCGCTGCAGCAGCGCAACTCCTGACAGATCCCCCGACGAGCCAATGGCGGCTGACCCTCACACGGTTCCGCGGGCGCAAGTCGGGGATGATCGGCCTGGGCATCGTCGTGACGCTCGTGATCATCGCGATCTTCGCCCCCGTGATCGCGCCGTACGGTCCGAACGAGGTGCTCATCGGCAAGCAGGACGTGGGGCCGCGGGAGAAACCATGCGTCCACATCCTCGGATGTGATCCGGAGCAGCCACAGCACATCATGGGCACGGACGGAAACGTGCGTGACGAGTTCTCTCGGGTGATCTTCGGGGCTCGCGTCAGCCTCACGCTCGGCTTCTTCACGGTCACGATCGCACTCATCGTCGGCAGCTTCCTGGGTGCGATCGCTGGATACGTCGGCGGGTGGTTCGACAGTATCGTCATGCGATTCATGGATGTGATCCTCGGGTTCCCGTCCTTGTTGCTCGCCATCGCGATCGTCGCCGTGCTCGGCCCCGGCCTCCAGAACGCCCTCATCGCGATCGCGATCGTTTCGATCCCTGCCTATGCGCGCGTGATGCGTTCCCAGGTGCTCTCGATCAGGGAAAGCGATTTCATCTCTGCATCGAAGGCCCTCGGTCAGTCGGCGTCCGGGATCTTGATCCGCCGCGTCGTCCCGAACGCCTTGACTCCCCTCGTGGTCCTGGCGACGCTCGGCGTCGCGACCGCAATCCTCGAGGCTGCGGGCCTGTCCTTCCTCGGCCTGGGCGCCCAGCCCCCGACAGCCGAGTGGGGAACGATGCTCGCAACGGAGCGCAACAACGTCTTCACGTCACCGCACCTGGTCTTCTTCCCGGGTTTCGCGATCATGATCACGGTGCTCGGCTTCAACCTCATGGGTGACGGCCTGCGCGACGCCCTCGACCCCTCCCTGAACAAATGACGGAGCTCGAATCACAGGTCACGATCATCCCGTCCGAACCCCAGCGTGGCTGGGAGGAGCGACTTCTCGAGATCACGGGCCTCAAGACACACTTCGACACCAGGGAGGGAGTCGTCAAGGCGGTGGACGAGGTGAGCATCCACGTCGATCGCGGCGAGGTGCTCGGCATCGTCGGCGAGTCGGGATGTGGGAAGTCGGTCATGTCGCTCTCGATCATGGGCCTCGTTCCGAAGCCCGGAGCGGTGGTCGCGGGGAAGATCATGTTCAACGGCCGCGACATCCGCGACATGTCCGAGCGGGAGCTTCGAGAGGTTCGGGGCGAGCACATGTCGATGATCTTCCAGCAGCCCGGCTCGGCACTGAACCCGGTCCAGCGGGCAGGTGTCCAGATCCAGGAGGTCTTCAAGCTCCATCGCGATTGGTCTAAGGATGTCGAGGAGGAAAAGACGCTCGAGATGCTCGCACAGGTCGGCATTCCCGATCCTGCTTCCCGTGCCAAGGCCTATCCCCACGAGCTGTCTGGAGGAATGGCGCAGAGGATCATGATCGCCATGGCCCTTTCCTGTGAGCCGGAGCTGCTCATCGCGGACGAGCCGACGACCGCGCTCGACGTCACCATCCAGGCCCAGATCCTCGACCTCATCCGGAACCTCCAGGCACAATCGAGGACGGCGGTCATCCTGATCACCCATGACCTGGGTGTCGTCGCTGAGATGGCAGACCGCGTGGCAGTCATGTATGCCGGTCAGATCGTCGAGGAGACGGACGTTCGGACGATCTTCAAGGAGCCGCTCCACCCGTACACCCGCGGCCTCGTGAAGTCGATCCCTGTGCTCGGTCGCCTTTCCGACACGCTGGAGACGATCCCGGGGGTCGTCCCGAGCCTGATCGACCTCCCCGTCGGATGCCGGTTCGCCTCACGATGCGCAGCCCGCGTAGAGAACGATCTCGATATCTGCCTCGAAGTGGAGCCCGACCTCGACGAGGTGCGCACCGGCCACAAGGTTCGCTGCTGGCTGTACGCGGACTCGGGAGGCCATCATGGCTGACCCACTCGTCGTTGCGAAGGACCTCGTGATGCAGTTCCCTGTGCGCGGTGGTGTCCTGCAGCGCCAGATCGCCACGGTGAACGCGGTCGCCGGAGTCGACCTCACGATCTACAGGGGGGAGACCGTCGGTCTCGTCGGAGAATCTGGGTGCGGCAAGTCGACGCTCGGGAGAATGCTGGTACGCCTCCTCCAGCCGACATCGGGAACGATTCTCTTCGACGGCGAGGACGTCACAACGGTCTCCGGCAGTTCGTTGAGACCGTTTCGACGCCGTGCCCAGATCGTGTTCCAGGACCCGTATTCCTCGCTCGACCCCCGGACCCAGGTCGGCAACTCGATCGCGGAGGGCCTCCGGATCCACGGCGTATCGGACAAGGACGAACGCCAGAAGCGCGTCTGCGACATGCTCGAGCTCGTCGGTCTTCCTCGCTCGGCCACCGGACGCTATCCGCATGAGTTCTCGGGTGGCCAGCGTCAGCGCATCGGGCTCGCACGCGCCCTCGTCCTCAAGCCGGACTTCGTGGTGGCAGATGAGCCGGTATCGGCGCTCGACGTGTCTGTCCAGGCCCAGGTCCTCAACCTGTTGAAGGAACTCCAAAAGGAGCTCCACCTCACACTCCTCTTCGTCGCCCACAATCTCGCTGTCGTCGAGCACATGTCCGACAGGGTCGCCGTCATGTACCTCGGCCGGATCGCCGAGATCACCGACCGTGAGCAGCTCTATCGCGCCCCACTCCATCCGTACACGGAAGCACTGCTGTCGGCGATCCCGATGCCGGATCCTGACCGCCCGAGGGATCGAACGATCCTCCAGGGTGAGGTGCCATCCCCGATCGATCCACCATCGGGGTGCTACTTCCATCCCCGGTGCCCCATCGCCGTGGCCGGGGTCTGCGACGTCGAGGTGCCTGAGCTCCTCCCGGGGCGCGACCGTGTCGACCACCTTGCCTCGTGCCACGTCCGCACGGGATCCCTCTCGACCGCGACCCCGTCCTGACCCGTACATCGCACGTCGTGGGCGTCGACGTCATGCGCCGGTGACGGCCGTTCCCCTGTCCACCAGCTTCGGGCAGGTGTCCGTGATCACACAGACCTCGCATTCGGGATCCCTCTTGTGGCACCAGGTTCGGCCGATCTCCCACATCGGGAGGTCGAGGGCACCGGGTCGCTCCGGATGCAGGGATCGGGCCCGCTCGACCATGTGGGTGACGTTGTCGCGGTCCGCGAGCCCGGTGCGCAGCATCAGCCTGCGCACGTGCACGTCGTAGGCGATGTCAGAGCCGGCCATGTCCTCGACGTCGACACCGAGCTGTGCGTACAGGATCTCGACGGCCATGGCGGCCTTCTTCTGGCTGATACCCCTGAAGGCCCAAAGCCGCCCTTGCAGCTCACGTGCCGTCGGGGTACCGCCCCACACCGCAGAGGCATCTCCCCCGTACTCGTCGATCACCTTCCTGGCACCGTCGATGACGAACGCTGACGTCTGGTTCGGAAACCGGTGGATGGCAGGCGGTCCGATGAACGCCGAGTGGACGAGATCGGGGTTTCCGGCGACGAGCTCCACGCTCCATCCACCGAGTCGCTGGGCGAGGTTGTACGGCGTGGCCCATGCGCGATCGGCCGGCATCTGGTAGTCGCAAATGACGCCGCACAGGAAGCCCCATGCGTCGGTGACGAGGAGTTCGTTCGCCGGCGGATTGTTCGTGAGCACGGTGGTGAGTCGCGATGCTTCGATGGCGTCGAGCTCGTCACCGAATGCGAGCAGCGACTCCACGACCGCGAGCGACGTGTGACGGGCATGGCGACGTCCCATAGATCGGCGAGGTTACCGCCACCAGGTCTCGCGTTCGTGGGACGACGGAGGACCAATCATGCTGACGGTCAGGCGCCGGTGAGCCGTGCGAGCTCGGTGCGCAAGGCGACCTCCTCGGCCTCTGAGCCCTCGCCGAGCCGCGAGACAACGATCGGGAGGCGCCAGGCCGCAATCACCCTTCGATCGATCCTCGAACGCGACGTGATCCTCCTCTGATAGCCGCGTAGGAACATTCGCTGGAGCGCCGAGAGAACCCGTCGACTGATGCCATCCCCGCCAGGTGTGCCTACCGAGATCAGCCAGAGCGTTCTCGCGATGTCCGCCGACGGTGGCCCCGTGCACGCGTTCGCCCAGTCGATGATTTGGGCACCCGTACTGGCGAAGATGACATTTCCCGGTCTGAAGTCTCCATGGAGGAGCGAATCTCCCCCGGGCGCGGCCTTCAGCACTCCGAGGGCCGAAGCACGTTGCTGAGCGGTGACGTCGGCACGTTCGATCCGTTCGGCCATCACGTCGAGCGCCGAAGGAAAACCAGACGGTTCAGTGGAGAGGACTCCGTGGTGCAGATCTGCGAACTGGCGTGCCCAGCTCGCGACCCGCATCGGGTCGAGGGCGATCTCGTCGAGAAAGGACTCGCCATCGACATGATCGAAAAGGATCCCGTGGCGGCCGTCGATCGTGACGACGCCGTGCACCGCGGGGGCGGGTGCCCCTGCGAGAACGGCAGCCGAGGCGCGGAATGCCTCGAGTTCCACATTGGACGTCGCGAAGCCGCGCCGGAACAGCTTCACGACGCGGTCATCGCCGTATCGGAACACCTCAGCGGATCGTCCGACTGCGATGAGGGCCCCGGGGGAACCGTCCATGGTCACCAGCGTTGGTGGACGTGGGGGGCCGCGTACTCCTCGTAGATCTCGGCGATCCTGTCCATGGTCGCGTCGTCGAGGCGGTCCATGTCGGAAGCTGCCGCATTGTCGGCGACCTGGCGAGGGTTCTTGCCTCCGGGGATCACCGCGGACACTGCGTCGTGGTCGAGAATCCAGCGCAGTGCGAACTGGGCAGGTGTCGCACCCTCGGGAACGAGGGGGCGGATGGCTTCCATGGCCTCGAGGGCCACCTCGAAGGGAACACCCGAGAACGTCTCGCCCACGTCGAACGCCTCGCCATCGCGGTTGAACGCCCGGTGGTCGTCCTGTGCGAACGAGGATTCCGCCGACATCTTCCCCGTCAGGACACCACTCGCGAGCGGCACCCTGGCGATGACCCCCACGTTGCGGGCCGCTGACTCCCTGAAGAAGAGTCCCGCTGGCCTGTGCCTGAGCATGTTGAAGATGATCTGGACGGTCGCGACGTTCGGGTACTCGATCGCCTTGAGCGCCTCCTCCACCTTCTCGACGCTCACGCCGTAATGGCGGACCTTTCCGGATGCGACGAGATCGTCCATCGCGTCGAAGACACCAGGGAGGTAGTACGCCTCGGTGGGTGGGCAGTGGAGTTGGAGGAGGTCGAGCGTGTCCATTTCGAGGTTCTCACGGCTGCGGTCGATGAACGCCTCGAGATTGCCGGCGTTGTATCCGTCTGCAACGTGCGGCGACAGGCGACGGCCTGCCTTGGTGGCCACGACCATCTCCGCCTCGGGCCGTTCGCGTCGCAGCTTGGCGATCAGTCGCTCGCTGTGGCCGTCACCGTAGACATCGGCCGTGTCGAAGAACGTTATGCCTCGGTCGAGCGCCTCGAACAAGGACGCCATTGCGTCGCTCTCGCTCACCTCGCCCCAAGTGCCGCCGATTGCCCACGCCCCGAACCCCACCTCGGACACCCGGAATCCCGTCTTGCCGAGAGTTCGATACTTCATGGTCCTCCATCCGCCGATGTCCCCAGCATGCCCCCCTCGCCGTCCCTATCCGTCTTCGTGCGATCGCCCCGGACACGTCGGACCCATTCCTGAGCGACCACCATATGCTCCCCGACCAGATCCGGAGGATCCCCTGCACCGAATGCGAAGCCCCATGTTCAGCATCCCGTCAGCCTCGTTGGCCGTCGTCGTAGCGCTGTCCGGATGTGCAAGCGCAGCGCCAGAAGCGGCCGTCGACGCCACGACGAGCACCACGGTTCGAGCCACTGCTCCGAGCACGACAGCACCGACCACCACGGCCACTGCGCCTGCCCCCACCACGACCGCCCCGGCTGAGCCTTCCACCACGACGACCGAGGGCGAACCCGACGTGCTCACAACGACCGGGGTCGTGATCGACGTCGCGGGTAACCTGACCGCAACGACTGCGGTCACGATCCTCGATGGTGACGGGATGCAGATCGTCTTCATCCCGGCTGCAGACGCGACCTTCCACGGTGGGCCGGTGAGCCACATCCGTGACCACCTGTTGAGTGGTCTGCCTGTCATCGTCGACTACGTCGTGCTTGCCGACGGGACGTTCGAGGCGATCTCGTTCGACGACCATTGAGCCCGCCTGGCGGGGCAGCCGTTCAACCCCGCCGAAGCCCTACCGGGGCGACTCGTGGACGGCGTGGCCGTCCAACGCCGACAGGGCATCGAGGAGCGCCTTCCTCGCCACCTCTGCGTCCTCGCCGGCGAGTGATGCGGGATCGAGCTGGAGGTTGAACCCGCTGCCTGCGGCGCTGATCGCAGTAGCGCGCTTGCGAACCTCCTCCATGGTGCCGACCACCTCGTATGTATGGAGCTTGTGGGAGATGCCCTTGACCTGGACATCGCCGACGGGTCTGCAGTAGATCTCGTCCTTCACGAGTGAGTACGTCTCATGGGAGATGTGGATCTGGTCGGGCTGCGCCGTGGACTCGAGCCGGGACGCGACGTTGACGGGCCCGCCCACGATCGTGTAGTCCATGCGGTCCTCGGATCCGAAGTTCCCGACCGTGCAGTAGCCCGTGTTGATACCCATCCGAACCCGCAACCTCGTCGAGTCCGTCATCTCCACCCACCCCTCACAGAGGTCGCGGATCCGTTCGCGCATCCGAACGGCCATGAGCACACACGAGAGGGCATCCTGCTTCCGACCCTTCGTCTCGGGGTCGCCGAAGAAGATCATGATCCCGTCACCGATGAACTTGTCGATCGTGCCGCCGTACTCGTCCGCGATCTTCGCCATCTCGGAGAGGTACGAGTTGAGGATCTCACTCAGCCGCTCGGCCTCGAGGCGATCGGTGAGGTCCGTGAACCCGAGGATGTCCGAGAAGAAGACGGTGAGCTCTTTGCGGTAGGACTCGACCCTGACCTCCTTCCGCCCCTCGAAGATCGAGTCGTACACCTGGCGGGACAGGTATTTCGCGAGCTTCGCGGACAGGGCCTCGAGTTGATCGTTCTTCTCGTTGAGCGACTTGTTCGCAAGGTGGAGTGCCTCTTCTGCCCGTTTGCGCTCCGTGATGTCGCGCACGATTCCGATGAAGACGGGTTCGGAGTCCGTCGACGCTGTGGCGAGCGACAGCTCGATGGGGAACTCACGCCCATCCCTGTGCAGGCCTGCGAGTTCGACGGTGTGCCCGATGACATGTCGATCACCTCCGGCGACGACCCGTGCAATGCCTGCGCCGTGTCCCTCGCGGAAGCGCTCTGGGACGATCGCCGTGAGGTGCTCACCCATCATCTCGTCGGGCGTATATCCGAAGAGCTCCGAGGCATGCTTGTTCCAGACGAGGACCCGTCCCTCATGGTCGATGGAGATGATCGCGTCGTTGGCGGCAGCCAGGATCGCCTCGAGCCGTTGTGTCGTGCTCGTGAGCTCGCGGGTCATTGCGACCTGTTCGGTGACATCCCTGATGATCCCGCTGAAGTACTGGTCCCCGTCCGATGTCCACGTCGCGAGGGACAGCTCGATGGGGAACTCGGTTCCATCGTTGCGCAACCCGGCGACACGGACCGTCGATCCGATGATCCGGGTCTCGCCTGTCTCGACGACGCGTGCCATACCTGCCGTGTGCGCCTCACGGAAACGTTCGGGCAGCAGGATCGTCAAGGACTGCCCGATGACATGGCTGGCCTCGAGGCCGAACATCCGTGCAGCAGCGGGATTCCAGGTGACGATGGAGCCCTTGCTGTCAGCAGTCACGATCGCGTCGGTGGCAGATTCGATGATGGCTTCGACCGTGGCGTGGCTCTGGTCCATGCCCGGTTTCTACTCACCTCGTCCGAGGAATTCAAGCGACGACGCTCCGCCGGCGCACGGAGTACCTGATCAGGAGTGAACGACCGAGGTCAGACCTCTCGGTGCTCGAAGCGTTTCACGGCCACGACGAGGATCACGGCGCTCAGGAGAACGGTCGCGGCGAGGGAACGCCAGTAGACGAAATCGCCGCCTCGGATGAGGGCGTCGAGCGCCCCGGCGAGGTCGCTGGGAAGCCACCGTGCGATCGGTCGGATAAGGGTCAGCACGGCGAAGAAGATGAGGACGCCCAACGTCAGGAGGGCCGAGGTGACGACCTTTCGCACGATCGATGCCATGAGGCAGACCACGACGACCGCGAACGCGAGGTACACGCAGTGCAGGAGGACGCCGATGAGGAATGGGACGAAGTCGACCCAGCCGAGCAGCACACCAGTGCCGACGTATGCGATCAGGGCGCCGAACGTGAACGCCACGGATGCCGCAATGGCATTGATCACGACCCGGGGCGTGAGGAGCGCGGGAATGGATGCCCTCGTACGGAAGAACACCGACAGCTCGGCGTTCGAGTCGAGCGCGAGAGCGGACGCCGCGATGAACGCAACGGCGAGGATGCCGAGCTGCTGCGCGTTCCCGACGTATTGGAGGATTCCGTCAGCGGGCACGAACTCCGGAAGGGTCGGGCCCTCAGGGTCGACCCGCTCGAGGATGTCGGGTAGGTACCGTGCCGTGAGGGGCCCGAGAATCCCGAAGAACCCATATACCGCCGCGAGGATCAGCCAACGCCTGGAACGGAAGAGCCTGACGACCTCGAGACCCCACAGAGTCACTTCGTCACCTCCAGGAATACCTGTTCGAGGGACTCCGTCTCCGGCTGGATGGAGACGATCGGATGTCCAAGGCGGGCCAGCAGGGGTACGAGGGACCGTTCCGCCACAGGCATGTCGGACACAGCGACGACGATCCTACGGTCAGGACCGATCGTTGCATCCGATGCCCAGGCTTCTGCGGCGATTGCGGAGGCAGCCTCCTCCTCGCCGGCTCGCATCGTCACCACGATCACGTTTCCTGACCGCCCAGCGAGCAGGCCCGAGAGGGAACCCTGGTAGATCAGCGACCCCTGCCTCAGGATCCCGATCTCATCGCTGACCTGCTGGACGTCCCCGAGGATGTGGCTCGAGAAGATGACGGTGGCGCGCCCTTTGATGCGGTCCACGAAGTCGAGTACCTCGCGCCTTCCGGCGGGGTCGAGCGCGGCGGCAGGCTCGTCGAGCAACAGGACCTCGGGTTCCCCGATGACGGCGGCAGCAATGCCGAGCCGTTGCAGCATGCCCCGAGAGAATCCCTTCACCCTGCGATCCGCTGCCTCGGTCAGCCCCGCCTCGTCCAGGACCGCGGAGACGTCTGCATCCGTCGCGTCGGGTGCGGTGAGGTGGCGGGCGAGGGCGACGACCTCACGTGCGGTGAGCCACGGGTCGAACTTCGGGGTGTCCGGGAGCACCCTGATCCTGTCGGATTCGACGGTCGCCGTTCCGGAGGATGGTGTGCGGAGTCCGGCGAGGATGCCCAGGAGAGTCGTCTTGCCTGCGCCGTTGGGACCGACGAGGCCATACACCGTGCCCTTGGGGACGACGAGATCCACGCCATCGAGCGCAGTCGTGGCCCCATAGATCTTCGTCAACCCCTCGGTCGTGACGATCGCTCGGCTGGTCATCGATGCCCCCCGTGTGCACCACCATGTTCGCACACATCGCGACGCAAGAACTGTGGACCTCAGCGACGGGGAAGCTCAGGGCGCTGGCTGACCTCCCACGGTCACGACGGGATCGGGGACAGCTCGCGTCGCCACGTAGGCGCCGACCAGGACGATTGCCACACCGATGAGGGCGACGGGCGCGACGACCTCATTGCGAAACGCGACCCCGAGGACGATCGCCACGATCGGTACCAGGTAGGTGGTCGTCGTCATCCTCGGCGCACCAACCCTGCCTGCAAGGGTCGCGGCGAGGGCCCTGGCGACTCCGGTACCGAGGATCCCGAGGATCAGTACCGCTATGACGCTGCTCGCGCGGAACTCTGAGGAACCGAGGCCCATGGCGGCGACCGGCGCCAGGAGGACGCTCGACGCGACGAGCGCCCACATGATCACCGCTGGACCGCCGTACCGCTGCTGGAGGGGGACGATCAGGTTTGAGTTGATCGCGTACCCGATGGTCGCGATGACGACGAGCAGGACCCCGACCGGTGTTGCGTCAGCCCCGACGAGCGACGGCGCGGACATCAGGACGATGCCGATGAATCCGATGCCGATACCGATGGTCTGGGCTGCGCCGGGGAGCCGGTGCAGCATGATGGACGCAACGACAAGGGTGATGACGGGCGTACCTGCCGTGATCATGCCCGCAACCGCCGAGTCGAGCTCCGTCTCTGCCTGGGCGAAGAGGAGTGCGGGCCCTGCGTTTCCCAGGACCGCGATCGCTGCGATCCTCGGCCAGTGCTCCCTCGCGATGGCGCGCCGTGCCCTGCCGAAGGCAGCGAGCGCTGCGGCACCGAATGCCACCCGGCCGAACGCGACGACCCCTGGAGCGAGGAAGTCGACGCCGAGCGCGATCCACAGGAACGCAGAACCCCAGATGACGCCGATGACGAGGGTCAAACCCCACTCTGGAGGTCCGTAGGCGGCAGGTCGCGACCCGACATTGGTGAGCGGTGATGCCATTGACGGACGATACCGGACCACCCGCGACCACCCAGAGCGTGGACGCAGCCGCAGTACCGCGCGTAGGCTGCCTCCGTGCCACCAATGAGTCCGATGCCCGCGGCCGCAGCACGCCTGGTGCGTCGGTACTACACCTACGCCGGCATCTACACCCTCGCTGCGTCGATCATCTGGGGCATCAACACCCTGTTCCTCCTCGACGCTGGGCTCTCGGTGGCAGAGGTATTCATCGCGAACGCCGCGTTCTCCGTGGGAACGGTGCTCTTCGAGATTCCTACAGGCGTAGTCGCCGACACGATCGGCCGCCGAGTCTCGTTCCTGTTGTCGCTCGCGGTGCTTGCATCATCGACCCTCGCGTACGTCGGCCTCGCCCGAATCGGCGGCGGCCTCATCGCCTTCTCCGCCGTGTCGGTGGTCATGGGACTCGGCTACACGTTCTACTCGGGAGCGATGGAGGCATGGCTCGTCGACGGTGTCCGATCACTCGGCTTCCCGGATGGCATGGATCGCATCTTCGCCAGGGCACAGATCATCGGCGGTTCAGCGATGCTGGTAGGAACCATCGGAGGCGGCCTCCTGGGACAGATCGACCTCTCAATCCCCTTCGTCGTTCGCTCCGCACTCCTCGGTGTCCTCTTCATCCTCGCCTTCTTCGGGATGCACGACATTGGATTCGAGACAAGACGGGTGACCCTCGCCACGTTGCCGTCGGAGGCCACAAAGGTCGCCTCGACGGGACTACGACTCGGGTGGCAGTCGCGGCCGCTTCGGCTGATCATGATCGCTGGCGCGATCATGAACGGGTTCTACTTGTGGGCGTGGTATGCGTGGCAGCCCTACTTCCTCGAGCTTCTCGAGGACGATGCCGTCTGGGTTGCCGGGGTCGTGGCTGCCCTCCTGGCCCTCGCAACGATGGCGGGGAACTCCATGGTCGGTCTCGTCGCCCGCCTCGCCCGGCGCCGCACGACGATCCTCATGCTCGCAGCAGGAGCCTTCAGCGCTGCCTCCGTCTGCGTGGGTCTCGTTGCGACCTTCCCGCTCGCGCTCGGATTCTTCCTCGTTGCAGCGTTTGCGATGGGAATCACGATTCCGATCCGACAGGCACTCATCCACGGGATGGTCGCATCGCAACACCGTGCGACGGTCGTCTCATTCGATTCGATGATTTCCGGGATGGGCGCCGTCGGTGGCCAAGCCGGGCTCGGCGTGTACTCCGAACGAGCAGGGTATGCCGCTGCCTACGTCGTCGGAGGTGCGGTCAGCGCCCTGTCGGTCCCGGTGATCTGGCTGGCCAGGCGAATGCGTGCGCCTGCCGACCCCTTCGAGGGCGTGCCCATCCCCGAAGCGGAGGGGTGCGTTCCTCCCGGTCTCCCCTCGATCTCACAGGTCGAGTCGAGGACCTGAGCCACTCGACCTCGTTTCGAGCGAACGGGAGCACCCTGTATTCGCCGGGCACGCGGGAGTGATGGAAGATAAGATCGTCGCATGGATGAATCCCAACAGCACCGTGACCTCAGGCACCTCATGGGTGCCGCAGGTCGAGCCCATCACGCCGTGTACGGCGGTCCGAACGGCCAGTGGCCGCGCTGGTACGCCGAGTGGATGTACGGAGAACTGCTCCGAATCCTCCACTCGAAACCCTCCGTTGACACGGTGCAGGAGTGGCTCATCGCCGCGGACGAACGTCAGCGCTCCGGGGAGTTCGAAGGCTCCTGGCCGAGCAACTACGCCGACTGGTTCATCGAATGGGACGCCGAGACCGCTCCGACCTGATCGATATCAGGTGGTCTTGAGCACCCGCGTAGTGTCGGCGAACTCGTCGTGCCATCCCTGATTGGTCGGTGAGTTCGAGACCGTCACGGCGATGTAGACCGCCGCCGCGAGCTGGGCGAGGCCGCCGAGGATCGGGAAGATGCCAAGGGCGTACCACAGGTTCCTCTTGAGAGCCTGCTCGAACGTCGGGTTCCCACCATCGGGACCCACGGTGCGAAGACTCAACAACATCTTGCCGATCGTCTGACCGCGTGACGATTCGAGATACGCGAAGTACCCGATGACGATGGCGGCCGACACGATACCCGATACGATCGAACCGACGCCGAAGCCTCCGGTGAATGGGTTCGATCCGAGGTCGCTGAACATTGCGCCGATCACCAGGGGCACGATGATCACAAACAACGCGATCGACAGGATCACGTGGTCGATCAGCCTCGCGACGAAACGTATCCCTATATCGGCACCTTGTGCTCCAGCTGCCGGCTGTGATGATTGCGTCGACTCGTACTCCGTCACGGCTTCTCCCCTTTGCCTCGGATGCCGCCACCATAGCCGGGTCGTCGATCACCTTCACAGAACCACTCCGACCGAACCGGTGAGTCTCCGACAGGAATCCCCCTGCATCGTCGCTTCGCTCCTCTGCCGTCCCCCTTGAAAGGAGGCCGAGAGAAAGTCGTCCTCCCTTTAGGAATCGGAGTCCGATCACTCCGTGATCGGCAGTCCTCCTGCCTGCGAGCTGGGGTTGAGCTTCAAGACGGTCAGTTCACGTTGGGAGACATCGAGACTCTTGGGGGGACGGGCGAACGAAGTGAGCCAGGGGGGTCCGCGACCCGCGAGCACGCAGTGGAAAGCGGCCGCGGCGTGGTTCTTCGTCCGGGATCCCCCTGCATCGTCGCTTCGCTTCTCTGCCGTCCCCCTTGAAAGGAGGACAAGAGTGACTTGGGACCGTCCTCCGTTCAGGATCGGAGTAGCTTGCCGGGATGCAGGACGTCGGAGCGTCATTCGACCCGAGGGATCAGGAGGCCTTTGACGCGCTCCAGGCGAAGCTCGTTCCGTTGTGGGCGTCGATCGATCATCTCAACAGCGACGAACAGACCATCGTCGTGGTCCCATCTGCGGACATCGACGTCGAGCTCTCCGCGAGTGAGCTCCAGGCGTACGAGGAAAGGTACCTGTTCCTGCTGTTCCTGTTGCGTCAGCCCCGGGCGCGCATGGTGTACGTCACGGGGCAGGCGATCAACCCCGAGATCGTCGACTACTACTTGGACCTTCTCCCCGGCGTGATCCAGTCGAATGCGCGAAAGCGACTGTTCTTCGTCTCCCCGATGGAGGCGAGGTTCCGACCTCTTGCGCGGAAGCTGCTCGACCGCCCCCAGGTGCTCGACCGCATCCGTGGGCTCATCGCCGATCCCGATCGCGCCCATCTCGTGCCGTTCATGACGACATGGGACGATCGCGAACTCGCGATGCGCCTCGGGATCCCCATGTACGGGTCGGACCCCGCACACGCCGCCTACGGAACCAAGACCGAGGGTCGGCGCTTGTTCGCCGAAGCCGGAATCCCATATCCCAGGGGAAGCGAGGGCCTCCACACCCGGGCCGAGATCGTCGAAGCCATCGTTGACCTCCGGGATCGGATACCGGGTTTGAGGAAGGTGATCATCAAGCACAACGACGGCGTGTCCGGGTTCGGGAACGCGACGGTGAACCTGTCGTCCCTCCCACCGGATTGGGGACCCGACGACGTCGACCGGTTGCTGGACTCGCTTCCCGTCGACAGTCATGTCGGTGGTGTGGCCGGCTACCTCGCGACCTTCGAGAGGGAAGGTGGGATCGTCGAGGAGATGGTGGAAGGGAAGGTCGTCTCGAGTCCGTCCGTCCAGCTCCGGATCACACCGCTCGGCCAGGTGGAACTGCTGTCCACCCATGATCAGATCCTCGGCGGTGCGAGCGGCCAGGTCTTCATGGGCTCCCGGTTTCCTGCCGATCCGGGATACGCCTGCCAGATCTCGGTGAGTGCGAGGAAGGTCGGTGAGCAGCTCGCACGCCGGGGCATCATCGGGCGGTTCGCACTCGACTACATCGTCGTCAAGCGACCAGACGGCGGGTGGGATGACCATGCGATCGAGGTGAACCTTCGCAAGGGCGGCACGACCCACCCGTTCCTCACGCTCCAATTCCTCACCGACGGGACATACGACGAGGAGCGCGCCGTGTTCGTCGCACCCGACGGAACAGAGAAGCACTACGTCGCAGCGGACCACGTGGTCATCGACGGTCTCGAGACCCTCACGCCCCCAGACCTCCTCGAACTGGCGATGATGCAGAACCTGCACTTCGACCAGGTACGCCTCGTCGGGTCCGTGTTCCACATGCTGTCCGCAATGCCGACACACGGCTTCGTGGGCGTCACCTGCGTCGGGAACTCGCCTTCGGACGCCCAAGCGCGCTACGACCGGCTGCTATCGGTTCTCGGGGAGGAGGTTGCGCGCCTCACGTCGTGAGGATCATCGAAGCGCTGGATCGTTGGTGCTCGTCGGCCGAATCACAGGGTGCGAACGGCCTGGACCTTGCGACCCGAACGAACACCGGTCGGTACGAAGCCGCTCGACAGGTAGAACGGACCGGGTGACCCCTTGCCCTCGCACCAGTTCGTGACGAGCCTCTCGGCGCGTGCGCTGCGGGATCGCTCCAGCACCGCGTCGAGCACCATGGCTCCGATACCCCTGCGCTGATGCATCCGGTCGATGAGGAGTCGCCACAGAATGGGGTCAGGATGGGCATCGGTGACCTTCGTCACGATGACGAAGCCGACGAGGTCAGCATCAGCATGGACGGTGAACATCTCCGACTCGAGTGGCGTCCCGTTCACGACATCTGGGTACATCGCATCGGCGATCGACCGGGCGACCGGCGGCACGTAGGCGACTTGGGAGCGATGGGTACGCAACGCGAGCGCGGACTCGAGCCCCTCAGCGGTGAGCTCGCGGAGCGTCACGGCAGCCGGTCGCTCCCTGGGTCGATCGCGCCACGCTTCCCAGTCCGGTCGCGTCAGACCGTAGATGAGGTCGTCCGAGCACTCCCCTTCTAGCCAGAACGAGGACTTGAGGTGCCCCTCGTAGAGGAAGCCGGTCCGTTCGAGCACCATGGCGGAGGCGGGGTTGTCGGGGTGCAGCATGCCGAACACCCGAGTCACCGCAAGGTCCTCGAAGAGGTAGGTGACGAGTGCTTCGAGCGCCTCGGTTGCGTACCCCTTGCCCCAGTGCGTCGGGCCAAATGAGTAGCCGACTTCGGCCGTGCGAGCCTCGTCACCGAGGTGAAGGGCGAGGTCACCGTAGGTCTCACCCGTGATGCGATCGGCAACGATCGCCATCCACCACTCCTCGTCCTCAGGCCCCTCCATCGCGATCACTTTGGATACGACCCGCTCGGATTCGGACCGTGGGTACGGCGTCACCCAATCCTGGTATCGCGCGACCTCAGGGTCGTTCCTCAGCGCGTGGTATCCGTCGAGATCCTCTTCGGTGAATGGGCGGATGATGAGGCGCCGCGTGACCAATGGCTCGAACATCAACACATTCAATCAGCTCACCAATCGATCCGCTCGCGAAAGCTCACATCTTCGCGCCTTCCCAATCTGCAGGGTCCCGAACCGCCGCATATCCTCTGGACATGGACGGGGGAACAGCGGATTGGCTTCTCGAGGGTGACCCTGCAATCCGATGGCAGGTCCACCACGACCTCCTCGATTCACCACAGGGCGTATGGATGGGCCACCAGGCCCTGATCCCGACCGAGGGCTGGGGTGCACGACTCATGGCCGAACGATCGGAGAACGGGCGATGGTCCGGCGGCCTGTACGGACCGAAGTGGATTTCAACCACGTACACCCTCCTTCAGCTGTGGAGGATGGGGCTTCCAAGGGACAATCCCGAAGCCGTTGCCTCGACGCTCCTGCTCGTCGACAAACCCGTCTGGATCTTCGGCGAAGGCGCGAAGGGGAAACAGGACGACTGTGTCGCAGGCTTTGGGCTCGCACTCTCGAGCTGGTTCACGGTCGACGACCAGCGGCGTGAGGACCTGGTGGTCAATCTCCTGGAGCGACAGCTCGACGATGGGGGCTGGAACTGTCGCGCAGGCGATCGGAACAAACACAGCTCCTTCCACACCACGATCAACGTCCTCGAAGGGCTGCGGGAGTACTGCCTGTCCGAAGGACAGCGATCAACAGAGGTGGAGACCGCCGAGGCACGCGCTCGTGAGTTCTTCTGCGAGCACCACCTGTACCGATCCCATCGCACCGGACGGGTTCCTGACGATCGGATGACCAGGCTCCCGTTCCCACCGCGGTGGCACCATGACGTCCTCAGGGGCCTCGACTACTTCCGAGCAGCCGATGCGGACCGGGATCCTCGGCTCGAGGATGCCATCGAGGTCCTCGTCGGTCATCGCCGGACAGACGGCCGGTGGCCGATCCACGCGAACTACTCCGGGAAAGTGTGGTTCACCATGGAGGGAGGACGCCAACCGAGCCGATGGAACACACTGCGCGCACTGCGTGTCCTGCGTTGGTGGGACGGCGACTGACCATCCCCTGGAGTGAGCCATTCCTGCCCTGCACAAGGCCGATCCTTCCTCGTGAACGCATTGCTCAGTTCCGCACTATGCAAACGAACGTTTGTTTGTTACCCTTCGTTGATGGAAGTCCTCGTCATCCTCCCGGCATTCAACGAGGCATCCGCGATCGGTGGTGTCCTCAAGTCGTTGCCGGACGAGATCGAGGGGCACGACGTGATCCCCCTCGTGGTGGACGACGGTTCCACCGACGGGACCGCGGAGGTCGCCCGATCCGCAGGGGTAGACGTCATCTGCCAGGAGTCCAATCGAGGCAAGGGAGCTGCGCTGTGTGCGGCCATGGACATGCTCCACGACCGGGAGTTCGGGGCGATGGTGTGGATGGACAGTGACGGCCAGCACCTGCCCTCATCCCTCACCGACGTCGTCGGTCCGGTGCTCGCGGGCGACGTCGATCTCTGCGTAGGGAGCCGATACCTGACCGCATCCGGCGGAGAGCACGCACCGTGGAATCGCCGCATGGTGCGAGCGGGCACGATCGCCGCCGTGGAGCGAATCACGGGCGAACGGATAACCGACCCCTTCTCGGGTTTTCGGGCCTTCTCGCAACGAGCGGCGGAAGCTGTCGAACTCGTGGGCTGCGGATACGAAGCGGAACTCGAATCGCACTTCGCCGTGGTCGGGGCCGGTATGCGGTTCCTCGAAGTCCCCATCCCCCGCCTGTACGGCGAGAACACCTCCAAGATGGGGGCACGCCACGGTGAGGCCATCGGACGGCTCCTCGTCGTTGCAGGGTATGCACGCACGCTGCGACGCGCATGGCGGCAGCGGAGCCGAACCGGCGGGGCGACGGTGCATGCCTGAAAGCAGGCGGGACGACCTTCTTGCATGGTTCGCCGCCGAAGTCGATGACGACACGTTCATCGGCCGGGGGGGCAAGTTTCTCGGCGAGGTCGGGCGGGCCGAACGGGAGGCCTTGGCAACCGGTGACTTCCACCTGCCGCCGGACCCGTTCCGGGGAGACGGGCCTGAGTCAGAGGTCGATGCTCACCTTTACTACCGAATGTTCTGGCGCATGTTCGACAGGAGCCCGGTGGCCATGATCCAGGGGATCGCAATCCCGGTACGGCTCATCCTTGCCAAGAAGCTGTTCCGCCACTGCGGGGACGACGTGATCATCCACCACGACGTCCTGTTCTCTGACGGGGGGAACATCTCCCTCGGCGACGGGGTCCTCGTCAACAGGTACGCCATGCTCGACGATCGGGGCCCGATCGATGTCGGCCCGTACACCATGTTGTCGGCGGGTATCACGATCGAGACACACACGCATCCGTTCGACAACTTCGAGAAGCCGATCGCGCACGCGGGCAGGGGTCTCGCCCCGGTACGGATCGGCCCCAACAGCGTCGTCGGGTACAACGCAGTGATCATGGCCGGCGTCACCCTCGGCCATCGGACCATCGTCGGGGCGAACTCCGTTGTGACCAAGGACGTGCCCGACTACACCGTGGTGGGTGGTGTCCCGGCGAGGGTGATCAAGGAGGTACGACCTCCGGATGGGCATGATCCCGTCCGCGAGGCCCTCGAGCGCGGGGCGACTGGGACGACGGGCGCTGAGGTTCCCTGACCGGGCCTGACGATGCCGGTGGTCAGACGCAGAACTCGTTGCCCTCCGGGTCGGCCATCGTCAGCCATGTGTGGGGGCCCTGTCGTCCCTCGTAGAGGACCGTGGCACCTCGGCTGACGAGCTGGTCACGGACCGCCTCCACGTCATCACCGCCGACACGGATGTCGAGGTGGACACGGTTCTTCACGGTCTTCGTCTCGGGAACCAACTGGAAGAGAATGCGCGACCGCCCCGGCGACGGCTCCGAATCGGGATGGATGGCCGCACCCTCCCTCCACACGAGCTTTCCCCGGAACTGAGTGGTGTCGGCGTCGGTCGCACGACCCTGGTCGATCATCGATCGGATGAACGCCTCGTCCTGGGGCTCCACGACCCAGCGCAACGTCTCGGCCCACCAATCTGCGAGGACATGCGGGTCCTGGCAGTCGATCACCACCTGGAAGGTGAAGGCGGTGCCCTCACCACCTGCTGGATGTCCCTCGTGGCTCATGCCAGCACGGTAGTGAAGTCGAGGATCGAGTGTGGGGTGCACCTCGACGGCAACGACGAGGACCAAGCGTTGGTGCTCAGTCGGCCATCTTGTAGGCGTCTCGCAACACATACACATGGTCCTGCCAGACCCTGTCGTATCGGCCAGGGTCACTGGCGGGGACCTCGATCATGGTCCGACAGAACTCCGCCTGGTCGGACGTGGTGCCGGCCTTGGTGAGGAGCTCGACGGCGAAGCGTGAGAAGTCCCGCACGGCCACATCGAAGTACTCGTCGACGACGTCCCCGTCGATGCAGTAGATCTCGGCGTTCTCGAGGACGAGCTGGGCATACACGATCAGGGTGAACATCTCCCCCACGGCGAGCAGCCAGTCGGTGTCGCGGGCCTGGGCATCGGTCGGTGCAGCGGCGGCGAGCATCGCCTTGAAGATCTCTGCCTGCTGGGAGAACACCGTCACATTCGGCAGGTCGAACCTGGCGAAGACCTCCCGGTAGTCGTGGAACCGGATGCTTCCGAGCCCCTTCGTGGGTCCCTGGTCGAAGA
The DNA here is from genome assembly GCA_035461905.1 of Acidimicrobiia bacterium. Classification (GTDB taxonomy): domain Bacteria; phylum Actinomycetota; class Acidimicrobiia; order Spongiisociales; family UBA5794; genus SZUA-442. The sequence goes on along the minus strand of DATHUV010000136.1, from coordinate 1,403 downwards.
GGAAGGCGTCGTTCGCCGCATCGTCCCGACGGGGGATCTGGGGCATCTCGGTCGCGGCGAAGAAGTAGCTCTGCATGAACTTGACGATGAGCGCGATGTTCACGTGCACTGTCCCCTCGAGCTTCGGCAGGGCACGAATGTCGCGAGCGGCCATCTCGAAGTACATGTCCTTCTCGAACCCCTTGGCAGCGATAACGTCCCAGAGGTGGTCGATGACGCTCTCGCCCTGGGTCGTGACCTTCATCTTCACGACCGGGTTGTACAGGAGGTACCTGCGGTCCTCCGGTGTGGCGGAGCGCATGTAGTCCGCGGCGCGCAGTGCGACGAGCTTCATCGCGACGAGGCGAACGTATGCGTCGGTGAAGAGTCGCTTCGCATGCGGGAAGTCGGTGACGGCCATCCCGTAGAGGTGCCGATGCGCCGCATGGTGGATCGCCTCGTAGAAGGCGTGGGTGCAGATCCCGATCGATGCCCACCCGAGGTTGTACTTGCCGATGTTGACGGTGTTGAGTGCTGCATTCCATGCCGCTTCGCCACGAGACAGGATGTCGGCGTCGGTGATCGGGTAGTCGTCGAGACGGTACTCGGCGACGAAGTTCTGGCTGTGCACCACGTTCTTTACGAGGTGGTAGTTCGGGTGGTGGGAGTCGACGGCGAAGAAGACCTGCTCCCCCGTGTCGGTGATTCGGCCGAACGTGGACACCATGGCGGCTTTGTTGCCGTTGCCGATGTAGTACTTGGAACCGTTTGCCACGTACGTGCCGTCCCCGGTGGAGGTCAGCGCCATCTCGGTCGAGTAGAGGTCGGCGCCGTGGTCCTTCTCGGACAGCCCGAACGCGAACACCGCCCCATCCTCGAGCAGCGCTGCGGTACGGCTCTTGAGCTCCTCGTTGTCGGACATCCAGATCGGACCGAGCCCGAGGACGGTGACCTGGTACACGTACCAGTACGGGAGCCCGTAGAAGCCGAGGATCTCCGCGAACTCGCACACCCTCCACGTGTCCCACCGGGCATCGTCTGCCCCGTAGCCCGACGGTGTGCACATCGTGGCGAAGATGCGTTCACGCCCGACGAAATCCACGAAGTCCTGGTACCAGAGCGCGGCGTGGTCGTCGGCCTTGATGGCGGCGAGTCCCTTCGATTCGAAGAACTCGATGGTCCGCGCCATCACCTCTTCTGATCGGCCGTCCGGGTAGCTGCGCTCCCTGTGGTGCGGGTGGAACAGGAACATCGTGTACTCCCTCGCCCGGTTTCTGGCCAGCTCACGGGTGCCGCACGGGCACAAGCCGGGCACCCCCAGAATAGGAGCGGCTTCGTCAGCGTCCGAAACCGCCGCAGGCACCCCTCGCCTGCGCTTCCCGCGATGGGCAGATGCAAAGGTCCGTGTGGATGCCAGAGGATGG
>DATHUV010000135.1:0-14017 GCA_035461905.1 Acidimicrobiia bacterium | reverse complement strand
GACAGCTCTGAGACGTGGACCAGACCGTCCATGCCTCCGAGGTCGACGAAGGCGCCAAAGTTGACCACGCTCGAGACCACGCCTTCGCGGACGTCGCCCTCTTTGAGGTCGGCAAGGAACGCATGCCGCTGCTCGGCCTGCTCCTCCTCGAGGTAGGCCCGCCGTGATAGGACCACGTTGTTCCTATTGCGGTCGAGCTCGATCACCTTCGCCTCGATCGGCTCACCGATGAACGGCTGGAGGTCCCTGACACGCCGCAGGTCCACGAGCGATGCAGGCAGGAATCCGCGCAGACCGATGTCCACGATGAGACCACCCTTCACGACCTCGATGACCTGGCCTGTCACCGTTCCGCCCTCGTTCATGAGCTTCTCGATCCGACCCCATGCACGCTCGTATTGGGCGCGCTTCTTCGAAAGGACGAGGCGTCCCTGGTCATCCTCCTTCTGGAGCACGAGGGCCTCGATCTTGTCCCCGACCTTGACGATCTCGTCGGGGTTGGAGTTGTTCCGCACCGAGAGTTCGTACGGAGGGATAACGCCTTCGGACTTGTAGCCGATATCGACGAGGACCTCATCGGGGTCGACTCGCACGACGGTTCCGACGACGATGTCGCCTTCCTTGAACTCGAACACCGTTTGCTCGACGGCGGCTGCGAAGTCGTCGGCTGATAGATCGTTCGGGACGTCCCCGATCTGCCCCGGGGCGCTGATCGCGGGCCGATCACCCCGTGGCGCGTCGATGACGGCGGCCTCAGGGGCCTCATCGTCGTCGACGAATTCCGGGGTCAGCGTCGGGTCAACCTGCTCGTCCGAAGCCTCTTCGGAATCGTCATCACCCGATGCCTGATCGACTTCCTCGGCCATCGACGTTCTGGCGTCCTCGAGAGGCTGTGCCTCTTCGGATGCGTCGGGTGCATCGAGGGCCTCAGGAGCCGGGGCCGGGATCTCGTTTCCGGTGGTCGAGGCACCTTCAGCCGTGATGTCCGTGGGATCAGTCGTTTCGTCGTTGTCCTGGGGGACGTCGGTCGACGCGAGGTCGGTTTCGTTGTCGGTGGGCATGGAAGGGTTGGTCTCCTTGGATACGTAATACATCCTGAGCGCGCGAAGAGGGAGCCAGGACAGCGTCATGGTATCGCACGGATGCACCAACATACAACACGTTCCGGTGGCGGGTGGCCCCGGATCGGCCGAACGCGATCAGTGGTGCGCCTCAGCGAGGTTCACTCCGGCACCCGTGGCCACCTCCAGGGGCACCCGTAGCTCGACGACTGACCGCATGATCTCGACTGTCGCCGCCGTCACCGAGGCGATCTCGCCCTCGGGGACCTCGACGACCAGCTCGTCGTGGATCTGGAGCACCATCTCCGCTCCCGAGCCTGTGGACCTGAGGTGTCGGTCGAGCTCGATCATCGCCTTCTTGATGATGTCGGCTGCAGAGCCCTGGATCGGGGCGTTGAGCGCCATGCGCTCCCCCATCTGACGCTCCCTGGTACTGCGACTGTGGAGCTCAGGCAGGTACCTCCTGCGTCCGAGAATCGTCGTCGTGTAGCCGGTCGACCTGGCTTCGTCGACGATGCCGGCCATGTACGCACGAACGTCGGGGAACTGCTCGAAGTACTCGTCGATGTGGCGCTGTGATTCGGATCTGTCGATGTCGAGCCGTTGTGCGAGGCCGTAGGCCTCCATCCCGTAGAGGAGCCCGAAGTTGATCATCTTGGATGTCCGCCGCATGTCGTCCGTGACATCGGCGAGCGGAACGGCGTTGACACGCGCCGCCGTCGCTGCGTGGATGTCGACACCGGTCTCGAAAGCCTCGATCAGCCCCGGGTCGCCACTGAGGTGCGCGAGGATTCTGAGTTCGATCTGGCTGTAGTCGGCAACGAGGAGGAGGGATCCCTCTCGAGCGACGAACGCCCTCCGGATTGCCCGGCCCTCGGCGCTGCGAGCGGGGATGTTCTGAAGGTTCGGTTGCTCCATCGACAGGCGGCCCGTCGCCGCACCCGTCTGGTTGAAGCGCCCTCGGAGGCGCCCATCCGGTTGCACCAGGGACAGCAGGGAATCGACGTAGGTCGAGCGCAGCTTGTCGAGCTCGCGGAACGAGAGGATCGCATCGACGATCCGGTGGTCGCCGCGGAGCTTCTCGAGGACCGAGGCATCCGTTGATGGGGCCCCTTTCGGTGTCTTCTTGAGGACAGGTAGCCCGAGTTCTTCGTACAGGATGCTGCGCAACTGCAGGGTCGAATTGACGTTGAACACCCGGCCCGCCTCGCGATGGATTCGCTGTTCGAGGTCGGCAATACGGACCGAGATGTCCCTGCCATACGTTCGGAGGAAGGCAGTGTCGAGGCCGACCCCAACCTCCTCCATCCCGGCAAGGATGGCCATGAGCGGCAGCTCGATCGTGTGGAGTAGCTCGAGTGAGCCCCTGGCTTCGAGCTGCGTCGACAACGGATCAACGAGCCCAGAAACCGCCGCAGCCCGACGGGCGGGGCCGACGAGATCGAGTCCTGGCTCTTCGAACGAAAGCGACGTCTGGCTTCCCGGTGTCGATGGTTCGGCAGGCGATTCGAGGTCGAGGCCCAGCTCCCGATGTGCGAGCTCGTCGAGATCGGGCGCTCGCTGGGCGGGATTCACGAGCCAGGCCGCCAACATCGTGTCGAACCCGATTGCCGGAATCGCGAGGTCGCTCTCGAGGAGCGCACGGATCACCGGTTTGAGATCGTGACCGACGATGGTGCACCTGTCGTCCGACAAGATGTCGGCGGCGACGTCGAGTGGCACGAAGGTGGCAGGATCGCCGTGGACCACGAGTCCGGACAACGTGTCGTCATCCCACACGGGCGCAACGGCGGCTCTCCCTCCTTCGAACACTCCCCATGCCTGTTGCTGTGTCGTGGCCGTCACGACATCGATGTCCACGATCACTCCGCCAGCGGAGTCCCCCAGCCCGCCCTGTTGATCCAAACGGACCCAGAGAGTACGGAACGCCAAGTCGTCGAAGAGCCTGCGCACCCTCTCCCGGTCGAAAGGCCGCAGCTCGAGGTCGCCCGCATCGAGTCCGTCAATCGGGACATCGCGCACCATCGTCATGAGGGTCCGGTTCAGGAGAACCTGATCGTGCGCAGACTCAAGGTTGTCACGAAGCCTCGGGCCCAGGTCATCGAGGTGGTCGTACAGCTCCTCGAGGCTTCGATAGGAGCTGATCAGCTTCGCCGCGGTCTTCTCACCGACGCCGGGAACGCCGGGGAGGTTGTCAGAGGTATCGCCGCGCAGGGCCGCATACTCTACGTACCGGTCGGGCGGGATCCCATACCGCTCCCGTATCCATGCCGGCGTCGCGTGGACCGTGTCGGAGATACCCCGTCGCGTGTACAGGATCGTGACGTCATCCGTCGACAGCTGGAAGGCATCCCGGTCCCCTGTCACGACGACGAGGTCATATCCCTGTGTTCGACCCCGCTCCACGAGGGTGGCGATGACGTCGTCGGCCTCGTAGCCCGCAAGGCTGACCTGTGGGATCTCCATCGCTTCGAGGACGTCACGGATGAGGGGCAGCTGGCTACGAAAGAGGTCGGGTGCGGCGTCACGCGTGGCTTTGTACGCGGGGTACGCCTCCGACCGGAAGGTGGGCTCCCTGCGATCCCATGCCACGGCGATCGCATCGGGAGCTTCCTCGTCGAGCAGCTTGATGAGCATCGAGGTGAAGCCGAACACGGCGTTCGTGACCTGCCCGGACGGCGTAGCGAGGTCCGGTGGCAGTGCATAGAACGCCCGATATGCGAGCGAGTGACCATCGAGCAATGCAAGCTTCGCCATGTCCGGCGAGCGTAGCGGTACGGCGGATCGCGAGTCCGGCTACTCGACCAGCTTCACCGGATTGCCCTCGATCCGGGCTTCCCAGGTCGTCGTGTCGTTCGTCTGGCCCGGGTAGTTGTAGTCGATCTTCCACCAGCAGTCCGCGGCACATACGTAGTCCTCGGGAAGATCGATCCGTATGGTCACGAGGTGGTTGTTGAACCGGCTCGAGCTGGTCGGGATGTCGCAGGATCCCAGTGTCCCACCCGGATATGACGGATTCGTCGATGTCCATGTACACGAGGGCAGCCCGCCCTGGGGGTTACGAATGCGCAGCGAGTGGTTCCCCGATGCGTCTCCGGGGTCCCACAGGTTGATCACGAGATCCTTGCCGGCGTGGACGGCCTCCACCTCGGCGAGGTAGAAGACCGTGTCCCCGGTCGCCCCATCGACGTTCGAGTAGATCGCCATCGAGCCGAGACCGTAGATCCTCGGGTTGCCGCCGCTCGCCGAAGCCCGCAGCGACCACCTGTTGAGTCCACGCTCCCCGTTGTCGAGTGTGATCACACGCAGCGGATAGATGCCGGGCCCACGGTCGAGGTTCGTCGCAGGGCACATCTCGTCCCATAGCGACGCGACGCCTCCGGGAAGGAATGCATCGACATCGGCCCATGTCGTTGCAGCTGTCGCACCCGGCATGTACGCGTCCCTAGGGGCATACACAACGGTACAGAGGACCTCGTTGGAGTCTGTGGTGTCGAGGGGTGTCGGATCCGGGCCGTACAGGATGAACACGGTCGTCGGCCCGGGGCTGCCGCCCTGTGGTTGGTCCCCCGTGAGGACGAAGTCGCCTCCGCCACGGGTGAACGGCCCATCGAAGATCTCAACGGACAGGTTCGACTGACCCGGCCCGACCTCGACGCCGTAGACGTAGCCGCCGGTCGTCGCGCTGACATTCGCGGGATTGAACACGGTCGGCCGCTTGTCGGGGTTCGGCGTGCACCCCGAGCCACTTCCACCGCTGAGGCACTGTGAGGAGTACCGGTCCCCCATGCTTCGCCCGGTGTAGTACCCGTGGATGTTGCCCCAGAACTCGGGTGCGTGGCCGGTCGCAGGGTCGTTCCCAAAACGGCGGTCGGGGCTCCCGAGCGGAAGCGGCAGCACGTATTCGGCGAGGGCGGTCTTGGTGATGTCGATCGAGTCGATACCGAAGACCCGCATGAAGAACGTCGGGACGGCATGGGTCACCGTGACCCGAAGCTGGTTCGGATTGTTCACCGCGGTCGGATCATCCGAGTAGTCGACAGGAACGACCGTCGTTCCCGCGTTGAGCGTGTTGTAGCCGTTCTCCGCCGCCGCCTGGACTGCCGATGAGTAGGCCAAGGCCTGGTCGTCAGGTTCGTAGATGACCCCGGACAGCGCCGCCGCATCCGCACCGTGTTGGATCTTCACACCGTTCCAGAACAGCCAGCCGAAGTCGACGCCGAATCCGACCATGCCCATGAAGATCGGCAGCATCAAGGCGACAAGGATGAGGACGACGCCGGACTGTTCCCTTCTGAGCTCACGGAACCGATCAACGACCCGTCGCATCAGGGCGTTCCGAAGACATCGGGCTCGAGGCGAACGAGCGCACGTTCGGTCAATTGCATGTCGAGCATCGGCATCAGGTTGGTGACCGTCGAATGCTGGTACACGACCTCGACACCGAGGACATCGAGTCCGCCACCGCCCGGGTCGAGGGTGGTGTCACGAGCGCTCGGTGGGTAGGTAGCGGGGCTTCCGTACGGAATCACTGCGAGGGTGGGATCAGGGCACGGACTCCACTTGCATCCGACGAGGCTCCCGTCATAGACGTACCGATCGACGGGGCCGGCCTTCGCTCCCGTGAGGGGATTCGCCTTGAAGATCTCGACACTGATGAGCACGGAGGCGTCGACCTGGTCGTAGAGCCCTGCTTCGAGGGCCTGGAGGATCCGGTAGTCGGCCTCATCGTTCTGGCCCATGGTGGCTCCCGTCCTCGCTGCGGACGACACAGCCGAGGCGATCGTGAGGCGTTCGCGGAACAGCAGCCCGAACTCGATGAGCCCGAAGATGAGGAGGATGAACAGTGGAAGCACGAACGCGAGCTCCACCATCGCAGCTCCACGTTCCTTGTCCGCGTTCCGTCGGCGCGTGAACATCATCATCGGCCCCTCAGCTCGATTCCTCGCAGAGAGTAGCACACCGACCACACTCTGTCATTGGCAATTCATGGATTCGTGCGACGTCGCCCCGGTGCATCGTGGACCGTGCACCATGATGTTGGCCGTTCGCCCCTACCATCGCGGTCTCCACGGAGCCGGGATGGCGGAATGGTAGACGCGGCGGACTCAAAATCCGTTGGGCGAAAGCTCGTGTGGGTTCGAGTCCCACTCCCGGTACGGCGCGGCGCGACATGTCCATGAGCGTCTATCGGCAGACGCCGCCCTCGAACTGAAGGCCTATCCGCGCCGCACCGCGGTGGCTAGGCCCTCGACTGCCTCAACGAGGGCATGGCGTGCGTCCGATGCGGATCCGGCGTCGAGCACCCTTCTCACGATCGCCGTACCGACAATGACGCCGTCGCCGTGAAGCGCAGCAAGGGCCGCCTGTTCGGGCGTCGAGATTCCCACACCGAAAACGATCGGCGCCTTCGTCACCCTTCTGATGGCCGACGCCAAGGCCTCGATTCGCGTGGACGCGCCGTCTCGCTCACCCGTTACTCCGACGTCGGCGATCGCATACACGAACACCGGGTCGCGGGAGGCGATCGCCGCGAGGCGGTCGTGTTCCGTGGTCGGCGCGGCGAACTGGACCATGCCGAGACCGTGCGCACGTGCTGCGTCGACGAAGGGATCGGACTCATCGACGGGCAGGTCTGCAATGATCACCCCGGATCCACCCGCGTCGGCAACCCGCTTGAAGAAGTCGTCGACTCCGTGACGCAGGACGGGATTGACGTATGTCATCACGACCGTCGGCTTCCCTGTCCGCTCCCGTACGCGACGCACGACCTCGAGTGATCCCTCCACCGTCACTCCACCTTTGAGCGCGAGCTCACCTGCGCGCATGATCACCGGTCCGTCCATCAGGGGATCGGCATAGGGGATCCCGACCTCGAACCCGTCGGCGCCCGCTTCTGCCATGGCGACGAAGAGATCTACGGAGTCATCGAGCGTCGGCAGGCCTGCCGTGAGATACGGGAGGAGGACGGCGCGGTCCTCACCTTTCGCCGCGACGAACATGGCATCGAGCTCGCGCCGGCCTTCGCCCGTCATGACGGGGACACGACCTGCTGCACATCCTTGTCCCCACGCCCTGACAGGTTGAGCACCACCGTGCGTCCGCCGAGCGAAGGCGCTTCGCGGACGATCCACGCCAGCGCATGGGCTGATTCGAGGGCGGGGATGATCCCCTCGGTTCGTGCCATCAAATGGAAGGCCTCGATCGCCTCCTCATCGGTGACGCTCTCGTACCGGACGAGGGACTCATCCTTTAGGTAGGCGTGCTCGGGACCCACGCCGGGATAGTCGAGGCCCGCGCTCACCGAGTGCGCCTCCTCGACCTGACCGAACTGGTCCTGGAGCATGTATGTCATCGCGCCGTGGATGACCCCGGGCGAACCCTCCCCAAGCGACGCACCGTGCTTTCCGGTGTCGAGGCCGAGGCCCGCGGCCTCGACGCCGACGAGGTCCACGTCGGGATCACCGGCGTAGGGGTGGAAGATCCCCATCGCGTTCGATCCTCCACCGACGCAAGCCACGATCACGTCCGGGGAGGGGCGGACCACACCGTCCATCTGGGCGCGCAGCTCCTCACCGATCACCTTCTGGAACTCACGCACCATCCAGGGAAACGGATGGGGACCGACGACGGAGCCGATGATGTAGTGCGTGGACTCGACGGAGGCAACCCAGTCGCGCATCGCGGCCGAGACGGCATCCTTGAGCGTTCCTGCGCCCGACGACACGGGGATGACCTCGGCTCCGAGCAGGCGCATCCTGTAGACGTTGAGGGACTGGCGCTCGATGTCCTTGTCGCCCATATAGATGGTGCACTCGATTCCGAGGAGGGCACACGCCGTCGCGGTCGCCACCCCGTGCTGACCCGCACCCGTCTCGGCGATCACGCGCTGTTTCCCCATTCGCCTCGCCAGGAGACCCTGGGCGACCGTGTTGTTGATCTTGTGGGCTCCTGTATGGGCGAGGTCCTCACGTTTGCACCACAGATCCATCCCGAGGAGGTCCGACAGACGGGCTGCGCGATACACGGGTGTCGGACGGCCGACGAAGTCGCTCAGTAGCGCAGAGAGCTCTGCGTGAAACCCGTCGTCAGACCATGCGTCGACGAACGCCCCCTCGAGCTCGATCAGCGCAGGCATCAGGGTCTCGGGGGCGTACCTTCCGCCATATGCACCGAATCGGCCCGAGACGTCGGGGCGCTGCAGTCTCATCGGTTGCGCTCGGCGCTCATCGTTTGGCCTCCTCGACGAAGGCCCTGATGGTATCGGGATCCTTGATGCCGGGGACGGCCTCGAGACGACTCGATGCATCCACACCAAAGGGATGGAGCAGCTCGATCACCTCCCTGACGTTGCCGGGTCCGAGGCCACCTGCGACGACGTATGGACGATCGACGTCGGCGACGGTGTCCCACGCAAATGGCTTCCCGGAGCCTCCGTGGCCGCGACGGCGCTCGGTATCGAACAAGATCACGGCCTCGGGCACCACGACAGCGGCATCACTGGTCGGACCGGCTTGCCCAACCGGAATCGGGCACAAGACGTCGAAACCGGCGTCGACGGCGGCTCGAGCTGTCTCGAGCCCATGGAGCCCGTGCGCCTGGATGCCGGTGACACCAATCTCGTTCGCCAGATGCATCGCTTCCTCGGGAGTGAGGTCGACGACCACGACATAGGTCGATATCGATGCCGAGCCGACCAAGGGACGCGCAGACTCGATGGACAGCGTCCTGACGGAGCCGGGGGCGAGCACGAACCCCAGGGCATCGGCGCCCGCACGCTCGGCCGATCGGATCGCCTCCGGTGTGGTGATCCCGCAGATCTTGACCCATGTCACGACACACCTCGCAGCGCGTCCACGAACACGGCGGGATCGCCATGGCGAACGAGGGCCTCGCCGACGAGGATGGCGTCGTAACCCGCCGCGGCCATCCTTCGAGCTCCTTCAATGGTCGAGACACCGGATTCGGCGATGCGGACGACGCCGTCGGGAATCGCGTCCACCACCGCCTCGGCAATGGCGAGGTCCGTGGTGAAGGTGCGGAGGTCACGGTTGTTGACGCCGATGATCCTGGCGCCAGCTGCGACCGCAACGGCGACCTCATCGAGCGTGTGGGCTTCGACAAGGCTGTCCACCCCGGCTTCCTCCGCCGCCTGGATGCACGCTTCGAGCTCTCCAACGCCGAGGGCTGCAACGATGAGGAGGACGGCGTCGGCGCCCGCCGCCCTGGCCTCCCATACCTGTGCGGGATCCCTGGTGAAGTCCTTGCGAAGCACGGGGATCGAAACCGCACCTCGGACCGCGACCAGGTCATCGAGCGACCCTCCGAAGAAGTGCGGTTCGGTCAGGACCGAGATCGCTGCCGCGCCCCCTGCCTCGTAGGCGAGGGCCAGTTGAACCGGATCGAGCAATGTATCGATATCCCCGGCAGATGGCGACCGCCGCTTGATCTCAGCGATGACCGACAGCCCTTCCGTGGCGAGCGCACCAGCGAGGCTGCGTTGCGCTGGAGCGGCGGCCGACCTCGCACGGAAGTGTTCGATATCGCGTCGTGCCTCCTCGGCACGGGCATCCGCGGTCGTCAGGATCTCGTCGAGGATCATGACTGACGGTCCTCCGTCCGGATCGACGCGTCGAGGTACGGCGCGGCTTCGATGGCAGCGAGGACGGCACGAGCCTTGGCGAGGCACTCCTCGTACTCCGCTGCAGGATCGGAGTCGGCGACGATGCCGGCGCCCGCCTGCACCCATGCCTTCGAACCACGCACCACACAGGTCCGAAGACCGATCGCCGTATCGAGGTTTCCCGAGAAGTCGATGTACCCGACGGCACCCGCGTACGGACCTCGTGCCGTCGGCTCGAGCGTGTCGATGATCTCCATTGCACGGACCTTCGGGGCACCTGACACCGTTCCGTGGGGAAATGTCGCGCGCAGGACATCGACAGGACTCGTCCCTTCAACGAGGTCCCCGGAGATCCCCGACACGATGTGCATCACGTGTGAGTACCTCTCGATGACCATGAGGTCGTCGACCTGCACCGATCCGTAGACACACACCCGGCCGAGGTCGTTGCGGGCGAGGTCGATCAGCATCACATGCTCCGCTCGCTCCTTGGGATCTGCGAGGAGCTCGCGTTCGAGTGCGAGATCGTCTTCCGCTGTCGCTCCTCGCGGCCTCGTGCCGGCAATCGGGCGCGAGTAGACCCTCCCGTCGCGGACTCGTGACATCAATTCGGGGGACGAGCCCACGATGGCGAGGTCACCCGCGCGCACAAGGAACATGAAGGGCGACGGATTGACGATCCGAAGTGCGCGATACAGGGAGAGCGGCTCCCCGTCCAGTGTCGCCTCGAAGCGGATGGAGGGAACGACCTGGAACGCGTCACCCGCCCTGATGTGGTCGATCGCCACGCGGACCGCATCCTCGAAGTCCGCCCTCGTCATATTGCTCGTCGACTCGGGCACGCCGTCAAAGCGCGGGCGCTCATGTGCCTCGATGGACGTCGAAGTCGACAGGATCTCGATGGTCGAGACAATCGCAGCCACGGCGGCTGCGTACTGCTCCGCCGGGTCATCCCCGACGAAGACGTTGACGATCACGAGAATCGAGTCGCGCACCCGGTCGAACACCGCAAGGCTCCCGACCATGTGCCACACCATTTCGGGAAGGTCACGATCGTCGGGTGGCTGGTTGTCCAGACGTTCGATGTGACGCACGATGTCGTAGGAGAGGAAGCCCACTGCCCCGCTGTGGAGGGGTGGAACCTCTGCGGGGAACCCCAGCGCCGCGCCGTCGGGCACGGAATACCGGTCCGTGATTGCAGCGAGCACCTCGAGGGGATCTCCCCCCGGTAGAGCCACGGTGGGATCGTCGATGGATGTGACGCCGCCGATCGACGCGATCGTGAAGGCGGGGCGCCAACCGATGAACGACCAGCGACCCCACCGCTCGCCCCCCTCGACGGATTCGAGGAGGAACCCGTCACTGCCACCGGCGAGTGCTCGATACACCGAGACCGGCGTCAAGGAGTCAGCCATGATCTCCACACCGACCGGGACGACCGAATGGTCGTGAGCGAGCAGCAGGAACTCGTCGAGGCTGAGCGTCGGTCGCATGAATGGCGAGGGTACCGGGCTCGAACGGGATCAGATCTCCGCGAGGTCCTCGAGGCCGATCCGGATCAGCAGGTCAGAGAACCACGCAGACAGGTCCGTGATTCGCCCCGTGATGAGGAGCACACCGAAGAAGGCGAGCATCAGGCCGGAGGCCACCGTGATCTGGGTGAGGTATCGCTTGACCCAGCCGAACGCCGAGAAGGCCTTCGCCAGGAGGAGTGAAGTGAGCAGGAACGGGATGCCGAGGCCGATGCTGTAGAACGCGAGGACGATCATGCCGTCCGTGACGGTGTCGCTTTGTGCGCCGAGCAGCAACGCTGTCGCAAGGAATGGACCGATGCACGGTGTCCAACCGAAAGCGAACGCCGCTCCCATCACGGGAGGTCCGAACAGGCCGAGCCTGCGGGCTCCCGACGACTCGATCCGACGATCCTTCATCACGGGAAGGAGCCATGCGGGAGTCCACACCGCAGTCGTGGCGATGAACAAGCCCATCGCGACAATGATCCATCCGGCGATCGTGGTGAAGATCGACTGGTTGAGGAATCCGGAGAGCGACGTCGCCGTCGCTCCGAGGGCGATGAACACGGCGCTGAAGCCCCCGACGAAGAGCGCTGTCCTTCCGACGACCCTGCCCATGGACACGTTGCCATCGGCAAGCTCCGCCATGTCGTAGCCCGACATCAGGGACACATAACCGGGAAGGAGTGGCAGGACACACGGTGAAAGGAACGACGCCGCCCCGGCGAAGACTGCTGCGAGGAGTGACACTTCCATTGCTTGTCCTGGTCCGGGATCGTCGAATGCTCAACGGTATGGGTGTCGAGGATGTTCCCGCTTCGCTCGATCGCAGTGATGCCGAGATGTGGCCGGGGACGGATTCAGGGTGATGCTGGCTCGCCGTGAACGCCGCTAACCTCGCCGCGTCGTCGACGAAGACACGATGGGTCTCCCAAACTCAACTCGACAGTTGAACGCGTTCTCGATCGGGGACAGGCGCATCCTGTTCCTCACCTCGATCATGGGATTCGTGGCCGGCTACGCGGGTAGCCAGATGCCGCACACCCTCCCGTTCGCGCGAACCGCACTCGATCTCACCGAGGGGCAGATGAGCGCCGTGTTCGCGATCGTCAGGGCGGTCTCGTTGCTTGGCGTGCTCTTCGCGATGTCCGCCGACACCCACGGCCGGAAGCGACCGATCCTGGCGGCGTTCGCACTCCTGCTCTTCGGAAGCCTCGCGACGGCACTCATCCCCTCGGTGCCGGCGTACGCCATATCGCAGGCCATCGTTCGGCTCGCCCTCGTTGCCCTGGCTGCCCTGACGCTCGTCCTCATTGCCGAGGAACTCCAGCCCGGCGTACGCGCACTCGGCATCGGCGTCCTCGGGCTCGCCGGTTCCATGGGTGTCGGTCTCGGCCTCATCCTGTTGCCGATCGCAGAACGGAATGACAATGCGTGGCGTGTCCTGTTCGGACTCGCCGCACTCGGCCTGCTGTTCCTTCCCATGCTGTCCCGATTCCTCCCCGAAAGCCGTGCGTTCGTGCCGGGTCCGCGGATCGCGTTCGTGAAAGCGCTCGAAATGGGACTCTCCAGGCACTTCTGGCCGCTCGCAGGGATCTCGTTCTTCGTCGCCGCCTTCTCGTCCCCGGCATTCGACTTCGTCCTCGAACGATTGATCAACGACCTCGATTGGGACACCGGAGCGGCTCGATTCCTCCTGATCGTCTTCTCGGGAGTGGGCGCGATCGGGCTCCTCGTCGGTGGAAGGGCCGCAGATCGCTACGGTCGTCGCCCGACGTCCATCGCGGCGCTCGCCATCGGGCTCGTCGGCGGCGTCGGCTTCTACTCACTCGATTCAGGATGGTTCCTTGCTGCTTCGATCTTCCTCGCGACGCTCGGAGCCACGATGCTGACCCCGTCCTTCGGGGCACACCGATCGGAACTCTTCCCGACCCGTGTCAGAGCCACGGCGAATGCGTGGGTAACGAACGCCGCGATCGTCGGAAGCATCGCCGGATTCGGTGTGGGTGCGTGGCTGATCGACACCATTGGACTCGCCACGACGGTGTCAGGGCTCGGTGCGGGTCTGGTCGTGTCAATGCTCCTGGTGCTCAGGCTGCCCGAGACACGCGGGATGGACCTGGTACGTCGCCCCGCGGCCACCCGGGGTGCCACACACCGAACGCCGCCAGCCGGGTGAGACTGAGGAGCGTGATTGCGAGCCACACGCCCACGAGCGTGTCTCCCACCGTCACAAGCGCAACGATCGTGACGACGCCCGCAACAACCATCGACGCGGCGAGATACCTGAAGGCGCTCGCTCCGATCGCGATGCCGTCCCACACGTACACGAGCGCGGTGAGTGGCTGCAAGAGGACGACGAACGGATAGATCGAAGCCAGCTCGGATCCCACGGCATCGTCGACCGAGAAGAGCACGGGTATCACGCCTGCGGTGAGCGCGAGGCCGACGGAGAGTGCGACGCCGGCGACGAACCCCAGGAAGAGCAACCGGTTCGCGATCCCGCGCGCTGCCGCCACGGAACCGGAGCCGAGGTCCGTGCCGACCATCGCCTGCGCGGCGACTGCGAACGAGTCGAGCACGAACGAGAGGAAGAGCCACACCTGGAATGCGATCTGGTGTGCGGCAACCTGATCCGTTCCGATGCGCGACGCTGCAACCGTCGTCGCCGTGAGAGCTGCGAGCAGTGCGGCGCTCCGAACCATCATCGGCCACCCCGCATTGAGGATCCGACCGATCTCGAGCGACCCGAGGTTCGCGACAGGGGCAGCGGTCCCGAGGCGCTCGCGCTGCGTCCCGAGGATGAGCACCAGGAACCA
>DATHUV010000134.1:0-32533 GCA_035461905.1 Acidimicrobiia bacterium | reverse complement strand
TCATCGTCGGCGGCGTACACATCCGTCGACCTGTACTCGGACCTCGAGGACCGCCTCCACAAGATCTTCGGTGGTCGGATCCTCATACCGACCACCACGACCCTCGGTCACCTGTCGGTGCTCCCTGTCCTGGTCGGACCGGGTGACCTCGTCCTCCAGGACCATCAGGTCCATGCGTCTGTCCAGATGACGTCCCACGTGCTGGTCGGTCTCGGGGCAAAGGTCGTCGGGGTTCAGCACAACGACGTCGACGCCCTGCGCTCGATACTCGAACGCTCAGCCCATGAGCATCGCAACGTCTGGTACCTCGCGGATGGCGTCTACTCGATGTTCGGTGACACCGCCCCGGTCTCCGCCATCATCGAGCTCCTGAACGAGTTCGAGAACCTTCACGTCTACTTCGATGACGCCCACGGAGTCGGTTGGCGCGGCGTCAACGGAATCGGGCATGTCCTGACCGAGGCGCCACTCCACGAACGCATGATCGTGATCGGGTCCCTTGCGAAGTCGTGGGGCGCCGGAGGCTCCGTCGTCGTGTTCCCGAACGACTGGATGGCAGACCGAGTGCTCCTCGCCGGTGCGACGTTCACCTTTTCCGGTCCCCTTCACCCTGCGGAGCTCGGTGCCGCGGTCGCCGCGGCGGACATCCACCTGTCTCCTGAGAGGGACGAGCGAGAAGCAGACCTCGTCGAGAGGATCGACTACGTGCGCGAGCGCGCTGCGCGCGGTCGCCTACCGATGCTGTCCCTCGAACAGACGCCGCTGTGGTTCGTCAGGGTCGGGAAGCTCGATAGGGCCATCGAGCTCTCACGTCGGATGATGCGGGACGGGTACTACGTCAACGTTTCAGGTTTCCCTGCGGTCCCGATGGGAATGGACGGCATCCGGTTCACCACGACCACCTTCCAGACCCTCGACGACCTCACTGCCTTCATGGACGCGCTCGCGAACAACATCGAGGGTCTCATAGTGCCGCTCGAGTGGTACATCGAGCTGTGATCAACTGACTTCACCTTGCCCACGCGGGCGCCGATAACCGAAGGATGGCCCAGTTTCCTCGCGTCGCAACGTCGCTCGAGCGAACCGAGATCCGCCTTGGATCGGCCGCCTATGGCGTGCTCGCCTTCATCGCGGTATGCGCGGTCGTCACCGTCGCCGGGAGTGATGATGCCGCCGACGTGGCGGGCGCGCTCGGAGTCTTCGTCGGTGCCGCCCTTTCCGGTGTGTTGTTCATCACCCGATCGCGTGGCATCACCGGCCGCGAGAGGATCGGATGGTCCCTCATCGGTGTCGGAATGGTCATTGCGGCGATCGGGGTGCTCACGGTCGGCGTCGTGTTCATGGTCGCTGGCGATGCTCCCGCATTCGGCTGGACCGACATCTTCTTCCTCACGACCTATGCCTTTGTCATCGCCGGGTTCGCCACGCTTCCCCATACGCAGGGCTCACGGATGCAACGCTGGAGGATGCTGCTCGACGGCCTGATCGGAGCGGTGTCGATTGCGGCGCTGATGTGGGTCTTCGTGTTGGCCTACCTATTGGTCGACCTCGCCAACACATCGATCGCGACGAGGACCATCGGGGCGATCTACCCGTTCCTCGATCTGCTTCTCATCACACTTGCGATGTCCGTCCTGCTCAGGAGGTCTGCACACCGCTTCGACATCCGGCTCACCATTTTCTCGGTGGGCATCCTGGCCCAGGTGCTCGGTGACATCGCCTTCTTCGCATCCGTGCACGCTAACTCGTTCGCGGAGGCCGGGCCTCTCTACATCATCAACCTCGTGGCGGTCGCCGCCTTCTTCGTCGCCGCATCGCTCGTTGGGTCCCCGACCGGCGGGCGTGAGTACGCGGATAGGAACCCACCTCTATGGACACAGGTCGCACCATTCGTCCCGGCAGTTGGCATGCTCGTCGTCTTCCTCGTGCATACGCTCGTCGGCGGCGACGCCGATGTCGAACCCGTTCTCCTCGGTGCAACGATTGTGGTCGGCCTCCTCGTCATCGCCCGCCAGGGTGTGGCAATCGTCGAGAGTCGCGCCCAGATCGAGCAGCAACGCAACGATCTCGTCTCCACGATCTCCCACGAACTCCGCACGCCCCTGACCGCGATTGTCGGGTTCGTGGAGCTGCTCGAGGAGGACGACGACGAGATGTCGGTGGCCGAACGCAGGTCCATGCTCGATGTCGTCCATCAACAGGCCGACTACATGGCACGGATCGTGTCGGACCTCATCATGCTCGCTCGCGGCGCGGACAACACGGTCGACCTCAGGGTGGGGGCAGCGTCGATGAGTGGGATCATCGCCTCGTCGATCCAAGCCTCGGGCCTTCCGACAGCGTCCGTGCGGGTCGATTGTCCGCCTGACGTGATCGGGTACGTCGACGCTGCGCGGATCCAGCAGGTGCTTGTCAACCTCCTGACGAACGCCGCTCGCTACGGGGGGCCGGTACGGCTCGTGCGAGTCGTCGTCAAGGGCTCGGACCTCGTCGTCGAGGTCCACGACGACGGTCCCGGCATCCCGCGGCGACACGAGCTGAGGGTCTGGGAGCGCTTCGAGCGGGGTCCGAACCGCCTCAACGCCGCCGTTCCGGGTTCCGGCATCGGCCTCGCCGTCGTCCAGGCGATCGCCCAGGCCCACGGCGGGACTGCCCGCTACGTACGGTCGGCGGACCTCGGAGGCGCGTGCATCATCGTCACGCTGCCCGGGCGTGCCGGTGTTGGCGCAGAGGAATCGAAGGGGACCCGGAGACCTGTCGGTTCCAACCAACCCACCTGACAGCAGGGCAGCGCCGTGGTGCCCTGTCGCCTCAACCCTCCTGATTGTCGGGATGCCGGTATTCGGGATGTTGGCCCATGAACCGGTCGAGGTTGCGCGCGGCGCTCTGCCTCACCTTGCTGTGAGCCGCCCCCGTCCAGCCCGTGAGCCAGCCAGTCGTACCGAGGGCCATTCGCATCCACCGCCACATGTCGAACGTGTCGACCTGGCGGGCGATGAGCCCGTCGCGGAAGTCGAATGAAGTGTCGATCCTGTTGTGAACGATCCGACCCGTCGGCGTGAACGTGTAGACCGGCTCCCAATGTGCGGATCCGCTGACCTCGTCGGCGCTGACATCGGAGAACGTCACGACCAGATCGGTCCCCTGCTCGCAGAGCATGTGCCACATCGCGGCGATCTCGGTGCCGTGGAGATCGGGGAACACGGGATCGGAGAAGTGGGCGTCCGGGTGGTAGCAGGCGGCCATCGCCTCATGGTCGCGAGCCGCGAAGGCCGTGTAGAGGCCCCCGATGATTGCCGAGTGGTTCATGATGGATCCATCTCGGGTCACCCGTCCCCGGTCGTTCGAAGGCATTCTGCGTGACCGCACTTGCATGGTTCGCCGACCTCACCGATTCCCATCCGACAGGTCGGTCCGCAGTAATCGCCCTCCGACGCCATCGAACAGGTGCATGGGGCGAACGAGCACGTGACGTCTCCCACAACTCCCTCGGTCATCGACTCTGCCATTTGGTGCGCTCCTCTCCCTCGTACCGCCACGGTATCAGCCGGGCGCGATGTCGACCCGTCCAGCCGTGCCAGCAGCCCGCTGGTCAGCAGATTCGTGGCAGCTGTTCCCCGCTGATCATGTCGACGACCCGGTTGCCTCCGATGCTGCTCGTCAGGAACACCCGCCCGGGATGGTCCTCGACGACCTCCCCGACGACCGCCGCCGAGCGGCCGAGAGGGTGCCCGTGCATGGCGGCAAGGACCTCCTCTGCGGATCCCTGGTCGACGATCACGATGCACTTCCCCTCGTTCGCGACATAGAGCGGATCGAATCCGAGGATCTCGCATGCGGCGCGTACCTGGTCGTTGATTGGAAGCGCCGACTCGCGGAGGCGGATGCCGAGACCTGCGGACTTCGCGATCTCGTTGGTGGCGCTCGCAACGCCCCCTCGTGTCGGATCACGCAGGACGTGGACCGCGGCTCCGCCTGCATCGAGAGTGGCATCGACGAGGCCGTTGAGTGACGCCGAATCCGATTCGAGCGCCGTCTCGAACTCGAGGCCCTCGCGAACGGACATGATCGCGATTCCATGGTCTGCGATCGTCCCAGAGACGATCACCACGTCCGAGGCCCTCATGCGGTTCGGTCGAATGTCGATCCCTTCCCGAACCATGCCGAATCCGGTGGTGTTGATGAAGATGCCGTCACCCTTTCCCCTGTCCACCACCTTCGTGTCCCCCGTCGCCACCGCGACACCGGCTTCGTCAGCAGCTCGTTTCATGGACGAGACGATGCGCCACAGGTCCTCCATGGGGAGGCCCTCCTCGATCACCATGCCAACGGTGATCGCGATCGGCGTGGCTCCGCACATTGCGACGTCGTTCACGGTCCCGTGGACGGCGAGGGACCCGATGTCGCCTCCGGGGAAGAACAGCGGACTGATGACGAATGAGTCCGTCGAGACCGCCATGCGACCTGCCACCACATCGATCACGGCACCGTCGTGGAGTGGGTCGAGCCAGTCGTTCGCAAACGTGGCGGCGAACATGTTCTCGACGAGCATCTGGGAGAGGCTCCCCCCACCACCGTGTGCAAGCAGGACGTTGGGATAGTCGCTGATGGGAATGGGGCACGCCCCGAGGCCTGCGAGGTCGACGATGTCGTCCGTCATCCGACCCTCCCGTACTGGAAGTAGGCGGCGCAAGCACCCTCCGAGGACACCATTGGTGCCCCAAGGGGGTGTTCGGGCGTACAGGCCGTTCCGAATGCGGGGCAGTCGTGGGGTTTGCGGAGGCCCCGCATGATCTCGCCTGCGATGCACACCTCATTCTCGGGAGGTGCGATTGCTTCGACGTCGAACCTCACGACGGCGTCGAACCGTTCATACTCGGGTCGGAGGCTCAGGCCGCTCATCGGAATGGTCCCGATCCCCCTCCACGGACGGTCGACGGTCATGAAGACCTCTTGCAGCAACGCCTGGGCGGGAGCGTTCCCCTCGAGGGTGACGGCTCGTGTGTATTGGTTCTCGACCCCGTACCGACCCTCTTCGAGCGCACGGACCGCCATGTAGGTCCCCTGGAGAAGGTCGAGGGGCTCGAAGCCCGTCACGACGACCGGAGTCTCGTACCGTTCTGCGATGGGGCCGTACTCCCAATAGCCCATGACCGCGCACACGTGGCCGGCTGCGAGGAACGATTGGACGCGATTGTCCGGCGCACCGAGGATGGCTTCCATCGCAGGCGGCACGAGGACGTGGGAGCTGAGGATCGAGAAGTTGTCGAGGCCGAGCATGCTTGCCTGGCGCACCGCCATCGCGTTCGCTGGCGCGGTCGTCTCGAAGCCGACAGCGAAGAACACGACCTCCCGGTCCGGGTTCGCCTGTGCGAGCCGAACGGCATCGAGAGGGGAGTACACCATGCGCACGTCCCCGCCGCGTGCCTTGATCGCAAGGAGGTCCGTATCGGATCCCGGTACCCGCATCATGTCCCCGAAACTCGTGAAGATGACCTCCGGACGCTGCGCGATGGCGAGGGCCCTCTCGATCATCTCGAGCGGGGTCACGCACACCGGACAACCGGGTCCATGGACGAGCTCGATCTCTTCGGGCAGCATCTCGTCGATGCCGAATTTGATGAACGTGTGGGTCTGGCCGCCACAGATCTCCATGATCGTCCAGGGCCTGGTCACGATCGCTGCGATGGCGTCCAGATAGCGGCGAGCCTCGGTCTCGTCCCGATACTCGTCGACGTACTTCACGGACCCTCCGGCTGGGCGATCTCGAGCTCGGCGAGGTCGTCCATCGCCTCGAGGTACTCGAACACCTGCCTCGCCTCGTCCTCGTCGACCTTCGAGATGGCGAATCCGACGTGGACGACGACGTAGTCGCCAACCACGGCGTCAGGCACGCAGGACAGGCACACGTCCTTGCCGATACCGCTGAAGCTGACCTTGCCCATCAGCAGGCCCGTGGTTTCGTGCTCCCAGATCCTCGTGATCTGGCCGGGCACTCCGAGGCACATGTGGTCTCCTCCGTGGCGTGTCGTTCAGTCTATTGCGGGTGGGGAGCTCGGCCGGTGCCGATCGACGGCGCGACGAGACGCTGATGCGACGGCAACCTGTCCGAGGCTGATGCCCCCGTCGTTCGGGGGGACCCTTCGATGCATCAGCACCTCGAATCCAGATCTCCGCAGTTGCCTCGCCGTCGATTCCGTGAGGAGGCGGTTCTGGAAGCAACCCCCGGTGAGTGCGACGACGGGGTGGCCGATGAAATCGGCTACCTCGGTGATGCCGGTCGCCAGCGTGGCGTGGAATCGTCCCGACACACGATCAGGTCCCGCACCGGTGGCGAGGTCGTCGAGGATCGCCAGGATCGTTGGCCCCCAATCGACGATGGCCGCGTCTTCGGTGGCAACGATCGGCATCGGATACGGCTCGCGCTCACCGGGATCTGCGACGTGTTCGAGGGCCATCGCGGCCTCCCCCTCGAAGGAGCTCGACTCCATCAATCCGACGATTGCTGCCACGGCATCGAAGAGCCTCCCCGCGCTGGTCGTCACCGGTGCGTGGAATCCGGTCTCGAGCATCCTCGCGATGATGCGAAGCTGGGCGGGATCGAACGAACCCACACCCGGCGTGCCAACCGAAAGCGACATGCCGAGCTCGACCAGCACCGCTGCGGCAGATCGGCGTGGCTCCCTCGCCGCGGCGTCTCCTCCCGGGAGACGGAACGCCCTGAGGTGGGCGACCCGTTCGTAGCCGTGGGCGTCCCCGAGGAGGAACTCGCCTCCCCAGATCGTGCCGTCAGTGCCGTATCCCGTGCCGTCCCATGTGACACCCAGAGCTGGGCCGGGGTGGGCGTTGTCGGCGAGGCACGACGCGAGATGTGCGTGGTGGTGCTGCACGGCGATCGTCGGCACAGGTCCGAATGGCCGGTCGGAGAGGGCGTGGATCGTGGAGCGGTAGTCAGGGTGCAGGTCGTGCGCGACGGCCTCGGGCTGTACGTCGTACATGCGAACGATGTCGTCGATCACCCCGACGAAGGCATGATTCGCCTCCTCGGTTTCGAGATCGCCGATGTGCTGGCTGACGAACACGTTTCGACCCACCGAGACAGCGATCGTGTTCTTGAGATGCGCGCCCATTGCAACGATGGGAGGAGTGTCGGTTTGGAGGGCGATCGGCATTGGTGCGTAGCCGCGTGCGCGCCTGAGGATCCGGCTGTGTCCGTCGACGGTCCACACGACGGAGTCGTCGACATGACGTTCGATGGGCCGATCGTGGACCAGGAAGCCGTCTGCGAAGGAGCCCAGTCGCGCAAAGGCCTC
This sequence comes from Acidimicrobiia bacterium, assembly GCA_035461905.1. Classification (GTDB taxonomy): domain Bacteria; phylum Actinomycetota; class Acidimicrobiia; order Spongiisociales; family UBA5794; genus SZUA-442. The sequence goes on along the minus strand of DATHUV010000134.1, from coordinate 25,220 downwards.
CTCGTCGTCGGTGGCGATCGGCTCGTCGCTGCGGTTGCCGGAGGTTGCGACGAGGGGCCCCCCAAAGGCGTCGATCAGCAGGTGGTGGAGCGGCGTCGTCGGCAACATCACACCCAGGGTGGGATTGGAGGGTGCGACCCCTGTGACGACGGTGCTCTGCGGTGCCCTGCGTGCGAGCACGATCGGGCTCTGTGGGGAGGTGAGCGCCCTGCGGTCCTCGTCGTCGAGCTCGACGACCTCACCTGCTTCTTCGGTAGTGCGAACCATCACGGCGAACGGCTTCGTCGGACGACTCTTCGCGACTCGCAATCGTGCGACCGCCTCGGCGTTCGAGGCATCCACGATCAGCTGGTACCCGCCGATTCCCTTGAGGGCGATCGTCCCGCCGTCACCGAGCGTCGCCACGGCGTGTTCGAGCGCACCGCGACCGGAGGCGACGGTCCTCGAGCCGTCGATCGTCCACGAGAGGGTCGGACCGCAGTCAGGGCACGCATTCGGTTGGGCGTGGAATCGGCGGTTGGCCGGATCCCCATACTCGCTCTGGCACGCTTCACACATGACGAAACCAACCATCGTCGTGTTCGGACGGTCATACGGCAGATCCCTGATGATCGAGAATCGCGGACCGCAGTTGGTGCAGTTCGTGAACGGGTATCCCCATCGACGGTCGTCCTCGTCGAACACCTCGTTGCGGCAGTCCACGCACGTTGCGAGATCAGGGAGGATGATCGCCGTCCTCGCTCCACCGGTGTCGCTGTGGCGTATCTCGAAGGAAGCGAATCCGGCCTCGTCGGCGAACTCGACGTCGACCGTGTCGATGGAGGCAACGGCTGGGAGTTCACCTTCCAACCGTGCGATGAACCCCTCCAGGGTCGACATGTCGCCGTCGACCTCGATGAAGACCCCTCTGGCGTCGTTGAGAACCCACCCACGGAGATCCATCTCCGTGGCGAGCCGATACACGAACGGCCGGAACCCGACTCCCTGAACTGCTCCGTGGATCTCGATGATCGCCCTGCGTGTCGCCACACCGCGATGGTAGGAGAGACGAATGGGCGTCCCACTCGACGATCGAGCACTCGGACCCGGTGACTCTCCCGGGGGCATCCGGCGCTTTGATCCGAGATCCGGCGTCATGTAGTCCCAATCACTGGTACGCTCATGACTGGCTGCTCCGGCGGCGACTCTCTCCTTCCCTCGTTCACAAGCCTGGTACGTAGCTGAGTTCATACCGGAACGCCGCTCAGGAGGGGAGCACGATGCTCCCCGCAAAGAAGGGTCAATCCCACATGAACATCTTCGTCGGCAACCTGCCGTTCACCGCAACCGAGGGCGACCTCCGGGCGATCTTCGCCGACTACGGTGACCTCGATTCCGTAGCTGTCATCACCGATCGCGACACCGGCCGCTCCCGCGGCTTCGGCTTCGTCGAGATCTCTGACGACACCAAGGCGCAGAAGGCCATCGATGACCTCGACGGTCACGAGCTCAACGGCCGTCGTATCGCCGTCAATCAGGCGAAGCCTCGCCGATAGCGATGACTACTGACCGACCCGAAGGGCGTGAGTACAGCGAGGACGGATCCACGGACGATTCCATGGAGCCCTGCCCGACGTGCGCCATGAAGGTTCGTCGCTCAGAGATGCAGGTCCACCTCGCCCACGCTCACAACGTGGGACCGGCCAAGGCCGGCAAGGGCAAGGGACCACGAGGTCGAGATCGTCGATCCGAACGATCCGACTGAGTCCAGTCACAACCGGATATCCGAGATCGCCGCTGTCACGAGACAGCGGCGATCTTCGCGAGTGCCACGGTCGGGTAGCGTGTCTGCATGTTCGATCCCACACTCCTCCGCAGTCGGTTCCCTGCACTCGAGCGCCTGGTCGGAGGTTCCCCGGCTGTGTACCTCGACGGACCCGGCGGTACGCAGGTCCCTGACTCTGTCATCGAGGCAATGGCGGGCTTCCTCAGCCGGGGTGGGAGCAACCTCCACGGTCCGTTCGTGACGTCGCGCGAGACTGATGAGGTCCTCGAAGGCGCGAGGGCGGCCGTTGCGGACCTCTTCGGCGCCTCACCGACAGAGGTCGCCTTCGGGCAGAACATGACCTCACTCACCTATGCGGTGTCGCGTGCCATCGCCCGTACGTGGGGTCGAGGCGACAACATCGTGCTCACGAGGCTCGACCACGACGCCAATGTGACCCCATGGGTGCAGGCTGCCACTGACACAGGGGTCGAGGTGCGGTTCGTCGACTTCGATCCCGACCGCGGCTGCACGCTCGACCTCGGGAGCCTGGATGCGGTCCTCGATGGGCGCACGCGCCTGGTCGCCTTCAGCCATGCGTCCAACGCCGTCGGCACCATCACCCCCGTCAACGACATCGTCGAGCGGGCCCACGCCGTGGGGGCACTCACCTACGTGGATGCCGTCCACTTCGCCCCCCACGGGCGTATCGACGTGCGGGCGAGCGGTACGGATTTCCTCGTGGCATCCGCGTACAAATGGTTCGGTCCGCACACCGGATGCCTCTACGGCCGGCGGGAACTCCTCGAGTCCATCGAGCCCTACAAGCTCCGACCCTCTCCGGAGACGGCGCCTGACCGGTGGGAGACCGGGACACAGTCCTTCGAATCGCTCGTCGCGGTGTCCGCTGCCGTCGACTATCTGGCGTCGCTCGGTTCCGGCGCGAGCAGGGCAGAGCGCCTCGACGATGCGTACCGATCCATCCTCGAGCATGAGACCGCACTCTCGGATCGGTTCCTCGCCGGGCTCTCCGAGATGGACCACGTGCGCCTGTTCGGCCTGTCGGAGTCACATGGCAGGACGCCGACGTTCGCGATCGATATCGAGGGCCGGATACCCGCCGACGTCGCCGCAACCCTCGGTTCCGAGGGCATCTTCGTGTGGGCAGGGGACTATTACGCGGTCGAGGTCATGGCCCGCCTCGATCACACCGAACACGGCCTCGTGCGTATCGGCTTCGTGCACTACACTACGATCGACGAGGTGGATCGAACCCTCAACGCCCTTGATCGGCTGAAGTGACGGATCGGCTTCAGATCGCCAGCGTCCCCGCGAAGATCTGCCATGCAAGCGCCGACTTCGCAGTGAGGCTCAGCAACACGTACGCCGACTCGCCGAACAAGTAGTTCCGCCACGGTCCGACCCTCCGGTACTGGAGCACCATGTTGACCGCAAAGGCGTTGAAGAACACGAACAACGAGACGAAGATCCCGATCACGAATCCAGGTGGGGACGCGTCCATCCCCGGCGACACGAAGTACACCGCGATGGCGATCCAGGGGATCGCTCCCGCGATGACCCCGAACCAGTAGGAGAGCCACTTCGGCCTCCCGGGCGATTCGTAGACCTCCATCACCCATCCGAACAGGATCATGGCCGCGTTGACACCTGCGAGGGCGATGAGTGCGGCGATGTCGGAGATACCGGTGAGCATCGCGATCAGGACGATCATCAGGGAGGAGCTGAACGAGTACTCCACCCACCGGAAGATGTTTCGGTCGTAGGTGAGGCCCCTGCGGTAGCGGTCGAAGGTACCGGGTGCGGAGACGATGAAGTGCGCCACGGCCGACATGAACAGGAACGCGGCGACGGCCCATGCGATCCGTACCTCGAACAGCTCCGTGAACACCTGGTCGGACGCGCCGGGGGGTCCGTCGAGGAATGCTCCCGTCACCGGGAGTGCGAACTCGTTCGCGAGGAACAGGACAAGGAACCCCTGGAGGAGATGCAGTCCTCCCATCGCCACGTTGTACCCACGGAGACGGGTCCACCGGGACTCGGGTGTATCGGCAACCTGGGCGTCGATCTGCTTCTCGGAGGCGGGTGAGGTGCTCATGTACTGACGATAGCTCCTTGTTGGTTGGGCCTGATCGGCCCTGTCGGCTGGTTCACCTAACCATCTGTGAGTTGGATCTCGAGCATCGTCGCGACGCCGCGCAGCTCATCGGTGAGTATGCGCGCCGCTTCGATGGAGTCCGCTGACTCCAGTATTCGTTGCTGGTCCAGCTCCTGGATGGGTGCGATCCGTGCCATCTCATACAGTGCAACCAGCGGATCTTCGGACAGCTCAGGGTGCGCGTCGCCGACATCGGCCCCGAGCTCGCTTGCCAACGCCAGAACCCTCGTGAGAACCCTCCGGCATTCCTCGATCGGTGGTCCGAGCCTTTCGGTGTTTGCGGGACTCGGCATGCGTTCGATGCGAGCACGCGGATACGGGTCGTCCACGAGCCAGTCCACGACGCGGATCCGCTCCGTTCCGACCACCACGAGCATCACACTCCCGTCGTCGAGGGGGGCGGACGCCACCGTCCTCACCACCGAGCCGACCATGAAGTACTCGCCGCCTCCGGCCTCTGCGATGCCCCGTTCGATGAGGACGATGCCGAACTCCCCACCATCCTCGATGTCAGCGAGGAGCGCGAGATATCGGGGCTCGAACAACCGGAGCGGAATGACGCTTCCCGGGTAGGCCACGAGGCCGAGCGGGAACATGGGCAGGGTTTCCATCGATCTCCTCTTACCAGACTCTACGGAGCACCCCGATCACGGGGATGGCGCGTCAGAGCTCCAGCTCGGAGTTCCTATGGTTCCGGGATGACGCGCCTCATGACCGTGGGAGCCATACTCGCCCTTGTCGTCACAGGATGCGTCACGGCATCGACGGACACGACGAGCGTTGAAGTGGTCACCACGTCGACGACCACCGTGGCCGTGCCCTTGCCGCAGGACCGTGTCGCCGTGTCGTCTGTCGACGGCGGAATTCGCGTCCACGACGCAGCAGGAGCGGAGGTGATGAGGCTCGACGCCGTTGCCGGCATCTCGTATCGCCAGCCCGTGTGGGCCTCGGACGGGTCGATCCTCGCTGCCCGGTCCGGTGACGGGGGCGGAGTCGGCCTCGTATCCGTGGATGCTTCGGATGCATCGATCCGGTGGGAGGCGGCCATGGACACCCCACCGTTCTACTACCTGCCCGCACCGGCAGGATCGGCCTGGGCGACGACGTCGCTCCGGAACGATCCCTCCGGCGGAGGGCTCATCGCCGAGCTCGTGGACGGGGGCGGCATGGTCACACCGATCGCGACGATCTCCCCGTTCTATTCGACGTGGTCTCCCGACGGTGGTCTGCTCGCCGTCCATGGTGGTGGCCGAACCATCGACATACGGTCCGAGGGAGGCACGGAGACGATTGCTGATCCGAGTGGCGTGTTCCAGGCACCCGCGTGGACCGCGGACGGTCTCGTGACGCTTCGAACGACGGCGATCGGGCAGGTGCTCTCGGTATGGGATGGTTCCAGCTTCGACGACGTCGCATCAGTGGCTGGTCCCGTCAGGTTCACCGCGGGGAACGGCAGGGTCGCCCTCCAAGCGGTGGGATCGGACGGCGGAGGTGGCGTACAGGCAGGGCTCTCGTCCCAGCAGGTTCCCGCGATTCCGGGTGGACGACTTGTCGTGATCGATCTCGATTCGGGTGCGGTCGAGACGGTGATCAACGAGCTCACACCCCTGTTCCAGTGGGATCCCAGCGGCGAACGACTCCTGTTTGCAACCTTCACGTCGCCGGACACGCTCGCATTCCGCGTGCAGATCTGGGACGGTGGTTCGACGGTCGACCTCGGGTCGTTCGACGCACAGCCGATCTGGTTCCGCGACCTCGTCCCGTTCTTCGATCAGTACGACCAGTCCATCTCGCTGTGGTCGACCGGTGGGGATGCCATCGCCATTCCCGAGGTCCTCGACGGGCGGCGGGTCGTGTCGATCAGGCCGGTCGACGGATCCCGGGCCGTGGTGATCGAGGACGCGACGTGGGTCACCTGGAGACCTCCGGACACGCCGTGAAACCCCGCATAGGGGTTCGCGCCCACCCGGCGCCATAATCGGACCGTGCAGGTTCCGTCAGGCATTCTCTACGGTGGTAGGTCGGGTGCTCCGATCGCCCTCATCGCGTCCACATCGGCTGTCACGCTCATGTTCAGCGCGACCCCGTTCCTCATCGCTCCCATCGCTGAGAGGTACGGCGTCACGGAGGGGTTCGCCGGAGCGATCTCGGTCGCCCAGGTCGGTGCGTTCGCTGCCGCGAGCTTCATCCTTCCGAGGCTCGTGCGACCGAGCGGTCGGATCCTCCGTCTCTCGGCCTTCGTTCTCTTCCTGGCGAACGTCGCGAGCACCGTGCCAGGCGTCTATGCGGTGCTCCTCGCACTTCGCGTCGTGGCGGGAGCTGCGGCGGGAGCAATGACCTGGCTCGCGTGGACGCATGCGATGAAGCGTTCCGAGTCGATGGCTCCGATCGCGGCGACGGGTCCGGTCGTTGCCCTCCTGGCGGCACCCGTGATGGCGATCCTCGGCGATATGGGGGACACTCCCGTCTACATCGCCCTCTCGATCGCGTCCATTCCTGCCTTCCTGCTGATCGCCCCCGTCACGGGCAGACGCCGGACCCGCGGTGTCATCTCGGCTTCACGATCGAACCGAGTTCTCCTCGGATCGCTGTTCGCCCTCACCTTCTTCGGCTCCGCCCTGTTCATCAACCTCGCCCTCGTCGGACGGGACATCCACGGCCTCGGCCCCATTGCGACGTCGATCGGGTTCAGCCTCAACGCGGCTGGGGGGTTCCTCGGAGCGCGATTGTCGGTTCGCCATCGACACCCCGGGTGGTTCCTCGCCTCGATCGGGCCTGCCGCACTCATCACCGTCATCGGCCCTGTATCGCTCTACTACGCGGGAATGTTCTGGTGGGGCTTCGCCTTCTGGATGGGCGTACCCGGCATCCTCCAGATGCTGGTGGACCGGTCGCTCGAACCGGCGGAGAGGGCGGGGGACGGCCAGGGGGTGCTCGCACTCGGCCGCGCAATGGGGCCGGCTCTCGGTGGGGCGTTCGTCGACAATGGCGCCCTCACGGGCCTCGCCTTGACGTCGGCCGTGGGCCTCGTGGTGTCGGGGGTCTCCGTCGTCGGGGTCAAAGAGGGGCGCGATCGTCTCCCACCCACCGACACGAGGACGATCGACCAACAATGAGGACGACGTTGTCAGCCGATAGTGTCGGAGACTCGGCGCTCGTACACTGCCCCCGGTGACGGACATCCTGACACTCGCGCTCGCCTTCGGCGTCGTGAGCCTTGCTGCGTATCAGGTCGGTATCTGGTTCTCTCGGATCGGGCTGCCGAAGATCACGGCATACCTCGCAGTCGGTGCGATCGTCGGCACCTTCGGCCTCGATCTCATCCCCACGAGCGGGGCAGATGACCTTCGTTTCATCGACGAGCTGGCGCTTGGGGTTATCGCCTTTGTCGCAGGGAGCGAGCTGTACCTGCCACAGATCAGGAGCAGGCTGCGGACGATCTCCTTCATGGCGCTCGGCATCATCGTCGCCGGCCTCATCCTCATCGGAACTGCGATCTTCTGGATCACGGGTCTCGTGGATCTCGGAGGATCCTTCAGCTCCGAGCAACGCATCACGGTCGCCATCATCGGCTGTGTCGTCCTCCTCGCACTGTCGCCACCTTCGACGATCGCCGTCATCAAGGAGGTTCGGTCGAGGGGCCCGTTCACGGCAACTGTGTTGTCTGTCACTGTTGTGATGGATGTGGTCGTGATCGTCCTGTTCGCGGTCGCGAGCGGCCTCGCTGTCTCGATCCTGACTGACGCCGGTCTGAGTATCGGCGCGCTCGGCATCATCGCCCTCGACATCGCAATCGCCATCGGACTAGGCGTAGCTGTCGGGCGCGGCATCGGATGGATGCTGGCAACGAGGTGGCACAAGCTGGTGAAGATCTCGATCGTCCTCGGCCTCGGCCTCGGCATCTTCGCCTTCGCGGGAGCCCTTGGGGTATGGACGGAGGACAACCTCGCCTTCAGGATCTACGTGGAGCCACTGGTCATGGCCATGGTGGCAGGCTTCGTCGTCACGAACGCGACGAGCCAGCGCGACCAGTTCGAAGCCCTCCTCCACGACATTGGTCCCCTCGTGTACGTCGCGTTCTTCACCCTCACAGGGCTCTCGCTGAAGCTCGACATCCTCGTCGACCTGCTCCCCGTTGCCCTTGCACTCTTCGCAGTGCGAATCGTCGCGATCGCCATCGGTTCAGCCGTGGGTGCGGGCCTCGCACGAGCGGACCGCCTCCTCGTGACGACGTCGTGGGCGGCGCTCATCACACAGGCGGGCATCGCCCTCGGCCTCGCCCGTGAGGCATCCGTCCAGTTCCCGGAACTCGGGACCTCGTTCTCCACTCTGATCATTTCGGTCGTCGTCCTCAACGAGATCGCAGGCCCACTCTTCCTCAAGGGCGCACTCCGAAGGGCCGGCGAGGTCGATGGTGGACCGGACGAGCAACGCGAAGCGTTCATCTTCGGGATCGAACGGTCCTCGATGAGCCTTGCCCAGAACCTCGAAGGCATGGGCTGGAAGGTCCGGCTCGCCGATCGAGACCTCGATCAGGTGAGCCGTGCCTTGGAGGAGGGCATCACGGCCTTCCACCTCCCCGACCTTTCGGCGAGTGCCCTCGGTGCGGTCCTCGGTTCCGAGATCGATGCGATCGTCGTCATGAGCGGCTCCGATGACGACGATCTCGTCGTCTGTCGAGAGGCCATGCAGGTCCACGGTGTCCAGCGCGCGGTTGCGAGGGTGGACGACATGTCCCATGCGGCGGACTTCAGGGATCTCGGCGCCCTCGTCGTCGATCACTCATCGGCGATGGTGAACCTCCTCGAGCAGGCGGTGCGAGCGCCCCAGTCCGCCGAGCTGGTCCTCCACGCAGACCCGAATCGCGAGGCGGTGCAGATCACGGTCACGAGTCGAGACGTCATAGGGCGCGAGATCCGTCAGCTGCGCCTTCCGACGGACGTCCTCGTCGTTGCGATCTCCAGGGCCAATCAGACGATCGTCCCGAACGGCTTCACCAAACTGCGACGCTACGACGAGCTGAGCCTCGTCGGCTCCCCCGAGAGTCTCGCCGAGGCAACGCTCCAGATCGGCTTCTGAGGACTCAGATCGGATCCCGTGACACGGGGCACGTCATGCAATGGCCGCCGCCGCGTCCCTTGCCGAGCTCCGAGCCCTCGATCTCGATCACGGTCACACCTGCCTGGCGCAGCTTGGCGTTGGTGTATTCGTTCCGGTTGTAGGCGACCACGACACCGGGCTCGAGGGCGACGACGTTGTTCCCATCGTCCCATTGCTCGCGAGCCTGCTCGAATGAATCACCACCGGTGGGGATCACGCGAAGCGACTCGAGTCCCATGGCCTGTGCCACGACCTCCAGCCAGTGCCCCTCCTCGATGATCACTTCGACCCCGGCGTCGGCTGGGTAGTAGCTGATCGGTCTGATCATGTCGACCACCGGCGTGTACACCGTCGCGAGGTCACGGTCACAGAACGTGAAGACGGTATCGAGGTGCATGCTCGCCCGATCATGGGGCATCTTCGCAGCGATGACGCGCGACGCCGCCCCGTGGTCGAAGAGTGCCTTCGCCACCTGGCTCACCGCTTGGTAGGTGGTGCGTTGGCCCATCCCGATGAGCACGATGCCGTTCCCGATCGGCATCACATCGCCCCCCTCGAGGGTCGCGCTCCCGTGGTCGACCTCTGACGGGTATCCCCACCAGAAGGTGAAGTCTCCGTCACGAAACCGAGGGTGGAATCGGTAGATCGCAGCCAGATGCAGTGTCTCCTTGCGGCGTGCAGGAGAGAACTTGGGGTTGATGGTCACCCCTCGATAGATCCAGCTGCTCGAGTCCCGGGTGAACAGCTGGTTCGGAAGAGGGGGCAGCACGAACTGGTGATCCCCGTACGCGCGCGAGGCCCACGCACGGAAGTCGGGCGGGAGCTCCCCGACCGTGACCCCACCGATGAGGTTCCGGACGAGCGTCTCGGCATCGAGCTCGTCCATCCAGGATCGCATCTCGGTGACACCGTTGACGCCGACCTCATCGGCGACGAGTTTGCGGTCGAGCAGGTAGGCCCTTCCCTCAGGTGTCCGGACGACGTCTTCGAGGAGCTCGTGCACGTAGAGGACGTCGACCCCGTACCCGTCTCGCATCACGGCGGTGAACGCATCGTGCTCCTGGGCTGCCCTGGTCGCCCACGGGACGTCGTCGAACAGGAGATCCCTTGCGTTCGAAGGCGTGAGGCGTCGCATTTCGAGACCGGGACGGTGCACGATCACCGTGCGGAGTCTCCCCACCTCAGAGTGCACGCCGAGCGTCATGTGTGATCCTCCCCGGCGATCGCCAGATGCGGCGAGTGTACCGGTTCACATCTACGGTGCCTGCTCGCTGGCGCGCAACACAGCCCGGTCCACCCATCCGACGGAGCGCCACACAGGTACCATCGCTATCGCCCGAGACGATGGAGGACGGCGAACATGGAGCGCACGAGGAGCTGGAGGGAGGATGCGGCTCGCGCGGGCTTCTCGTTCGCCAATCGTTTCAACCCGGTGGTCGGCGATCCCTCATCCCCCCTCAAGACGGCGGCCCTGTTCGACTCGTTCGGTCCGTCCCTGATGCCACGGGCCTCCATGCATCAGGGGCTCGCTGGAGCAGTGTCCATCCTCGCAGCCGAAGCCGTCGGCAAGGGAGTCGACGCCCTCGTCCGCAGGGTGGTTCCCTCGGCTTCACCGTACGTGGCTCGGATCGGTGTGAGGGCAGCTGCGACGGGTATCGGGTTCGCGCTCACCAAGATCCCCCAGACCGATGACGAAAGAACGGCAGTCGCCTCGGTGCGTACGGCAGGGCGCCTCGCAATGGCGGGCGGCGTCGGTGGGATGGTGTACGAGAGCGGTGTCGAGATGCAGCACCGGTTCCCGGCCACCGGTCCGTTGCGTCCCACGCTGGTCGGGCTTGGTGGCTTCGCAGGTGCACTGGTGTACTCAGGGAGCCTTCTCAAGACGCGCAACGGCATCATCCAGCGTTGGTCCGAGGACGACAAGCCTGCGAGCCTCCCCGCAGCGATCGGGATCGGGTTCGTCGCCGCCAACGCCGGTCGGTGGATCGGCCGGGGATACCTCGCCAGCCGATCGGCGACCATGGATTACTTCGGAGACGATCCGGCTCGCCGAACCATCGGCCGCCTCGTGAACGCCGCCATCTGGAGCGGCGGCATCGCCGCCTTGTATTCGGGTGCAGTTGGATACATAGCTCGATCCAACGAGAAGGTCGAGCCTGCGTACAGCAAGCCTCCGGAGAGCGAGTTCGTGTCGGCTGGCTCGAGGAGCATCTCGCCATTCGATGAGCTCGGGCTACAGGGTCGTCGCTTCGTCACCGACGTCGTGACGCCCGAACTCATCGAACGGACGCTCGGTGAACCGGCTGTCGCCCACCCGATTCGTGCATACATCGGGTACAACAGCGAGCCCATCTACTCGACTGGTCGATCCGAGATGGCACTCGAGGAGCTCGACAGACTCGGCGCATTCGACCGCAAGTACCTCTTGCTGTTCTCACCGACGGGGACCGGATGGGTCGACCAGACGATGATCGAGTCCGCGGAGATCTTCGCGCGAGGCGACATCGCCACCTGCTGCATCCAATACGGACGCTCGCCGAGCTTCCTCGCCGTCCAGAAGGTCGCGCTCGGCCGCCAGCAGTTCCGCCAACTGCTGTGGGGCGTCACCCAGAGGATGGCCGAACGCGCAGAGCAGGACCGACCTACCGTCCTCGTATTCGGAGAGAGCCTTGGGGCATGGTCATCGTCGGACGTCGTCATGGATCGGGGCATCGAGGGCTTCGACCACTATGGGATAGACAGGGCCCTGTGGTTCGGCCTCCCGGGACTCGCGAAGTGGTCAAAGACAGGCATGCGGGAGGGGTCGAGTGACCTCGTGCCGCCCGGCACCGTTCGAGCCTTCGATCGATACGAGCAGCTCGCATCCCTCAGCGACGAGGAGCGTGAGCGACTTCGTGCGGTGATCCTCGACCACGACAACGATCCGATCGCACAGATCGCGTTCCGCCTCGCGGTGAAGCAGCCACGTTGGCTCGACCCCGACAAGCCCCGCGGCCGCAACGTGCCCGAGACGATGCAGTGGGAACCCATCCTCACGTTCTTCCAGGTGGCCGTGGACGCCATGAACGCGATGCGGGTGATCCCCGGCGAGTTCAAGTCGTTCGGACACGACTATCGCGGGGACACCGCCCGGTTCGTGCATGCTGCCTACCACTTCGATCCTGTGTCCGAGGAGCAGATGGCAGACGTCGAACAGGCGCTCAAGCAACTCGAGCTCGAGCGTGGGGAGCGGATCAAGGCGTCCAAGGACCAGGCACAGCCAGGTAGGCGCGGGAGGACCCGTGGCCCGAAGTACCTCCGTGACCGTGGCCCGCACGACGACCACGCCGATCTCGTCGTGGCGACGCCGGGGGATGCGACGAGCGACTACCAGTGAACGCAGCCTCCGCACCCTTGCGATAATGGCCGCGATGGAACGGATCAACACCGACGACTCCCTTCGTAGGCTCGCATCGGTGGCAGATGTCGTGATCGACTGGGTGGACGCGTGGGGCAAACCCCAGGTCGTGCCCGACGAGAACCTGCTCCGAGTCCTCGAGGCCCTCACGGGTAGGGACCTCGACTCGCATGGCGCAATCGAGCGAGCCACGTCCGAGATTCTCGCTGATCGAGCCGTCGTCGACCCCGTGATCGTCGCGTGGGACGGACACATGCCGTCCGTCGAGGTCTCCGTACCCGTTCGGGACGCCGTCCTCGTCCTCGAGGACGGGTCCGAGCGATCGCTCGCCATCGATGGGTCGACGATCGACGCTACGAGAGGGGTTCCGACCGGGTACCACCTGCTCGTCCTCGACGGAGGTGCCCACACGTCCCACGTGTTCTCGGCGCCATCCCGTGCCCATGTTGCGCCGAGGGGCGCCCTGGGTCTCATCAGCCCCACGTACTCACTGCGGCGCGACAACCACGATGTCGGCGTCGGGACCCTCGCAGACCTCGAGGCGCTCGCAGACCTGTGCGACGCGCACGGCATAGCGGTCGTCGGTACGCTTCCACTCCTCGCTGCGTTCCCGGACCAGCCTTCCCCGTACGCCCCGGCATCGCGTCGGGCCTGGAATGAGCTCTTCGTCGACATCGACTCGGTTCCGGGAGGCCCCCTTGACCCCGTCGTTGCGAACGAGGATCCGGGATGGGTGGACTACGACGCTGCCGGAGCGGCCATCCGCAGGGAGATCGCCCGGTACGCCGAGCTGGTGTCATCCACACCGAAGCTCCGCGCCATGGTGGACGAGTACCTGGCACGAGAGCCCGAGATGCGTTCCTATGCGCGGTTCCGCGCCCTGGCCGACGCCCACGGGCGCAACTGGCGTGCGTGGCCCGGGTCCGTCCAAGCCGAGCCAGCCCGCATCGCATACCACGAGACGGCACAGTGGCTCATGGATCGACAGCTCCGAGAGCTCTCCTCGACGCTGTCGGAGCGGGGCCAGTACCTGTACCTCGATCTCCCCATTGGGTGCCATCCGGACGGGTACGACATCTGGGACAATCCCGAGCTGTTCGCCCCCGCATCGCTTGGAGCACCACCCGACACGCTCTTCGTCGGAGGACAGGACTGGGGTCTTCCGGCGTCGATACCGAAACGCTCCAGGGAAGAAGGTCACGCCAACTTCCGCAAGGCCATCCACAGGCAACTCACCGTTGCCGGCTTGCTGCGCATCGACCACGTGATGGGGATTCACCGTACCTGGTGGGTCCCCCACGGTGCCGGCGCGACCAACGGTGCCTATGTGATGCAGCCGACCGACGAGATGTTCGCGATCATCTGCATCGAGTCCGTCCGCGCCGGATCCGGCGTGGTGGGGGAGAACCTCGGCACGGTGCCGCCGGAGATCCGCACCGCACTCGACGACCACGAGCTCCTCGGGATGGCGATGGCGACGGATGGCATTTCGGTTCCCCGGGAGAACGACCTCGTCGCCCTCTCGAGCCACGACACGCCCGCGTTCGCCGCATGGTGGAAGGCGAACGATGTCGAGGACCTTCACGACCTCGGTGTGTTCGACGACGAACGCGCGGCAGCCGAACGGGAGACCCGTGGTGACCTCGTCGACGGTCTCAGTGACCTGTTCGGAACCCAGGGCGCGGACGAGACCAGGGACGCCCTCATCGAGTGGATGGCCTCGACCCCTGCCGCCGTTGCACTGGTGAACCTCGACGACCTCCTCATGGAGGAGCGACGCCAGAACATCCCCGGCACTGACTGGGAGCGCCCGAACTGGCGGCTCAGACACAGCGTCTCGATCGACGAGATGGCCGCAGATCCGCAGTTCACCTCCCGGCTCGATCGATTCGTTGCGCATCGCGACCCGACGAGGTCGTGAAGGACCGTCTCGAGCCGGCTCCTCGATACAATCGAGGGACTTCCGCACCCAAGGACACCACCGTGAATGGAATGACCACGCGCTCGGAACTCGAAGCCCTCCTCATCGGTGTGGCATCCAATTACTCGTGGACGTGGGACCGCCACACCAGGGACCTCTTCGAGCGGTTCCCCGAGGCCACCGCTCGCCTGCATCCCAAGCAGCGCATTCGGGCGTTCACGGATGCCGACTACGACGCCTACCTCGGAGATGAGCAGTTCATCGCTGACGCCCGCGCCGCCGCCGAGCGTGTCCCGACGCCATCTGGCTCGGCCGATGCCGTCATTGCCTACTTCTCGCCGGAGTTCGGGGTGTCAGAGACGCTGCCGCAGTACTCGGGGGGTTTGGGAGTCCTTGCCGGCGACCACCTGAAGGCGGCGAGCGACCTCGGGTTGCCACTCGTTGCGGTGGGGCTCTTCTACCGGGACGGGTTCTTCCACCAGTCGATATCGGCCGAGCGCCAACGAGAGCATTACGAGCGCACCGATCCGCAGTCGCTGGGCCTCGAGCAGATGCCCGTCATCGTCGATATCACCATGGACGACCGGATCGTCAAGGCCAGGGTGTGGAGGGCGGATGTCGGCCAAACGAAGCTCTACCTCCTCGATACCGACCTCCCTCTCAACGACGAGGAGGGGCGACATGTGTCGGATCGCCTCTACAGCGGCGACCGCGAGCACCGTATTCGCCAGGAACTCCTCATGGGTGTGGGCGGGGTCAGGGCGCTCCGCCAGCTCGGATACAACCCCGCCGTGTATCACCTCAACGAAGGGCACGCAGGCTTCCTCGCACTCGAACTCCTCGGTGAGGAAGTCGACCGGGGAAAGTCACTCGCGAAAGCGGTCGACGCCGTCAAGCCCCGCATCGTGTTCACGACCCACACCCCGGTACCCGCCGGCATCGATCGGTTCTCCCACGATCTCATGGAGCGGTACCTCGGCGTCTGGACCCAGAGGTACGGTGTTTCGATGGATGACCTCCTCGCCCTCGCACACATGCCCGGTGAGCCGGACTCCTTCAACATGGCAGCCTTCTGCCTCCGGATCTCGAGTACCGCCAACGGTGTTTCCGCGCTCCACGGAGAGGTGTCCCGAGAGATGTTCGCCAACGTCCCGGGGGGTTCCGACATCACGTCCGTGACCAACGGCGTCCACGCACGAACCTGGGTGGCGAGCGACCTCCAGGCTGTCCTCGACGATGCACTCGGACCGCAGTGGGGTCGCGGAGTCCCGCTCACCTGGGACGGGGTGGAGCACATCGATGACGAAACGATTCGCTCCCTACGTTCATCGGGTCGTTCCCGATTGATCCACCTGGTCGACCGACGCGTCGGCCACCGACACCGGCTCGACCCTTCCATTCTGACCATCGGCTTTGCGAGGCGGTTCGCGACGTACAAGCGTGCCGATCTCCTCCTTCGTGACCTCGAAGCACTGACGGCCCTTCTCGCCGACGACGAGCGACCTATCCAGTTCGTGTTCGCAGGAAAGGCCCACCCTGCGGACGAACCCGGAAAGGACGTTCTGCACCGCGTCGTGCAGTTCGCGCAATCGGACGACGCCCGCGGCCGCTTCGTGTTCGTTCCCGACTATCAGATGGCCGTGGCCCGCACGATGTACGCAGGCTGCGACGTCTGGCTCAACAACCCCATCCGGCCGAACGAGGCCTGCGGAACGAGCGGCGAGAAGGCGGCCCTCAACGGCGTCCTCAACTTCTCGATCCTCGATGGGTGGTGGGCCGAGTGCTTCGACGGCGAGAACGGCTGGGCAATCGAGTCCTCGGATGCCGGGGATCGCGATGTGCGCGACGACGAGGAGTCTGCAACGCTTCATCGTGTCCTTGCCGACGAGATCGTTCCGCTCTTCTACGACGGGGAAACCGCACCCAGTCCGGCATGGCTCGCAAAGGTCCGCCACAACTGGAAGTCACTCGGTCCCTTCGTGACGGCAGCCAGGATGGTCGCCGAGTACGACGAGCGGATCTACAGGCCAGAACGGACCCGGTGAGCGCACCGATCTGGCCCGGCCAGGCCTACCCGCACGGCGCCACCTTCGACGGCTCCGGGACGAACTTCGCCGTCTTCGCCGAGAATGCGGAACGGGTCGAGCTGTGCCTGTTCGACGAGGATGGCTTCGAGACGCGTCTGAGGCTCCCCGAGAGCACCGCATTCGTCCACCACGGGTACGTCCAGGGAGTGATGCCGGGGCAGCGCTACGGTTTTCGGGTCCACGGGCCGTGGGCACCGTCCGATGGCATGCTGTTCAATCCCGACAAGCTTCTCCTCGATCCGTACGCCAAGGCGATCGAGGGGTCCGTCGACTGGCGCGATGCAACCGTGCTCGGGTACCAGATCGGTCACCCTGATCGAATCGACGACCGCGATAGTGCCGCCTCGATGCCCCGATCGATCGTCGTCGACGACCGGTTCGATTGGACGGGCGACGTCCACCTCGCACGGCCCCTCTTCGAGTCCATTATCTACGAGACGCACGTGAAGGGGATATCCGCGACGCATCCGGGAGTTCCCCCAGAGCTGCGGGGTACCTACGCGGGCCTCGCCAGTGACCCGATCGTTGAACACCTCGTGCAGCTGGGGGTCACCGCAGTCGAGTTACTGCCCGTCCATCACTTCGTCCCCGAATACGATCTCGTCAAGCGGGGCCTCACGAACTACTGGGGTTACAGCTCGATCGGGTACTTCGCACCGCATGGCCCGTATTCGGCCTCCGGCGACAGAGGCCACCAGGTTCGGGAGTTCAAATCCATGGTCCGAACCCTTCACCGGGCCGGCATCGAGGTCATCCTCGACGTCGTCTACAACCACACCGGCGAGGGTGGTCCGCTCGGGCCGACCCTGTCGTTCCGCGGGCTCGACAACGCGTCGTTCTACCGGCTCGACCCCGACGATCGAAGGCGCTACATCGACTACACGGGCACCGGCAATTCGCTCAACGTGCGCCATCCCCAGGTGCTCACGATGATCATGGACAGCCTGAGGTACTGGGTGACCGAAATGCACGTCGACGGGTTCCGGTTCGACCTCGCTGCCGCCCTCGCCCGAGATCTTCACGAGGTCGACAAGCTCGCGTCCTTCTTCGATCTGATCCACCAGGATCCCATCATCAATCGCGTCAAACTGATCGCCGAGCCCTGGGACCTCGGGGAGGGCGGCTACCAGGTCGGAAACTTCCCGATCCTGTGGAGCGAGTGGAACGGCAAGTATCGCGACGGTGTGCGGGACTACTGGAGGGGAAGTGAGTGGACACTCGCCGACTTCGCATCCCGGTTCACTGGCAGCTCCGATCTCTACGGCTTCGCCGGCCGTCGTCCCCATGCCTCGATCAACTTCGTCACGGCCCACGACGGCTTCACGCTCGTGGACCTCGTCTCCTACAACCAGAAACGCAACGACGCGAACGGCGAGGGTGGCCGCGACGGGGAGAGCCACAATCGTTCGTGGAACTCCGGGGTCGAGGGTCCGACCGACGATCCCGAGGTGAACGGGGTTCGCGCAAGGCGAGCCAGGTCGATCCTCACCACACTGCTGCTGTCCCAGGGCGTTCCCATGATTCTCGGTGGCGACGAGATCGGGAGGACGCAAGGCGGGAACAACAACGCCTACTGCCAGGACAACGCGACCTCGTGGTACGACTGGGAGGGCGTCGACGTCGGCATGCTCGAGTATGCACGGGAACTCATCCGGATCCGCAGGCAGCATCCTGTGTTCCGGAGGCGCCGATGGTTCGAGGGTCGAAGTGTCAGAGGGTCGGATCACAACGACATCACCTGGTACAAACCCGACGGGCAAACGATGTCCCCAGACGATTGGCGACGCGGGTATGCGAAGTCTCTGGCCGTGTACCTCAACGGCAAGGCGATCCCGACCCTCGACGCGCAGGGCATGCCCGTGATCGACGACAGTTTCCTGGTCCTCTTCAATGCCCACGACGACGCCGTGCGTTTCGTGATGCCGTCCGACCTCGTCGACCTCGAATGGGAGATCGTGCTGTACTCGGCCCTGGGGCTCGCACCCGAGTTCCCCGTAGGGGCCAGGGAAACCGGTGAAGTCGCCAGCTGGTCCGTTGTCCTGCTGAGGAAGAGGAACGGCCACACACCGTGAGGATCGTATTCGCCACAGCGGAGCTCGCTCCCCTCGTGTCCGTAGGAGGACTGGCGGAGGCGGCTGGTGGGCTGGTCGCAGCCCTTCGCGAGCGCGGCGTCACTGTGGAACTGGTGGTGCCGGACTATTCCGGTGTCCCGCTGGTTGACGAGGAGTCGTTTCCACTCGACGTGCCACAGTGGGCTGCACCTGCCACTGCTCGACGGGGAGTGATCGAGGGCATCGGCGACATCACACTCGTCGAGGTTCCCGGAATCGCGAGGCCGGACCCGTACACGGACGCAACGGGTGCCGGCTGGCCGGACAACGCGGACCGCTTCTTCGCGTTCTCGGCCGCCGTTGCCTCGCTCACCCGTTCGGTTCGCCCAGACGTCCTGCACTGCAACGACTGGCACACGGCGGCCGCACTCGGTCTGCTCGACGTGCCCGTTCCGACGGTCCTGACGATCCACACCCTCGGATACCAGGGGTGGACCTCCGGGGGCTGGCTCGACAGGATCACCGTCAGGCCCGACCTCTTCGAGTCATACGGCGGCACGAACCCGCTCGCCGGGGCGATCCAACTCGCCTCACGGGTCATCGCCGTCAGCCCGACCTACGCCGCCGACATCCTGACTCCCGAGGGCGGGTTCGGCCTCCACACCCAGCTCTCAGAGCTCGGCGAACGACTCGTCGGCATCCGGAACGGTATCGACACGGGCCGATGGAACCCCTCCACGGATCCTCACATCGCATCCCGGTACGACGCGGGTGACATGGCCGGGAAGGCCACCTGTCGTGCAGCCCTCGCCTCCGAGCTCGGGTGGGATCCCGCCACGAAGGATCCCATCGTCGCCATGGTCACGCGCCTCGTGGATCAAAAGGGCGTCGATCTCGCCCTCGAAAGCGCCCGCTACGCCCGCAACGTCCCGTTCCGCCTCGTGCTGTTGGGGTCAGGTGAGGCGTGGATGGCCGAGTGGGCGACACGCCTTGCTGGTGAGGATCCCGATCACGTCTGGTTCCATGACGGGTTCGACAGGGCGCTCGCGCACAGGATGTTCGCAGGCGCTGACCTCCTGGTGATGCCGAGCCGATTCGAGCCGTGTGGCCTGGCCCAGATGCAGGCGATGGAGTACGGCACGATCCCCGTCGTGACACCCGTCGGCGGGCTCCTCGACACGGTCGTGGATGCCGACGTCGATCGGCTCGCCGGTAATGGGTTCGTCGCCGGAGCCGTCGACACCGCTGGCATGATCGACGCCCTGCATCGTGCCGTGCGCGCGTGGAAGCAACCGCGCCGTCGCTCGTCGATCCAGCGGCGTGGGATGTTGGGCGACTGGTCATGGGAGGGTCCCGCGACCGAGCACATCGACCTGTACCGGGACCTGATCGGGCGGCCGGGTCAGCTGTAGCTGATCTCCTGGCCCTTCGCGATCGCAACGATCCCGCCCTTCGACACTGCGAACTCCGACGCGTCGCGCTCGTGATCGACACCTATCTGTCGGTTGCGAGGGACCACCACGTTCTTGTCGATGATGGCGTTGCGGACCACGGCGCCCGGGCCGATGACCACATCGTCGAACAGGATCGAGTTCTCGATGGTGGCACCGGGCTCGATGCGGACATTCGGGGAGATGATCGAGTGGTCGACCGTGGCACCCGTGATGATCGAACCGGGGGCGATCATCGCGTTCGCGACGCGAGCCGACCCGAGCTCGCCATGTGCGACGATCTTCGCTGGGGGCAGCGTCCGGCCCACCGACGTATGGACGGGCCATTCCGTGTTGTAGAGGTTGAAGATCGGCTCCGGGTCGACAAGGTCCATGTTCGACGCGTAGTACGAGTCGAGCGTCCCGACGTCTCGCCAATAGTGGCGGTCGCGTGGCGTCTCACCGGGAACGATGTTCTCGGTGAAGTCGTACACCGAGGCCTGTCCTGACGCCACGAGCGCCGGGATGACATCACCTCCGATGTCCCGACCCGATTTCGACGATGCGGCGTCCGCCTGGACGATGTCGATGAGCACCTCGGTCGTGAAGACGTAGTTTCCCATCGAGGCGAGCACCTCGCCGGGGGAGTCCGGAAGACCCTCCACTGTTTCCGGCTTCTCGAGGAATGCCGTGATCCGGGACGATCCCGCCCCCTTCTCGATGACCCCGAACTGGGAGGACTCTTCCTTCGGCACCCGGATACCCGCAACGGTGACACCTGCGCCGCTGTCGATGTGGTGCTGGAGCATCTGGTTCGGATCCATTCGGTAGATGTGGTCCGCACCGAACACGAAGATGTACCGGGGCTTCTCGTCGTCGATGAGGTTCATGTTCTGGAAGATCGCGTCGGCGGATCCGGCGAACCACTGCGGACCGCGGCGCATCTGGGCGGGAACGGTCGTGACGTACGATCCCATGATCGTCGAGAGGCGCCACGTCCGTGAGATGTGGACGTCGAGGCTGTGGCTCTTGTACTGCGTGAGTACGACGATCCTGCGGAAGCCGCCGTTGACGAGGTTCGACAATGCGAAGTCGATGAGCCGGTACTGGCCGCCGTGGGGGACGGCTGGCTTGGCCCGAACGGCGGTGAGGGGCATCAATCGTTTCCCCATGCCACCAGCGAGGACGATCGACAGGATCCGGGCATCATATGGCAGGCGATTCATGCCCACATCCTCGCACATATCGGTGTGTCGTGATCCGTGCCCTCGTGGAGGCCCGCGCTGGCGATTACATTGGGTTCGTGAACTGCAAACCCTCCCCCCTGTCCGACGCCGACCGCTGGTCCTTCAACGAGGGCACGCACACACGCCTGTACGAAGTGCTCGGCGCCCACACGGCCGGCGATGCAACCACCTTCCGCGTCTGGGCGCCTTCGGCGTCCCGCGTCGAGGTCATAGGCGACTTCACCGGGTGGTCCGAAGGGGTTGACCTCCACCCCGACGTGTCGGGTGTGTGGTCGGGATCGATCGACGGAGTCGGGCGCGGATCCGTGTACAAGTACAGGGTGACCGGACCCGACGGTGGCGCGTCGACCGACAAGGCCGATCCGTTCGCTGGGTGGGCGGAGGAGCCGCCTCGGACGGGGTCCGTCGTGTGGGACCGATCGTTCTCGTGGTCGGACGACGAGTGGATGGCGACCCGGGGCGCCGCCAACGCGCTCGACGCACCCATGGCGATCTACGAGGTGCACTTGGGTTCCTGGAGATACGAGCCGGGCGGTTACCGGGCGCTCGCGGATCAGCTCGCAGACTATGCGGCCGAGATGGCGTTCACCCATGTCGAGCTGCTTCCGGTCATGGAGCATCCCTTCTACGGATCGTGGGGGTACCAGACCACGGGATACTTCGCACCTACGGCGAGATACGGTGAGCCACAGGACCTGATGTACCTGGTCGATCACCTGCACCGCAACGGCGTCGGTGTCATTCTCGACTGGGTGCCCTCGCACTTCCCCTCCGACACCCACGGCCTTGCGATGTTCGACGGCACCCACCTCTATGAGCACGCCGATCCCCAGCAGGGTTACCACCCGGATTGGGACAGCCTCATCTTCAACTACGGGCGACACGAGGTCCGCAGCTTCCTGCTCTCGAGCGCCACGATGTGGCTCGATCGCTACCACGCTGACGGGATCAGGGTGGACGCTGTGGCATCGATGCTGTACAGGGACTACTCCCGGCAGCCGGGCGAATGGGTGCCGAACGTCTTCGGTGGCAGGGAGAACCTTGAAGCCATCTCACTGCTCCAGCAGCTGAACACCACCGTCTTCGGGCAGTTCCCCGACGTCCAGATGTTCGCCGAGGAGTCGACAGCCTTTCCCGGGGTGACGGCGCCGGTCGATCTGGGCGGTGTGGGCTTTGGCGAGAAGTGGGACATGGGGTGGATGAACGACACGCTGCGATACGTCGAGCGCGATCCCATCCACCGGAAGCACCATCACCACGAGCTGACGTTCCGAATGGTCTACGCCTACAACGAGAACTTCACGCTCCCCCTCTCCCATGATGAGGTCGTCCACGGGAAGGGTTCGCTGCTCTCGAAGCATCCGGGGGACCGTTGGCAGCAGTTCGCGGGGCTGCGGGCCCTCTTCGGCTACCAGTGGTCCCAGCCAGGCAAGGCCCTCTTGTTCATGGGATGTGAGTTCGGGGTCAACGACGAGTGGAACCACGAGCAGGAGCTCGACTGGTCCCTCCTTGCTCTTCCCGAACACCGAGGCGTGCAGCTGTGGGTCGCCGACCTGAACCGGTTCCTGGCGGAGACCCCCGCCATGGCGGAACTCGACAACGAACCCGCCGGATTCCGATGGGTTGTCGGGGACGACGCCGCGAACAGCGTCTACTCCTACCTTCGCCTCGCAAGGGATGGGTCCCCCGTCCTGTTCGTCGCCAACTTCACTCCGGTCGTCCGTGAGGGGTACCGCGTCGGTGTCCCGGTCCCGGGGGAGTGGCGAGAGGTCCTCAACAGCGACGATCCCCGCTACGGCGGAAGCGGCGTCGTCAACGAATCCGTGTCCGCTGAGCCCATCTCGACCCACGGATACGACCAATCTGTCCAGATCCGGGTCCCACCGCTGGCTGCTGCCTTCTACGTTCCGGTCGGCTGACCACCAACGGAAGGCCTCTTCTCAGCCGATCGCAGCGGCGACCTTGGCACCCCAGCGCTCAGCACGCTCCAGCTCGCCCTCGGTGAGCGGTCCGGTAGCCCCTTCGACCCAGAAACTCTCCGGGTCCATCGCCTGGCGAAGCTTCATCTTGCGCAGACGCTTCGCAGCACCCGCTGCTGCGGATCCAGGGACGTGCGGCTTGACGATCCGCGTGTCGAAGGTCGCAAATGACGTTCCCTTGGGGATAGAAACGGTGTCCAGCCACTCCCTGATGCCGTGACCGGTCGAGACGAACTCGCCGGTGAACTCCTCGGCGTATTTGCCCTCCTTCGCATCCTCCCTCGTGCTCGGGCGGGTCATCCCGAACGCGTGGGTGGGGCCGCCGACCAGAATGAGCGAGACGTCGCTGTCGATCTTCGACGGGGCCTCACCCACCTCGACCGTGTCCGTCTCGAGGACGGACCTCGCTCCCAGAGCGATCGCGCGGGCGACCTCCATCGTGTTCCCGTACATCGACTCACACACCACCAGACACCGCATGGTCCCTCCGTTCGTACTCCTGCGATTGTCCGCCCAGGCGCAGGGGCCGTCAAGCCGTGTCAGGCAGTCGTGCGCGTCAGCGTCAGCGCCAGTCCAGGATGACCTTGGCGCACTCTCCCGAGCGCATCACCTCGAACGCCTCCTCGTACTCGGAGGCGGCGAAGTGGTGGGTGATCACCGGGGAAACGTCGAGGCCGGTCTGGAGCATGGCGAGCATCTTGTACCAGGTCTCGAACATGCGCCTTCCGTAGATCCCCTGGAGGGTCAGTCCCTTGAAGACAATGTCATTCCAGTCGATGGGTGCCTGTCTCGGGGGAATCCCGAGAAGGGCGATGCCTCCACCGTTGTTCATGTGCGTGATCATGTCGTGAAGTGCGCTCGGGTTACCGGACATCTCCAGGCCGACGTCGAAGCCTTCCTTCATGCCGAGTTCTTCCATCGCGACCGACAGAGAATCGCGTGCAGCGTGGAGTTCCCTATCGGCACCCATCGATGCGGCGAGGCGGAGTCGGTACTCGTTCACGTCGGTGACGACGACGTATCGCGCTCCCACATGCCGTGCGACGGCGACGGCCATCATGCCGATCGGACCCGCGCCGGTGATGAGGACGTCCTCCCCGACGAGGTCGAAGTGGAGCGCCGTGTGGACGGCGTTTCCGAGGGGATCGAGGATGCTCGCGATGTCGTCAGGCACGTCGTCCGGCACGGGCTGGACGTTCGTCCCGGGGATGGCGACGTACTCAGCGAACGCCCCCGGACGGTTGACCCCGACGCCGACGGTCCCGATGCACAAGTGCCGTCTCCCTGCCTGGCAGTTGCGGCATCGCCCGCAGACGATGTGGCCCTCTCCCGATACTCGCTGGCCGACGGACAGGCCCTGTACCTCCGGACCGATCTCCGTGACGGTCCCGACGTACTCGTGGCCGATGGTCATCGGTGTGGGGATCGTCGATGCGGCCCACTCGTCCCATGCAACGATGTGCAGGTCCGTGCCGCAGATCGACGTCTTCGCCACTCTGATGAGCACGTCGTTCGGTCCCACCTCGGGTATCGGGACGTCATGCATCCAGATCCCGGCCTCCGGCTTCACCTTGACGAGGGCCCGCATCATGGGACCACGCCCATGTCCGTCGCGACGTCCCGGAACGCGTCGATGGCCCTGTCGATGTGCTCGGAGGTGTGCGCCGCTGACATCTGCGTTCGGATGCGGGCGCTTCCCTTTGGCACCACGGGAAAGGAGAACCCGATGACGTAGACGCCGAGCGCGAGCAGTCGATCCGCCATCTCGGATGCAACCTTGGCATCGCCGAGCATGACGGGAATGATGGGATGGTCGGCGCCGGCGAGGGTGAACCCGCACCGCCCCATGCCGGAGCGAAAACGAGCGGCGTTGGCTCGAAGCTGCTCACGCCGATCCGTCGAGCGCTCGAGGATGTCGAGCGCGGTGACGGTCGTCGCAGCGATCATCGGTGCAAGGCTGTTCGAGAACAGGTACGGGCGCGACCGCTGTCGGAGGATCTCGATGAGTTCGTGGGGTCCGGATGTGTACCCGCCGGACGCACCTCCGAGGGCCTTCCCCAGGGTTCCGGTGACGATGTCGACCCGGTC
>DATHUV010000133.1:0-7856 GCA_035461905.1 Acidimicrobiia bacterium | reverse complement strand
CGAGAGGGCCAAGGGCAACGTGAACGGGTCGCTCGCAATCAGCCTCGAGGATGCCAACAGCCGCATGAACAGGATCGGCAGGACCGAATTGACAGGTGCAGAGCACCTGACCGTCGATGAGACCGTCGCACGGATATCGGCCGTCACCGGCGATGAGATCATCGATGTCGCACGCGCATCGTACGGCGCACCCTATGTCATTGGCGCCGTAGGGCCGTTCGAGGCGTCCGACCTCGAAGCTTTCGTGTTATGAAGGTCGGCGTCGCAGGAGCCTCCGGTCAGATGGGAGGGCTCGCCGCGTCGACGATCCTCGAGCAGACGGACATGAGCCTGATCGGCCTGTTCGACGTGTACACGTCAGGCAACATCGGCGGTCTACCCATCGCCCAGAAGTACGAGGCGTTGGACGGTTGTGACGTGATCGTCGAATGGTCACGGCCCGATGTCGTCATGGACAACCTCGACCAGTGGCGCCAGTTCGGTGCGAGTGTCGTCGTGGGAACCTCCGGGTTCGACGCGGCCCGGCTCGAGGAGCTCCGAGGTCTCTGGGGAAAGGGTCCGGGGAACTGTCTCGTCGTTCCGAACTTCTCGATCGGCGGCGTCCTCATGATGAAGCTCGCCGAGGTGGTTGCACCGCACTACCCCGTGGCCGAGATCATCGAGATGCACCACGACCGAAAGGCAGAAGCGCCGTCGGGTACGGCCATCGCGACCGCGATGAGGATCGCTGCGGTTTCGCCGGAACAGCACCGCCACGTCGACGGTGAGGAGATCGCAGAGGGTGCACTCGGCGCTGTAGTCGAGGGCGTCCACGTGCACTCCGTGCGACTCCCCGGACTCGTCGCCCATCAGCGTGTCGTGTTCGGTGGGGCGGGAGAGGTGCTGTCCATAAGCCACGACACCACGAACCGTGCGTCATTCATGCCTGGCATGCTGCTCGCCATCCGGTCGATCAACGCCCAGGAGGAGCCGGTGGCCGTCGGTTTGGAACCGCTCCTCGGACTCTGAGGGTCGCGGCTGAGGATGCCGACGATCAGTACAGCGCTGCGGCGAGGTGCTTGCGGTAGGTTGCGGTGAGCGGGTGGTCGTTTCCGAGCACGCCGAAGATGTCGACCATCGCCTGACGGGCCGCATCCTTGCCCTCACCCTTGCGGCGCACGATCTCGAGCAGCCTGTCGAGAGCCGGCTCGAATTCCGATCGTGCAGCCAGGGCCGTGGCGAGCGCGAGCTGTGCGCTGTCGCTCGACGGTGAGGCAGCGGCAGCGGCTTCGAGCTCGGTGATGTCGCCTCCCGCCGTTCGGCGGAGGCGGGCAGCAGCCTGGAGCCTTCCGACTTCTGCGTCCGGCACCAGTTTTCCGAGCACGATCATCGCGCCGTCGATGTCGCCGTGGTCGATGAGCAACGCCGCGAGGCTCGTGCCCGCATCCTGATGATCCGGCTTTGAGTCGAGCACCTGGCGGAGAATGTGTTCCGCGCCCGCCGTGTCCCCTGACACGAGGGCGGTCCGGGCTTCCTCGACCATCATGTCGAGCTCGGTGGGGAGGACCGATTCGAGGAAGGCATTGATCGACGGCTCGGGAAGTGCGCCGGTGAACCGGCCGACCTCCTTGCCGTTGCGGATCGCCACGACGGTCGGGATCGACTGGACGAGGAACTGCGCAGAGAGATCAGGGTTCGCATCGACGTCGACCTTGGCGAGCTCGAACGCACCACCGGCATCGGTTGTCATTCGCTCGAGGAGCGGGGAGAGCGCCTTGCACGGGCCGCACCATGAGGCCCAGAAGTCGACGAGCACGGGGACCTCGCGAGAGCGCAGAAGCACTTCCTTCTGGAAGTCCTCGACCGTCACGTCCTTGATGTAAGGGCTCGTGTCCTCCACGGTGCCAAGGGTAACGAGGGCCGTCATGGTAACTTTCGCGCATGGAGCATCGTCCAGACGCACCCTTCGGCCGAGTCGTAACGGCGATCATCACTCCTTTCGCATCCGATGGTTCCGTTGACTATGCGGTGTTCTGGCGTCTCGTTCGCCACCTGCGGGACAACGGTTCCGACGGCATTGTCGTGGCGGGAACCACAGGTGAGGCGCCGACCCTTTCGAAGCCGGAGAAGATCGCCTTGTTCAAGGCAGCTGTCGATGCCGCAAAGGGATCGATGCGGGTCATCGCCGGCGCTGGAACGTACAACACCCGCGAGTCGATTGCGCTCGCCGAGGCTGCTGCGCACAGCGGAGCCGACGGGATCATGGCCGTCACCCCGTATTATTCGAAGCCGCCACAACGCGGCATCGTCGCCCACATGTCAGCCATCGCGGATGCGACAGACCTCCCGATGATGCTGTACAACATCCCCGGCCGCACCGCGACCCGGATCGAGATCGACACGCTCATCGAGCTGGCCGGGCACCCGAGGATCGTGGCCGTCAAGGATGCCGTCGAAGACATCGACTGGTCCCGAAGGGCGATCGCGGCGCTCCCGGAGGGCTTCGCCGTCTACTCGGGCAGCGACTCACAGACCCGGGACATCGTTGCCGCCGGGGGAGTCGGCGTGGTCTCGGTCATTTCGCATCTGGCCGGCCGCGAGGTCGCCGCCTTGGTCGACGCCGTGGTCGAGGGTGACGAGCAGACAGCCGAGGAGTTGCACCAGCTCCTCACCCCGCTCACGCGTGCCCTGTTCTCGGAGCCGAGCCCGATGCCGCTCAAGGGTGCCCTCACCGCGTATTGGGACGGCGTGGGGGATCCACGACTCCCGCTCCTGCCGGCACTTCCGGAAACGGTCGATGCGGTCGGCGCTGCTCTGTCGCTCATCACTGAGCGGCGATCCCGATGACGGTCAGGATCGGTTTTCTCGGAGGACTCGGTGAGGTCGGCAGGAACTGTGCCTCGCTCGACATCGACGGGACCACCGCCCTCATCGATTGCGGCCTCATGTTCCCCGAGGAGGACATGCTCGGCGTCGACCTCGTTCTCCCCGACTTCTCATCGGTTCTCGATGACAGCGCGAACCTGTCGTGTGTGATCCTGACGCACGGGCATGAGGACCACATCGGTGCGCTTTCGTATCTCCTTCGGGAGCGCAATGTTCCCGTGTATGGCACCTCGCTCACGATCGAGTTCGCCAGGGCGCGGATCGAGGAGAACGGCATCACCGCCGACCTTCGCGCCGTGGAGCCGTACGAGTGGACCAACCATGGACCATTCCGATTCACCTTCATACCGGTTTCGCACTCGATCCCCGACGCTGCAGGCATCGCATTCGACACTCCGGAGGGCATCGTCCTGCATTCGGGGGACTTCAAGCTCGATCCGACGCCCCTCGACGGTGTCCCGACCGACCTTCGATCGTTCGCCGCGATAGGCGCTCGCGGAGTCCGCGTCCTCCTCGCGGATTCGACGAACGCCGAACGTCCCGGGTTCGTGCCATCCGAACTCACCGTGGGCGAACGCCTGAACGAGATCGTCTCGCATGCGGAGGGGCGCGTGATCGTCGCCTGCTTCGCATCACACGTCCACCGCGTCCAGCAGGCGATCCACGCGGTGGTACGCGATGGCAGGAAGTTCGCGTTCATAGGACGATCGATGCTCCGCAACTCGGAGATCGCCGCGTCGCTCGGAGTGCTCGACATCCCGGAGAACGCACTCGTCGAACTCGACGAACTCGTGGGAATGCCTGCGAACCAGACGGCGATCATCTCCACCGGAAGCCAAGGCGAGCCGTTCGCCGCACTGTCGCTCATGGCCGCGGGTGAGCACCGCTTCGTGTCCCTGAGCGAGGACGACACGGTGATCATCTCCGCAACACCGATCCCCGGGAATGAGACCAGGGTCTCGCGAGTCATCAACAACCTGTATCGGGCAGGCGTCACCGTCTATCACGGACGGAACACACATGTTCACGTGAGCGGTCACGCTGCGGCCGAGGAACTGAAGACCTACTACAACGCCATCCGCCCCGATGCGCTCATCCCGATCCACGGCGAGTACCGCCACATGGTCGCGAATGCTGCGCTCGGTCGGGCGATGCGTATCCCCGAGGTCGAGATCTGCGAGGACGGCGACGTCGTCGTCCTCGAGAACGGGGAGTTGCGTGTCGAGCGCGATGCGATCGCCGGGGGGTACGTGTACGTCGACGGCGGCGAGGTCGGCGAGGGCGAAACCATCATCCGGGATCGTCGCCACCTTGCTGACGACGGCGTCCTCATCGTCACCGTCGGGATCAATTTCTCGACCGGCGAGGTCCTCTTCGGACCAGAGGTGGACTCCCACGGCGTCGTGAGCGACGACGAGGACCTCCATGCATTGGTGACCGAGCGCGTCGGGGCCTCGATGGCCGGCCTCGACCATCCGATCGACCCCGACACGGTCCGACGGCGGATCAGGAACTCCGCCACACGCGCCGTGAAGGCCTCCGTGAAACGTCGACCCGTCGTGTTACCCGTCGTCATCGAGGTCTGATCCGGCCCGCCGACCGAACACGACATGCCGGGTAGCCTCGACCCATGGCAGGTGTCCACCTCGACTCGGTCACGTTCACACGTGACGGGACGGTGATCCTCGCTGGGATCTCCCTCGACGTCGTCGACGGCGAGTTCCTGACGATCATCGGGCCCTCGGGGAGCGGGAAGACCACGCTGCTCCGGATTGTCGCCGGCCTCGACACGCCCGGCAGCGGCGACGTGTACTTCGACGGCCGACCCGTCACGAACCTGCCGCCGCACAAGAGGGACATCGCCATGGTGTTCCAGGAGAACGTGCTGATCCCGTTCCGGTCGGTCCGTTCCAACGTGTCGTTCCCGCTCGAGGTCCATCGCCTCTCCCAGACCGAGATCGACGAGCGCGTCGGCGCGGAGTCACGTGCCATGGCGATCGAGAGATTCCTCGAACGCATGCCCCACCAGCTCGGATCGGGCCATCAGCAGCTCGTTCAGGCCGCACGGGCACTCGTGAGAAGGCCCTCCGTGTTCCTCCTCGATGAACCACTCGCTCGTGTGGACGCGGAGCTCAGGCGCGGGATTCGGACGGAGTTCAAGCTCGTCCAGCAGGGGTACGGGGTCACGGCCATGTACGCCACGAACGATCCGATGGAAGCGATGGCCCTCGGTGACCGGATCGCGATCCTCGATCGCGGTACCCTGGTACAGATCGGATCACCCGACGACGTGTACCGAAACCCTCTCAACAGGTTCGTTGCAGGGTTCCTCGGGTCACCACCGATGTCCTTCATCGACGTCCGTGTCACCGCACACGAGGTCATCCTCGCGGCGGGAGGTCTGCCCGCTCCCTCCGTCCGATCGACCGGAGCCGTGTCGATCGGTGTCAGGCCCGAGGACTGGGAGATCGTCACCACCGCAGGTCTCCCGGGCAGGGTTTCATCGTTCGTGTCCTACGGTGACCACGGGTACGCGACCGTCGACCTGGCCGGCGACGAAATCGTCCTCAGGACGGGGGAGAAGGGGCCGACCCCGGGCGACCCCATCGAGGTGTGGACGCGTCGGTACGTGCTTTTCGATGCGGCCGGACGGCGGATCTCGACCGTCGGCTGAAGGGTGCGAATCACACGCGTGTAACTCTCCGCGCGATCGATCGCGCGAAGGGTGGTTGGATGTATCGCGTCGTGGCGGTACAGTTGATACCCCATGGCAACGAAGACCTCGAGCGGTCGGGCCACGGGGCGGAGTACTGCCAGAAGCAAACAGAAGAAACCATCACCGATCCAGAGAATCGCCCAAGCGCTACGGGCAATTCCCTCCAAGGTCGGTGAGCATCTCGGCGACCACAAGGCCGACGTGTGGGGCGTCGTCCTCATCGCTTCCGGGGCGTTGACGTTCCTCTCGTTTTTCGACCTTTCGGGCCCCATCGGGTCCACTACCTCGGCATGGACTCGATTCCTCGTCGGCATGTGGACATTCGTCGTGCCATTCGTCCTCATCGCTGCAGGCCTCGCGATGATCGGCCTCATCAGTAAGGACCATCATGCCCGCACGATCAGCGGACTCGTCTTCCTCTTCGTCGGGTCCCTCGCACTCTTCCATCTGATGACGGGCAACGTCCCGATTGCTGGTTCCGATGGCGCCGTCGGGGAGAACGGTGGAGTCGTTGGATCGATCATCGCCTACCCCCTCGAGCGCCTCGTCGGGTACTGGGGTGCCTTCGTGGTCCTGGTGGCCGTGATTGGCGTCGGCGCGTTGCTCGTGACGCGGTCCTCACTCGGTGACGTCGTTCGCAGCATCGCGGCGTCCGCGCGAGGTTCTTGGAGCGTCATCACATCGCTGAAGGACGTCGATGAGGCCGAGGGCACGGAGATCATTGTGGATCTCAGGGACGCCGAACCCGTGCAGCACATCGGGGCCATCACTCCTCCCGCGGATCACACCGATGAGCCTGCTCCCGAGCGCACAAGAAGAAAGCCTGTCGTCCCCAAGGTTCCGGCACCGCTCAGCTCCGAGGGGTACCAGCTCCCACCGCTGGAGATCCTCGAGCTGAGCGGCGCCACAGGTCACGACGGGCGAGGGCTCAAGGAGACGGGCGAAGCCCTCGAGGGTGCCCTCCTCCAGCACGGGGTCGATGCGAAGCTGGTGCGGATCGTTCCGGGGCCAACGGTCACCCGGTACGAGATCGAGCTGGCCCCTGGCGTGAAGGTCAACCGAATCACCAACCTCAGCAACGACATCGCCTACGCCCTCGCGACGGCGGACGTGCGGATCCTCGCGCCCATCCCCGGCAAGTCTGCGATCGGCGTCGAGGTCCCGAACCGCAAGCGGAAGCTGGTCACGATCGGAGATGTCCTGACGTCGGAGATCGCGCGCACGGACCACGACCCGATGCTCGTGAGCCTCGGCGTTGACGTGTCAGGAACGGCACGCATGTTGCGTCTGACCGAACTGCCCCACGTGCTCATCGCAGGCGCGACGGGTGCAGGCAAGTCGTCCTGCATCAACTCCTTGCTCACTTCCATCCTCATGCGGGCCACACCCGAGGAGGTTCGCTTGATCCTCGTCGACCCGAAGCGGGTCGAGCTCGGCCAGTACAACGATGCTCCGCACCTCCTCACACGGGTCATCACCAACCCGAAGAAGGCTGCCGACGCGCTGCAATGGGCGGTCGCGGAGATGGATCGACGATACGAGCTCCTCGCCGACGCCGGCGTCCGCGACATCGATTCGTACCGTGAGCAATACGACGCGGGTGGGCTCGACGAGGAGATGTTCGACAGGTTCCCGTACATCGTGATCGTCGTCGACGAGCTGAACGACCTGATGATGGTTGCAGGGCGCGTGGTGGAGGATTCGATCGTTCGTATCGCCCAGATGGCGCGCGCCGTCGGCATCCATCTCGTCCTCGCCACCCAGCGGCCCTCGGTGAACGTGATCACGGGTGTCATCAAGGCCAACGTCCCATCGAGGCTGGCGTTCTCGGTCGCGTCCCAGACGGACAGCAGGGTCATCATCGATCAGGGTGGAGCAGACAAACTCGTCGGGCTCGGCGACATGCTGGTCGTCACGGCAAGGGACCCGAAGCCAGAGAGGATCCAGGGTTCCTTCGTGTCCGAGCACGAGATCCACGCCGTCGTCGGCTGGGTCAGGGACCAGCGTGAGGCTCGCTACCGCGACACCGAGGTGTTCGAGCAGGCCCAACAGAGGGCAGCCGACGTCGACGAGTTCGATGGGGAGGACCCCGAGATCATGCGGGAGGCGATCGATCTCGTGGTTCGGTCACAGCTCGGTTCGACGTCCATGCTCCAGCGCAAGCTCCGGATCGGCTTTGCGCGGGCGGGCCGTGTCATGGACATCCTCGAGGCCAGGGGAGTCGTCGGCCCATCTGAAGGTTCGAAGGCACGGGCCGTCCTCATCACCGAGGACG